>DATKHR010000081.1:0-9558 GCA_035510155.1 Vicinamibacterales bacterium
CGGGCGTGGCCGAGGAGACCTGGGGCATCGCTGCCCGCCCGTTTGCCAGCGCCATCATCAGGATTCCGGCGAGGAGTGCGGCGCGCATCATATCCTCTATCTCCTACATGTTACATTCGCGGCAATGAAGACAAAAGCGACGTGGCTGATCGTGGTCGCGGCTCGGTTGGCCGCCCTGGCTCTCGCGGGGTGTGCGATGGCCGGCGGCAGCCAGCCCTCGGCCGAGCTCTCGGCGTCCCAGCCGTTCGTTGGCTCATCGGCGACTCCAGGAATGGACGCCGTGATAGACGCCGCGTTCGACCGGTTCTGGGCCGCAGCCGATACGTCGGACGCGGTCGCGCGTGCCGAGGACCTTGCGCGCAGCGGCGTGTCGTTCGAGGGGGCATTTCGCAGGCTGCGTCGAGGACGCCCGTATCGGCCGCAGACGACCGGGCTCGTCAGGCTGACCAACAGGACGTCGGACGGCGTCGAGCATCACTTTGCAGTCACCGTTCCCGAAACCTACGACCCCCGCCGGACCTACGCAGCCCGAATCCACCTCCATGGCGGCGTGATGATGCGCCACACCAACGTCCCGCCGGCCGGTGCCGGCGGCGTTGGCGCACTCACCGGAGACCCGCCGCAGTTTTACATTGTTCCGTTTGCGTGGGACGGCGCGCCGTGGTGGACGACCGATCAACTCCTCAACCTGCGCGCGATCGTCGATGCCGTCAAGCGGAGCTACAACATCGACGAAAACCGGGTCGTCGTCGCAGGCGTCTCCGATGGCGGAACGGGCGCGTATTACGTCGCGATGCGAGAGACGACGCTGTTTGCCAGCTTCCTGCCGCTGAACGGGTTCTGGGGCGTGCTGGCCAGTCACGACTTGCGAGTCGACGGCCCGCTGTTTCCCAACAACATGCGCAACAAGCCGTTCTTCATCGTCAACGGGGAGCGCGATCCGCTGTACCCGACCGAGATCGTCGAGCCGGCTGTGGCCCACTACCGCAAGATCGGAGTTGCCCTCGAGTATCACCCGCAAGCCGGCGCGGGCCACAACACGCAGTGGTGGCCGCGCGTGAAGGACGAGTTCGAGACCTTTGCGCACGAGCACCCGCGCAACCCGCTGCCCGACACGTTGACCTGGGAGACCGCAAATACGCTCGCGTTCAACCGGGCGCATTGGCTGGTCGTGGACAGGCTGGGCGCCGCTCGCGGCGAGCGTCCGCTCGACGACCCCAATCTCGTCGCTTCAGGCTCTCGCCTCGAATTCGGCGTGCGCAGCAGCGGCAACCGCATCACACGCGTCGTCGCCGGATCCAACGCCGAACGGATGGGGCTCAAGCCGGGCGATGCGCTCGTCCGCCTGAATGGCGACACGGCGCACATTGCGATCGATGCCGAGGAGATCTTCGACGGCATCACGCCCGGCTCGACGATCACGCTGCTGGTCGCGCGCGACAACGCGCCGGTTGAGCTTATGGGCGTCTACGACCCGAAGCGCGTCGACGTTGCACCGCGGCCGCTCTTCGATCGCGACGAACCCTCAGGCCGCGTGGACCTCATGCGCCACGACAACACCGTCAACGCCAGCACTCACGGGGTGACGGCATTCACGCTGCTGCTCTCGCCCGATCAGTTCGACTTCACCAGGCCGATCACCGTGGTCGCCAACGGCAGGACGGTCTTCAAGGGCCGGGTGGAGAAGAGCGTCCGCGCGCTGGTGAAATGGGCTGCCATAGACAACGATCGGACCATGCTGTTTGGCGCCGAGCTTCACATTCGGGTCGAATAGGGCGGGATGCCATGCGGCGAAGTCATGGGTCCGATACGTGCAGCGCGCCAATCACGTATCTGGTTCTGAGATACTTTGCATCTGTAAGTTCTATTTTACTTATCGAACACGTGCTGCCATAAACGTCGCCATGCAGCACGACGCGTGCGGCGTGGGCTTCATCGCCCGCGTCGCCCCGAATGGCGGCGAGGCGGGCCACGAGATCGTCCGCCACGGGCTGACCGCGCTCGTCCGGCTGTCCCACCGGGGGGCACCGGCGTCTCTCGGGGCCGTCGATGGCTGCGGGCTGCTGACGGCCATTCCGTGGCCGCTCCTGTCGGCATCGTTCGGCGATCGCCTGCCCGCCGGGCGAACGCGCGCTCTCGGCATGCTGTTCGTGCACCCGCAGGACACGAACGCCGCCATGCTGCTCGTCGACCGGGAGCTCAAAGCCGCCGGCGCGCTGCTCGCCTGGCGCGAGGTGCCGACCGACCGCGCCGCCGTGCTTCCCGCGCAACGGGCGTCGACGCCACGCGTGCTGCAAATCGTCGCCGCGTTCGCGGATGGGCGGCACGCCGCCGCGGAGCGTTTGTACAGGGTCCGCCTCGCCATCGAGCGCGTCGCCGCCGAGCAGGGCATTCGTCTCACGTTGGCGTCGTTGTCCACGACGACCGTGGTGTACAAGGCGCTCGTCACGCCTGATGCCCTCGAACGTTTCTACCCGGACTTGACAGACCGGCGTTTTACGTCGCGCTTCGCGGTCTTTCACCAGCGGTTCAGCACCAACACGTCGGCCGATTGGGCACTGGCGCAGCCGTTTCGCGTGCTGGCGCACAACGGCGAGATCAACACCATCGGCGGCAACCGTGCCTGGATGCGCGCCCGGCTGCTGGATCAGACATCGTTTCCCGGGCTGGCCGGCGAGCAGCCCGTCACAACTGACGGATCCGATTCTCGTTCGCTCGACGACGGGGTCGAGTTGCTTCGACATCGGGGCTATTCGGTCGCCCACGCGTTGTTGCGGCTCATTCCGCCAGCGTGGGAGCGTGACCGGGACCTCGCCCCTGATGTCCGCGCATTCCACGAATTCCAGTCGCTCCTGAGCGAGCCGTGGGACGGCCCGTCGGCGCTGGCGTTTGCCGATGGCCGATTCGTCGGAGCAGCGCTTGACCGCAACGGCTTCCGGCCGGCGAGGGTCGTTCGGACGCCGAATCTCATCGCCGTTGCGTCGGAAGTCGGAGTGCTCGACGTGGCGGAGCACGAGATCCTGGATCGCTCGCGCCTGGGACCCGGCGACATGTTGATGGTGGATCTCGATCGCGGCGTCGTGATGGAGACCAACGAAATCCGGCGCCGCCTGGCGTTCCGCCGGCGCTACCGCGACATGGTGGCGAAGGCGGTGCGCACGCTCCCGCACGGCGTCGTTATCGGCGGGGCGGACCCTGCGACCGTTCCCGTCCGCGCGCCCAGCGCGAGCCGCGCGACCCTCATGGCTTTTGGCTGCTCGCGAGAAGAGATCGAGCTCTTGCTGAAGCCGATGGTAGTCCATGGCCATGAGGCTGTCGGGTCCATGGGCGACGACACGCCGCCCGCGGCGCTCTCGCGGAAGTCCCGACTCTTCACCGACTTCTTTCGCCAGCGCTTTGCGCAGGTGACGAACCCCTCGGTGGATCCATACCGCGAGTCGGCGGTCATGTCGTTGACGACGCTGATTGGCGGGCAAGGCAGCTTCGCTGACGAGTATGCCCCGCGACCCGCGCGTATTGTGCTCAGGTCGCCCGTCTTGGCTGACGAACAGTTGGAGCAGCTCGGCGCCGTGTCCGAGCTCGCGCCGGTCACCATCGCGACGCTGCTCCCTGTCGACGGGCTCGAACTTGGCCAGGAGGCGCTCGGGCAGCGACTGGCGGCGAAATTGGCCGCGATTGCCGAGCACAGCTGCCGGGCCGTTGAGAAGGGCGCGGCGCTCATCGTCCTGTCGGACCGCAATGTCGACGCCGGACATGCGCCAATCCCCGCGCTTCTCGCCACGGCAGCCGTCCATCAGGCGCTTACCGATCGCGGCCTGCGACTGCGCGCCAGCATCGCCGTCGACACAGGCGACGCGCGCGACGCGCATCAGTTTTGCACGCTTTTCGCCTTCGGAGCGTCCGCCGTGTGCCCGAGGCTTGGCTACCAGATCGTGACGTCGCTCGCGCCCGCCGACCCCACCGGGTGCGACGGATCGATGGCGCGCTATCGCCTGGCGCTCGAGCGGGGCGTGCTCACGATCCTGTCGAAGATGGGGGTTTGCACGTTCAGCAGCTATTGCGGAGCACAGCTGTTCGAGATCCTCGGCCTTGCGCCTGCAGTCGTGGGCCGTTTCTTTCCGCGGACGCCGTTTACGCCCGGGACCATCGGGCTCGGCGAGCTGGCGCGCGCGGTGGTTGATCGGCACCTGCGCGCGTTCTCGAGCGGGACTGATGCAGGAGCGCTCGACTACCCCGGTCTGCACGGCTACCGGCGCGACGGCGAGTATCACGCGACCAATCCGATCGTCGTCCGTGGGCTGCAGAAAGCGCGTGATGACATCGTCGTCGCGAGTCATTCGGCCAAAGAACCGGCGCCGGCGTACGACACCTTCACCTCGCACGTTTACAGCCGTCCGCCCGCAGCGGTGCGCGATCTCCTTGAATTCTCGAAAGGCCCCGGCAGGCCGGGTGGGTCCAGTGGGTCGGGCGAAGACGAGGTCGAGTCGATCGACCGAATCTGCACGCGGTTCTTTGCGTCGGCGATGTCGGTCGGCGCGCTGTCGCCGGAAGCCCATCGGACAGTCGCCCGAGCGATGAACATGCTTGCGGCCCGCAGCAACAGCGGCGAGGGTGGTGAAGAGGCGGATCGTTTCGCTCGACCTCGCGACGGCGGCCTCTCGGAGTGGGAAGGCAGCCGCACGAAGCAGGTCGCGTCGGCGCGTTTCGGCGTGACGCCCGCTTACCTGCGATCGGCCGACGAGCTCCAGATCAAAATCGCCCAGGGATCGAAGCCGGGCGAGGGCGGTCAGCTGCCTGCGCTGAAGGTCGTCCCGCACATCGCGCGCCTGCGCCACGCGCAGCCGGGCACCACGCTGATCTCGCCCCCGGTCCATCACGATATCTACAGCATTGAGGACCTCGCCGAGCTCATCCATGATCTCCGGACGTTTCATCCTGCAGCGCGGATCAACGTCAAGCTGGTCGCCTCATCCGGCGTCGGCATCATCGCCGCGGGCGTTGCCAAAGCGGGCGCCGACGCCATTCAGATCAGCGGACACGACGGAGGGACGGGTGCTTCGCCGCGCGCGTCGATCAAACACGCGGGGCTTCCCTGGGAGATCGGCCTCGCGGATGCGCATCGGGCCCTGACGCGCGCCGGCTTGCGCGGCCGCGTGATCCTGCAAACCGACGGGGGATTGAAGACCGGCCGCGACATCGCGATGGCGGCGGCGCTTGGCGCCGATGAGTATGGGTTCGGGACGGCGGCGCTCGTGGCCATTGGCTGCGTCATGGCGCGGCAGTGCCATGCGAACACCTGCCCGGTGGGCATTGCGACCCAGCGCGAGGATCTGCGCGGCGCCTTCTCAGGGACCGCTGCGATGCTTGTCGGCTACCTGCGCCTCGTCGCGGGCGAAGTGCGCGAGATCCTCGCCTCCCTGGGGCTGCACTCGCTCGATGAGCTCATTGGGCGCGCGGACCTGCTGCGGCCGCGCCAGGGATTCCCTGAAGGGCTCAGCGTGGAAGGGATTCTGGCGGGCTACGGCCACTCGACAAGGAGACATGCAAGCAGCGAGGGCGGAGTGAGCCGCGCGGGAAGACCCGGCGCCGGCGGAGACGACCTCGGAGCTCCCCATACAGCCGGATGGCGGCCATCCGAAGCATTTCGAGGCGTTCTCGATGCGCTCGGTCAAGGCCAGGCGGCTTCGCCGGTTGTTGTCACAGGCACAATCTCCAATGTGGACCGGGCGTTCGGGGCCGACGTCGCGGGCGCAATTGCGGAGCGGTACGGCGATGCCGGACTGCCTGATGGCCTCGTTTCAGCGAACATGACCGGAAGCGCGGGACAGAGCTTCGGGGCGTTCATGCTACCCGGCATGCGGCTGACGCTCATCGGCGACGCCAACGACGGCGTCGGCAAAGGCATGCATGGCGGCGACATCGTTGTCGCCCCTGCAGCGCGGGAGCGCGGGCGGCCCAATCAGGTGCTGGTCGGCAACGCCGCGCTCTACGGCGCAACGGGCGGGCGCGTCTTCATCGCGGGTCGCGCAGGCGAGCGCTTCGCCGTCCGCAACAGCGGCGCTACGGCTGTCGTGGAGGGCGCGGGCGATCACGCCTGCGAGTACATGACAGGCGGCGTGGTCGTCATGCTCGGACCTGTCGGCCAGAACTTCGGGTCCGGGATGACGGGCGGCGTGGCGTACGTGTGCGATCGCAAGCGGGCGCTGGCGGCGCGGATCAATCCGCAACAGCTCTCCGTCGAGGCGCTGACGGCATCGGATCAACGCGTGCTGCGGCAGCTGCTCGAGCTCCATGAACAGCTGACCGGCAGCCGGCGGGCGCGCACGATTTTGCGCCGCGACCGCGCCTTTACCACGTTCAAACGGGTCGTCAGCCTCGCCGCGCCTGCCATGGCTTCTGAGGTTCCGCTGGCCGCTCAGGAGATCGCGGCAGTGCCTCCTGAAGGTGCAGAAGTCGAGCCGCAAGCGCAGGCCGCTTACGCGTAGTCTCGCGCCCCAACGCGGGTGCCGCGTTGGGGGCCCGGCTCTCACACCCCAACGCGGGTGCCGCGTTGGGGGCCCCGCTCTGCGATAAGATTCGGCCGTGCACCTCACACCCCGTGAAGTCGACAAACTGCTCGTTCACTCCGCCGGGGAAGTCGCCCGGAAGCGCCGCGCCCGCGGCTTGAAGCTCAACCATCCCGAGGCCGTGGCGCTCATCACGTCGGAGATCCTCGAGCTGATTCGAGACGGGCGATCGGTCGCCGAAATCATGAGTATCGGTTCGACGATCCTGCCGGCAGACGCCGTGATGGAGGGCGTCGCATCGATGATTCCCGAGATCCAGGTGGAAGGAACGTTCCCGGACGGTACGAAGCTCGTGACCGTGCACCAACCGATTCGATGACACGTGCCGCCCGAATGACCCCCGGCGAGTACTTCCTGTTGGCCGAGCCTATCGAGCTGAACGCGGGGCGGCCGACGGCGCGCCTCGAGGTCTGCAACCGCGGTGACCGACCGGTCCAGGTCGGATCGCACTGTCATTTCTTCGAGGTCAATCGGGCGTTGTCATTCGATCGCCGCGCCTCGTACGGCATGCGCCTGAACATCGCCGCCGGAACGGCGGTCCGCTTCGAGCCGGGAGACACTCGCGAAGTGGAGCTCGTTGCCATCGGCGGCAGCCGGGAAGTGACCGGGCTGAACGGCCTGGTCAACGGCCGGCTGGACGACGACCGCGTGCGCAGTCGCGCGATGCACGAGATCGAGGCCTTCATCGGGCGCGCCTGAGCTTCGGGCCTGGGCCCCGCGTAAACGTGACAGGGCAATGAGAATCGACAGGCGGACCTACGCCGATCATTACGGTCCGACGACGGGCGACCGGATTCGTCTCGCAGACACCGATCTGGTCATCGAGATCGAGCGGGACGCGACGCGTTACGGCGACGAAGCGAAGTTCGGCGGCGGCAAAGTGATCCGCGATGGGATGGGCCAGTCTTCTTTGATCACTCGAGTGGGAGCCACCCGTCTCGGGGCCGGCCGGCTCGGCGGCTCGCCGGATCTCGTCATCACCAACGTCGTCATCGTCGACGCGGCCGGCATCCGGAAGGCGGACGTCGGCATCCGCGACGGGCGCATCTCGGCAATCGGCAAGGCCGGCAATGCGGGGGTCATGGACGGCGTCACGCCCGGCCTCGAGATCGGTGCTTCGACGGAGGTCCTCGCCGGCGAGGGACATCTGCTGACCGCCGGAGCGATCGACTCGCACATCCATTTCATCTCGCCGAATCAGATTCCCGACGCGTTCCATTCGGGCACGACGACGCTCATTGGAGGCGGCACCGGGCCGGCCACTGGGACGAAAGCCACGACCTGCACGCCCGGCGCCTGGCACATCCGTCGGATGTACGAAGCCGCCGAGGCGTTTCCCGTCAATTTCGGATTTTTGGGGAAAGGCAACGCGTCGTCGCCCGACCCGTTGCGGGAACAGATCCGTGCCGGCGCCCTCGGGCTCAAGCTGCACGAAGACTGGGGCACGACGCCCGCCGCGATCGACCAATGTCTCGCCGTGGCCGACGAGCTCGACGTGCAGGTTGCCATTCACACGGACACGTTGAACGAGACGGGCTTCGTGGAGGACACGATCGCTGCGTTCAAGGGGCGCACGATCCACACGTATCACACGGAGGGCGCAGGCGGGGGGCACGCGCCCGACATCATCCGGCTGTGCGGCGAGTCGAACGTCCTGCCGTCGTCGACAAACCCGACGATGCCGTTTACGAGGAATACGCTGGACGAGCATCTGGACATGCTGATGGTGTGTCACCACCTCTCGCCGGGCGTGCCGGAGGATGTCGCGTTCGCCGACTCGCGCATCCGTCCCGACACCATCGCAGCCGAGGATGTCCTGCATGATCTTGGGGCGCTCAGCATGATGTCGTCCGACTCGCAGGCCATGGGTCGCATTGGCGAAGTCATCTGCCGGACCTGGCAGACGGCCGACAAGATGAAGCGGCAGCGCGGGGCCTTGCCTGGGGAAAAGGCGGGAAGCGACAACCTGCGCGTGCGCCGCTACATCGCGAAGTACACGATCAATCCGGCCATCACGCACGGCATCGCGTCCCAGGTCGGATCGGTCGACGTCGGCAAGCTGGCTGACCTGGTCCTGTGGAAGCCGGCATTTTTTGGCGTGAAACCGGAGCTCGTGATCAAGGGCGGATTCATCGCCGGAGCCATGATGGGCGACGGCAACGCTTCGATTCCCACGCCCCAGCCGGTCATCGCGCGATCGATGTTTGGCGCATTCGGAGCGGCATTGGATCGCTGCAGCGTCCATTTCGTGAGCCGGGCCGGGATCGAGAGCGGGGCGCTCGACGGGCTGAGGCGTGAGTGCGATGCCGTGCGCGGATGCCGCGGCGTCTCGAAGCGGGATCTCGTGATGAACGACGCGCTGCCGAAAATCGAGGTCAATCCTGATACATACGAGGTGCGCGCCGATGGCGAGCTGCTGACATCGGAGGCGGTCGATGTGCTGCCGCTGGCGCAGCGCTACTTTCTTTTTTGAGGTTCCCGAGGTGGCTGGCGATGTCATGGTCGTCGATCGAATCGATAGCGAGAGGACGCTGCCCCCGCGCGCGCGCGATTATGCACGCGATACGGTGACGCTCGGATGGGAGGATCGCACGCACGTGCACGGGCGCCGTCGGACCGACGGCGGCGTCGAATTCGGCTTGTCGCTGCCGCGCGGAACGGTCGTGCGTGGGGGCGATTGTCTGGTGCTGGACGGCGCGCGGCTCGTGGTGTCGGTCGTCGAACGGGCCGAGCCTGCGTTCGTGATCGAGCCGCAGAGCGCGCAGGAGTGGGCGCGGTTCGCGTATCACATCGGCAACCGCCATCAACCGATGATGGTGATCGACCGGGGTCTGGTGTGTCCCGACGTGCCCGGCGTCGAGCAGCTGCTGCGGCAGTTGAAGGTGCTGTACAGCCGCGAGCGGCTTCCGTTTACGCCAATAGGCGGTCCGGCCGGCCATCACCACGGGTAACGAGCTCCGAGTACCGAGTGCTGAAGCTTTTACACCTTTGC
>DATKHR010000082.1:0-5163 GCA_035510155.1 Vicinamibacterales bacterium
GGTTGATGACGCCGTCGCCATGCCCCGCGAGGGTCGCCGTCGTCATGCTGGTCGAGTCGATCGCCCATTCAAGCACGGTGCCGTCCTGTCCGACCGAGACGAGCGATGTCCCATCGGCTGGTGAGCCGGATCTTCGGGGCCCCCCGCCGAACGCAACGTCGACCACTCCCGTGGCATGCCCTCGGAGGGGGGGATCAAGACGCTCTCCGGTCCCCACATCCCACAACATCACGCTCCCGTCTTTCGCCGCCGAGGCGAGCAGCTGTCCGTCGGGGCTGAATACGACCGTGAGTCCCCAGGTTTCGAAGCCGAGCGGCCACGGCTCGTGGCCCTCGAGCGGCCGGCCGATGAACGCGCGCGTGGCTGCGTTCCAGAGTCGAATCGTCCGATCCTCGCTGCCTGATGCAAGCAGGCGTCCGTCCGGTGAGAACGCCAGGCTGAAGATCTTTCCGCGATGGCCGAGGAGCGGCGAGCCGAGCGCCTCGCCGCTCTTGGCATCCCACAAGACGATGCTCCCATCGTTGCCCCCCGACGCGAGCCGTGAACCGTCCGGGCTGAAGGCCAACGCCGTCTCCCATCGCTTCGGCTGAAGCGGCCCGCGTGGCGCGCGCCCATCGAGGCTCGACATCGTAATGCCCGCGGATCCGTAGCTCGCCAGTGTCGTGCCGTCGGCACTGAACGCGAGCACGCTCGACGGCTCTCTGCTCTCGGGGCTCCCCCGAAGGTCGCTCAGGGCGGCGCCCGTCCTCCCGTCCCGGATCACGATGCGGCCGGGCACGGCAAGCGCGAGACGCGCCGCGTCCCTGGTCACGGCAAGGCTGCGGATGTCGTGGACGTCGGCAAAATGGCCGAGGGCGCGCATGCCGCTCGCGCTGAAGGATCGCAGACGGACCGTCCGCTGATCGTCGCCGAGCTCGACGAGCGTGCGTCCATCGCTGCTGAAAGCCGCGGCTTTGACGGTGACCGGCTCATCCCAAAGAAACCTGCGCAGGTGGGGACTGTAGAACAGGGCAGCAAGCAGACTGCTTCGAGCTTCGTCGGTGTCACCCACGATCGTTGCCTGCACGCTCTGGAGCAGGGCCAGGTCCAATCGCGTCGCCAACCGATCGCGCGCCTGAGCTGACAGCTGCCTGGAGACAGCAATCCGACTCTCTTCTTCGGCGCGCCGGCGCTCGGCGTCAGCCTCGGCGCGGCGCGCTTCGGCAACGCGACTGTTGTCTTCTGCGATTGCCGCCTGGCGTGTGGCTTCATTGCGCTGCCGCGTGGCCTCAGTGCGCTGGCGGTTGGCGTAAAAGGTCGCGAAGCCCAGCGAAACCGAGAGCGCGGCCAGCAGAACGATCGACGACCAGGCCAGCCGGAGCGTGCGCCGGTGTTGGCGAAGATCGTCGCTGTCAAGATCGTCCTTCGGGCGCCCGTGCAGGGGCGCCGCGAGATCGAGTATTGCGCTGCGAAATCCCGCGTGCCGCAGCGAGAGCTGCTCGTGCTTGTCTACCCAGGTCAAGTCGACGTAGAGCGGTTGATCCTGGAAACGACCGCGCAGACCGTCGGGCAGCGCCGTCGTGGTCGCCCAGTTGAAGTCGCGAGAGGCAGCGTCCCAGGCGATGACACCGCGCGTGAGCGCAATCAGCATCTTGTCGGGCGCGCGCGTCGTCAAGAACGCTTCGATCTCGCGAGCCACCCATGGGGACGCTCTCGCGGCTGGAGAGGCGAGGAGCAGGAGGTATTCCGAGTCGTCGAGCGCCCGTAGGATGGCGCCCCAGAGCGCGGGGTTGGCCGCAAGGCTTGCCTTATCTCGAAAAATGCGGAGCGCGTACGTTTTGTACCAGGGGCGCGCGAAGCCCTGCAGCGCGGATTGTACCGATGCCGCGAGGCGGAGGTCTTCGGTGTGGCTGTAGGAAAGGAACGCGCGGTATTTCCGGCCGGGCATTGCCGATCGTTCAAAGGGGCGGGAGCTCCAGGCTGACGTAGTCGTACATCACGTGATTGGCTGTTCCCGAGACGCCTCGACGCTGGAGCAGTGTGATGGTATTGGAACCCTGCTGCAGGAGCGACACAGGGATCGTCACGTAATCGACGCCGTACTTCGCATGAATGCCTTCCCGAATCAGTGCGTTCCCTCCCCCGACGGAAGGGAAAAAGTCCGTCAGCGGGGGGTTAGCCAGGTCGGGATCGTTGACGAAGACCTGCTCGGCCGCCGAATTTGTGCTCGCCCAGGCCAGCGTCAGAGTCGCGTTCCCACTGGCGGGCACACTGTCCAGGTTAAAGGTGATATTCCAGGGCCATTGATAATTCACGCCATCCACGATGTAGGCGCTGTGGACGTAGTTCCAATCTGTGGCCCAGTTGCTACTATCGACGCTGTAATTGAGAGGACTCGTGAGGTCTTTGGCAAACGCGTCGTACAGAAAGGCCTGAAAGTAATCCGTCCCGTGCCGGCACTCAGCGGCCGAGCGATCGGGCACACCGATTTCCCAGGCGATGCTGCTGCCCGGATGTTCGACGTTCCAGATCAGGTTGCCCAAAAACGTGGTGGTTCCGGCGCTCACCGTCACATTGGTTTGGGCATACTCTCCGACCGCTCCGCCGACAAACGCGGACAAGGTGTAAGCGCCCGGACGCACATGCGGGACGCTGAAGTTGCCGTCCGGATCCGCCTGCACCCAGTACTGATAGCGCTTGGATTCATCCTGCCAGTTTCCTCCCGGGTCGGGCTGGGCGAGGCCCACCCAGGCACCTGCGCCGCTGACCGAGGGTTTGAGAGGGTCGCGGACGATGAACGTGCCGCTGACCGTTCCACGGCCGCCCTCCTGCGGGTAGTCACTGGTCGTGGTCAGCCAGGTGTAGGGCCAGTTCGCTTGCTCCGCCTGCGCTTTCGCTTTCGCATCCGTCCAGCAGTCGTCGGCCGACGCAGGGCAGGAGTTCATATACAGCAGCCAGGGCCCGTAGACCTTGCTCCAGGTTTCGCCGGCCGCGACGCTGGTGCTCGAGCCGCCGTAGTGGTTCCGCCCGTAATGCAAGAGCGTATAGGACTCCGAGAGAGTCAGGTCCTGTTTGGTCGGCCCGTCATTCAGAAACTCAAAGCTGCCGACGACGACCCAGACGCCAGCCTGGTTCACATTGCTGGCGTGGCCCCACGCACCGATCCGATAGTACTCAGCGCTATAGTCGTACTTGCCGAAGTAGGTTTCCGCGCGGACCCCGGTGTTCAGGTACACTACCTCGGCAATCGAGGTCGGCGACGCTTGCGCCATGTCGTACGCGGACGGCCCCTGCCCATGTCTCGCATCGTCGACGTAGAGGTTCTCGAAGCTGAACGTGGTGCCATCGCTCGGATGTTTCCAGACCGTGCGCCATTCGCCTACGCTGGTCGCGGGGTAACTCGCCGGATGGCTCAGCGTGGCGTAGCTGTAGACGCCCGTGTCGCCGCCGCGCATGACGTAATGGATGTCGATATCGAAGGCGTGGGGCTGGTTGGCGTAGGCCTGAAAGAAGGAGAGATCGACCAGGTCATCGGCCTGAGTCGTCACTGAGTAGACGCAAGGACCGGGCGTCTGGTAGCTTGAACCGCCGTCCATGCTGTAGTACACGTTGCCGCTGACCGTTTCGAGGGCGCCCAGCCGCATCGAGGTGATCTGACCGTTGTCCTTCCGAATGGTGGCCGTCACGATTCCGTTGTCGAGTGTCACGTCGGCCCCGTTATCCGTGAGCGTCACCTGCGCATAGGCAGTGGCGCTGCAGGCCATCAGGAAGCTCGACATTGCCAAGACGTATTTCGCTCGCATGGGTTGCCGACGGGACGATATCGATTCCAGGGAGGATTGACAAGCGGTTGCCTGAAGCTTCGCGAAAAAGTCGTCTTCGGGGCTGTCTAGTACGAGGGGTGAGTCTGTGTCACGGAGCTGACACTGAGGGTCTGGTGCGGAAGTCCCCATGATCGATCGGTCCGCGGAGAACTCGGCGCCCCTTGATCACGACGTGACGAGGATCGAGGCACGCCGTGTGGCGGGCGCCGAAACGATTGGACCGTACCGTCTGCTGACGCGCGTCGGCGAAGGAGGGATGGGAGAAGTCTGGCTTGCCGAGCAGACGCGGCCCCTTCGCCGCCAGGTCGCGTTGAAGATCATCAAGGCCGGTATGGACACCGCCTACGTGGTGAGCCGGTTCGAGGCCGAGCGCCAGGCACTGGCCATGATGGACCATCCCGCCATCGCGAAGGTGTTCGATGCCGGTGTCACGCCCAAGGGGCGGCCGTATTTCGTGCTGGAATACGTGCGCGGCGAACCGATCACGACCTATTGCGCGCGCCAGCGACTCTCCACCGATGACCGGCTCGACCTGTTCCTGCAGGTCTGCGACGGCGTCCAGCACGCACATCAGAAAGGGATCATTCATCGCGATCTGAAGCCATCAAACATCCTGGTCACCCTGCTCGACGGGCGTCCGGTGCCGAAGATCATCGACTTCGGCGTGGCGAAAGCCATTGCCCAGCCGCTGACCGATCGAACGCTCTACACCGAGCTCGGGACGCTCATCGGCACGCCGGAGTACATGAGTCCCGAGCAGGCGGAGATGACCGGACTCGACATCGACACGCGGACAGATGTCTACGCGCTCGGCGTGGTTCTCTACGAGCTCCTGACGGGCGTTCTGCCGTTGGATGCGAAAGGGCTGCGCGAAAAAGGCCTCGACGAAATCCGGCGAACGATCCGGGACGTCGACCCGCCGAGACCGAGCGTGCGGGTGACGATGGTCGAGTCGACAGGCACGCAATCGACACTTGGTGTCGACGCAGTCACGACGCGGCGCGAGCTCCGTGGCGATCTCGACTGGATCACGATGCGGGCGCTCGAGAAGGACCGGACGCGGCGCTACGGCTCGGCGGCTGAACTGGCGTCGGATGTGCGACGTCATTTGAGCCATTTGCCTGTCGTGGCCGGCCCACCAAGCGCGCTCTATCGCACGCGCAAGTTCGTCCGGCGGCATCGGGTCGGCGTAGCTGTTGCCGCGACGCTCGTCGGCCTGCTCGTGGCGTTCGCGACGACGACGGCCATTCAGGCCGCGCGAATCGCGCGCGAGCGCGATCGCGCCAGTCAGGAAGCGGCGATCGCGACGACGGTCAATGACTTCCTGCAAAACGACCTCCTCGCGCAGGCCAGCGCGAGC
>DATKHR010000083.1:0-11267 GCA_035510155.1 Vicinamibacterales bacterium
ATGCCGTCGGTCGGCACGGGGGCCCTGCTGGCGAACCGCAAGCTCATCGCCATTGGCGTCAGCGGCGACGGAGACACGGGCGCTATCGGCATCGGGCAGTTCGTGCACCTGATGCGCCGCAACCTGCCGATGATCTACATCATCGAGGACAACGGCTGCTACGGGCTCACCAAGGGACAGTTTTCGCCGACTGCCGACGTCGGCTCGAAGCTCAAGACCGGCGTCGTCAACGACCTGCCGCCGATTGATACCTGCGCGCTGGCCATCGAGCTGGGGGCCACGTTCGTCGGGCGATCGTTCTCGGGCGATAAGAAGCAGCTGCTCTCGCTCCTCAAGGCGGCCCTGGCCCACCGCGGGACGGTGATGCTCGACGTCATCTCGCCCTGCGTCACGTTCAATGATCACGAAGGCTCGACCAAGAGCTACGCGTACGCCAAGGAGCACGACGATCCGGTGGAAGACGTCACCTTCGTGCCCTTCTTCGAGGACATCACCGTCGAGTACGAGCCCGGCACCACGCAGGAAGTGACGATGCACGACGGGTCGAGGCTCGTGTTGAGGAAGCTCGAGGAGCAGTACGATCCGACGGACAAGATCGGCGCGCTGAAGCGCTTGCACGAGAGCCAGCGACGCGGTGAATTTGCGACCGGGTTGATTTACATCGAGCCCGATCGCGATGACTTCCTGACGCAGCTTGACCTGGTCGACGAGCCTCTCGCGACGCTGCCGCTCGACCGTGTACGTCCGGGGAAGGATGCGCTCGAGGAGATCATGGAGTCGCTGCGGTGAGCGAGCGGACGTTGGCGATCATCAAGCCGGATGCCGTCGAGCGGAGACTGGCCGGCAGGATTCTCCAACGGATCGAGGAAGCCGGGTTCACGATTCGCGCCATGCGGCGCGTCCGGTTGACGAAGCGGGCGGCCGAAGGGTTTTATCATGTCCACCGGGAGCGCCCGTTCTTCGGCAGCCTGACGGAGTTCATGTCGTCCGGCCCAGCGATCGTGATGGTCCTCGAGGCGCCGGACGCCATCCGGAAATGGCGGGCGCTGATGGGCGCGACCGATCCGGCGAAGGCGGATGGGGGCACGCTGCGGAAGGAGTTCGCCCAGTCGATCGAACGCAACGCCACGCACGGTTCCGACGCGCCTGAGACGGCCGCTTACGAGATCGGGTACTTTTTCTCGGGCATCGAGCTTGTCTAGCCCGTGGGCAAACTGCTGCTTCTCGTCGGCTTGGCGATCGCGGGGGGCGGCCTGCTCATGATGCTGGGACTGCCCCTGGGCCGCCTGCCCGGCGACGTCGCGATCAAGCGGGACCACTTCTCGTTCTATTTCCCGATCACGACGTCGATCATCTTGAGTATCATCCTCACCCTGATCGTCTCGTTCTTCAGGCGCTGAGCGTCCCAGATCCCACCCGGGCCTCGGCGCGGCGGCCAGCATATGTCTATCAAACCCGATACCTGGATCAAGCGCATGGCGCTCGAGCACCGGATGATCGAACCGTTCGTCGACGATCAAGTGCGCGCCGGCGTCATCTCGTACGGCGTGTCGTCGTATGGGTACGACGTGCGCGTGGGCAACCAATTCAAGGTGTTCACGAACGTGTTCAATACGGTCGTCGATCCCAAGCAGTTCGACCCGCGTTCGTTCGTGGACATCGTGGCGGATCAATGCATCATTCCCCCGAACTCGTTCGCGCTGGCGGGCACGATCGAGTACTTCCGCATCCCGCGGGACGTCCTGACCGTGTGCCTCGGGAAGTCGACCTACGCCCGCTGCGGCATCATCGTCAACGTGACGCCGTTCGAGCCGGAATGGGAGGGCCACGTCACCATCGAGATTTCCAATACGACGCCGCTTCCGGCCAAGATCTACGCCAACGAAGGGATCGCGCAGGTCGTGTTCTTTCAGAGCGACGAGGTCTGCGCGCGCTCGTATAAGGATAAGAAGGGCAAGTACCAGGCGCAGCGCGGCGTCACGCTCCCGAGGCTCTGACGGTTTCCTCAGCATCCACGGAACTTATAATCTGTTAACTTTAATCAATTTGACTTCTAGCTCGGCGCGGCGTCTAATAGCGGTCAGAGAGCCCGCGATGGTGTTCGTTCCTGTCAGTGCCGTCGGCATTTTTGCGGTCCAGAGCCGCTGCGGCTGACAGGCCTCGATTCAGGAAGTTCAGAGAGCCGTCACCCGCAGGGGATGACGGCTCTTTTGGCGTACGAGAGATTTATGCGAATTGCATATCAGGGAGAGCCCGGGGCGTTTAGCGAAGCGGCCGCCCGTCGCGTCGATGCCGAGGCGCAACTGGTGCCGTGTCGGAGCTTCGACGAGGTGTTCGACGCCGTCGACGCCGGTCCGGCGAGCTACGGGGTCGTGCCGATTGAGAACTCGATCGGCGGCAGCATCCATCGGAACTACGACCTGCTGCTCGCCCACGAACTGTCGATTGTCGGCGAAGTGGAGCTGCCGGTCGTCCATCACCTGCTGGCGCTGCCCGGGGCGACGCTCGAGGGTCTCAAGCGGGTGTACTCCCACCCGCAGGGCCTCGCGCAATGCGAGCGCTTTCTGCGGTCGCTGAAGAACGTCGAAGTCATCGCGACCTACGACACTGCGGGCAGCGCGAAGATGGTGGCCGACGGTGGGGCGATCGACGCAGCCGCCATTGCCTCGGCCCGCGCAGGCGATGTGTTCGGCCTGCACGCGCTCGCATCGTCGATTCAGGATTTCGACGACAACATCACACGATTTCTCGTCATCGGCCGGCGCCCCTTCGGGAATTCGGTGCCGGACAAGACCACCATCGTGTTCACCGTGCCGAACGAGCCGGGGGCGCTCTTCAAGGCGTTGAGCGTGTTCGCGCTGCGTGGCGTCGATCTGACGAAGCTCGAATCGCGCCCGATTCCCGGGCGGCCTTGGGAATACCTTTTTTACGCCGACCTCGCGGCGGCGCGCGACACGCTCACCTGCGCCAGGGCACTCAGCCATCTCGCCGAGTTCGCGCCGACGCTGAGAACGCTCGGCTCCTATCCGAGCTGGAAGCCGGCGGCATCCCGGATGCCGGACCCGTTCGAGGTCGTCTCGTGAGCAACCCGCTCACTTCCGGCCCGAGCCGCGCGGCGGCGCGGGCAATGCTCAAGGCGGTCGGCTACTCGGACGCCGACCTGAAGAAACCGCTCATCGGGGTTGCCAACACGTGGATTGAGATCGGTCCCTGCAACTACCACCTGCGGGAGCTGGCAGTCCATGTGAAGGACGGAATCCGCGGGTCGGGCGGAACGCCGATGGAATTCAACACCGTGTCCATCTCCGACGGCATCACGATGGGCACCGAGGGGATGCGCGCCTCGCTCGTCAGCCGCGAGGTGATCGCCGACTCGATCGAGCTCGTGACGCGCGGCAACGGCTTCGACGGCCTGGTGGTGCTCGTTGGATGCGACAAGACCATCCCGGCGGCCGCCATGGCGCTGGCGCGACTGAACGTCCCCGGCCTCGTGCTGTACGGCGGATCCATTGCGCCCGGACACTGGCATGGGCACGAGGTGACGATCCAGGACGTCTTCGAGGCGATCGGCGCCAACGCTGCCGGGCGGTTGAGCGACGCCGATCTCGGTCAGCTCGAGGCATCGGCATGTCCCGGCGCGGGCGCGTGCGGCGGCCAGTTCACGGCCAACACGATGGCCATCGCGTGCGAGTTTCTCGGCATTGCGGCGCTCGGAAGCGGCAGCGTTCCCGCCAACGATCCGAAGAAAAGCGCTGTCGCGCGGCAGGCAGGACAGCGCGTCATGGACCTCGTCCGCGCCGGACTCAAACCGCGAGCCATCATCACGCGAACCGCCCTCGAGAACGCGATCGCCTCCGTCGCGACAACGGGTGGGTCGACCAACGCCGTCTTGCACCTTACGGCGATTGCGCGTGAAGCTGGGGTGGAGCTCGCCCTTTCGGACTTCGATCGGATCAGCGCGCGGGTCCCGCTGCTGGCGGACCTCAAGCCGTCCGGACGTTTCGTCGCGACCGACCTTCACGCTGCCGGGGGCAGCTCGCTCGTCGCCAAGCGGCTCCTCGAAGCGAAAGCTATCGACGGATCCGCCCCAACCGTGACGGGACAGACGCTTGCGGCCGAGGCGTCGGGCGCCAAGGAAACACCCGGTCAGGAAGTCGTCCGACCCGCCAGCCATCCTCTGAAGGCGAACGGCGGTCTGGTCATTCTCGCCGGCAGCCTCGCCCCTGAAGGGGCGGTCATGAAAATCTCCGGCGCGGACCGCCTCGAACACCGCGGACGCGCGCGCGTCTTCGACAGCGAAGAGGCCGCCTTCGACGCGGTGCAGCGTCAAGCGGTGAAACCCGGCGACGTCGTCGTGATCCGGTACGAAGGACCGAGCGGTGGCCCCGGCATGCGGGAGATGCTCGCGGTCACGGCCGCCATCGTCGGCGCGGGTCTGGGGGATTCGGTGGCGCTCGTCACAGACGGACGCTTTTCGGGAGCGACCCGCGGGGTCATGGTGGGCCACGTGGCACCCGAAGCCTCGCGCGGTGGACCGATTGCCGCCGTCCGCGACGGCGATCCAATCGTCATCGACGTGGCCAGCCGAAAGCTCGAGCTCGGAATCAGCCAGGAGGAGATCCGAGGGCGCCTCGAGGCGTGGCGGGCGCCGGCGCCCAAGTACGCGAGCGGGGTGCTCGCCAAGTACGCGCGCCTCGTGTCGTCAGCGTCAACGGGGGCGGTGACGGGGTAGGAGCTCTATGAAGCTGAGTGGCGCGCAGATCCTGTGGGAGTCGCTGGTTCGCGAAGGGGTCACCGACGTCTTCGGGTACCCCGGCGGCGCGATTCTGCCAGCCTACGACGCGATGCTGGCCTACCCGATCCGTCACGTGCTCGTCCGTCACGAGCAGGGCGCGACGCATATGGCAGACGGGTACGCGAGGGCGACCGGCCGGGTCGGCGTTGCCGTTGCCACCTCCGGTCCCGGTGCAACCAACATGGTCACCGGCATAGCGACAGCGATGATGGATTCCTCGCCCGTCGTCTGCATCACCGGGCAGGTCGGCAGCAAGCTCATCGGATCCGACGCCTTTCAGGAATGCGACATCACCGGCATCACGCTCCCGATCACAAAGCACAACTATCTCGTGACAACCCCGAACGAGGTCGCTGCCGCCGTACGCGAGGCGTTCGCCGTCGCCCGCGGCGGTCGCCCGGGCCCGGTCCTCGTCGACATCACGAAGGACGCCCAGCAGGAGCGCGCGGAATTCGATTGGGAAGCCGCGCGGCCCCGTTTGACCGAAGCCTACGACGCCGCGCTGCCGGGCGACGGCGACTGCCTCGAAGCCATCGAGCTTCTGAACGGTGCGGAGCGCCCCCTGATTCTCGCGGGGCACGGCATCACGCTCTCCGGCGCCGAGCGTCAGGTGCTCGCCCTCGCCGAGCGCGCGCAGATTCCCATCGCAATGACGCTCCTCGGCATCGGTAGCGTGCCGGCATCCCATCCGCTCAACCTCGGCATGATGGGCATGCACGGCGAGGCGTGGGTCAATGAAGCGATTCAGGGGGCCGATCTGCTCATCGCGCTCGGCATGCGGTTCGACGACCGGGTCACGGGCAATCTCAAGACGTACGCGCGCAGCGCGCGCAAGATTCACATCGACATCGATCGCGCCGAACTGAACAAGAACGTTCGAGTCGACGTCGCCATTGCGAAGGATCTGAAGGCGGCGCTCGACGAGTGGCTCCCGCTCGTGGTGCCTCGCGATCGGTCGCCCTGGCTGGCGCGGATCAGCGCCTCCAAAGGCGACTCGGCTGTGCGCGACATCCAGAACCTTCCCGATGACGGCCACTTGTACGCGGCCCATGTCCTCAACGATCTCTGGAGACTGACGGGCGGGGACGCGCTGATCGTGAGCGATGTCGGCCAGCACCAGATGTGGGAGGCGCAGTACTACAAACACGAGCGCTCGCGGACGCTGATCACGTCCGGCGGTCTTGGCACGATGGGGTTCGCCCTGCCGGCCGCCATCGGCGCAAAAATCGGCCGCCCCGACGCGGAGGTGTGGGTCGTCGTGGGCGACGGCGGCTTCCAGATGACGATGGCGGAGCTGGCGACGATGACGCAGGAGCAGCTCGACATCAACGTGGCGATCATCAATAACGGCTATCTGGGCATGGTGCGACAGTGGCAGGAGTTCTTTTACGACAAGCGTTACGCTGCGACGCCTATCACCGCGCCTGACTTCGCGAAGCTGGCGGCCGCGTACGGAATAGACGCGACAACCGTCAAGACGCGGAAGGACGTGGACCTCGCCGTCAACGCTGCACGGACGTCGAACCGGGCGGCGGTCATCGATTTTCAGGTGGAGCAGGAGGATTCGGTCTATCCCATGGTTCCGGCCGGCGCCGATCTGCACAAAATGATCCGGAGGCCATCGGCGATCGTAGAGACGGCGGCGGACTGACGAGTATGATCCATACCTTCACGGTCTATGTCGACGACAGGCCAGGGGTCTTGAACCGCGTCGCCTCACTCTTCAGGCGCCGGGCATTCAACATCGAGTCGCTGAGCGTCGGGCACACCGAGACGCCGGGCCTGTCCCGCATGACGGTGGTCGTCGACACCGACGAATACGGCGCGCGACGTTTGGAAGCGCACCTGTACAAGCTCGTGCCCGTCCGCCGTGTCGACGACATCACGACCGCGGCGTACATTTCGCGCGACCTCGCCCTCGTCAAGGTCGCCGCCACCGGCGAGGCACGGACGCACGTCATGCAGCTCGTCGACGTCTACCGCGCGCGCATTGTCGACGTCAGCCCCGAATCACTCGTCATCGAAACGACCGGGACGGAAGACAAGATCGACAGCCTGCTCGAGGTGCTGCGGCCCTACGGCGTCATCGAGATGGCGCGCACTGGCCGCGTGGCAATGGCGCGCGGCTCGGCGCCCGATCGCAGGAACGGCGGGCGGTCCTTTCCAGGCGAAGAGATCGGGGGAGATGTCAGCAGCGGCTCTGTGTGAAAGCGAGGATCCTGAATGGCAACGATGTATTACGACAAAGACGCAGACCTTTCGTTGATCCGCGGGCGCAAGGTGGCGGTGATTGGCTACGGTTCGCAGGGACACGCGCACGCGCTGAACTTGAAGGACAGCGGCGCCAGCGTCCGAGTCGGGCTGCCCGCAACCAGCCGGTCGCGGGCAAAAGCACAGGCGGCGGGGCTGATCGTTGCCGACGTGGCCGAGGCAGCCAAGTGGGCCGACGTCGTCATGATCCTGATTCCGGATACGTCGCAGGCAAAAGTCTACAGGGAAGAGATTGAGCCGAATCTCGCGCCCGGCGACCTGCTGATGTTCGCCCACGGCTTCAACATTCGCTTTGGCACCATCACCGTCCGCGCCGACGTGGATGTCGCCATGGTTGCGCCCAAGTCGCCGGGCCATCGGGTGCGCGAGCTGTTCGTCGAGGGCGCCGGCACGCCGGCGCTCATTGCCATCCATCAGGATGCCTCCGGTCGCGCCCGTCCGCTGGCGCTCTCATACGCCAAGGGCATCGGTGTCACGCGGGCGGGCGTCCTCGAGACGACGTTCGCGGAGGAGACCGAGACCGATCTGTTCGGGGAGCAAGCCGTCCTCTGTGGAGGCGTCAGCGCGCTCATCAAGGCCGGGTTCGAGACGCTGGTCGAGGCGGGCTACCAACCCGAAATCGCGTACTTCGAATGCCTCCACGAGCTGAAGCTCATCGTCGACCTTATTTACCAGGGCGGCCTGAACTACATGCGGTACTCCGTCAGCGATACGGCCGAGCACGGTGACTACACGGGCGGACCGCGCATCGTCACCGACGCCACGCGACGGGAGATGAAACGACTGCTGGAAGAAGTCCGGAACGGCGCCTACGCGAAAGCGTGGATCGCGGAGAACGACAAAGGGCGTCCCTGGTTCAACAAAACCCGAGAGGCGGAGAGAGACCACCAGATCGAACACGTCGGCGCCCGTTTGCGCGCGCTCATGCCCTTCCTGAAGCCGGTGGCGACCGAGGAAACGGTCGGAGCGAGGAGTTAGGGCGACATCGCTGATGCGAGGGTCCAACCGCAGTCAGCGTGTGTACACCTTTGCGCCGATTCCGAATCTCCAGAACGACCCGTCGTTGAAAGTGGTCAGCGGAGAATTGAACGCTCCGATCTTGTGATACGTCAGCTCTCCGGTCATCGTCGCGTGGCGATGGAAGAAGAACTCGATCCCACCGCCCAGGTCGACGCCAGGCTTCGTGTCTGACCCGCCCAGCGCGGCCTCGGACGCGTGGAAGTGGTACACGCCGACGCCGCCCGTGACGTACGGATGGACGGCGCCGCCTTCCCAGTTATAAACAAGGTTCCCGTCGAAGAACACTGGAGTGACTGTTCCCGTAAACGTGCGCCCGGTGATATCCCACCATGCCGCGCCGACCTGCCCGCGGATCGAGACCCGGGGCGTCAAATACCGCTCGATGTTGCCGGTGAGGTCCAGACTGGTCTGGAGACTTGCGTCAGCGGGACCGTTCGCGCCGATAGACCCCCCGAAGCCCCACATGCCCGCGTCCGGTACGCGTGATTGCGCCGCAACTGATGCCGAAGTGGCCAAGAGAAGCAGTCCGACGACTGAGGCGTGTGTAGTTCGTTTCATACTTGTGGTTTGTGCAATCAGAGTGCCGAACCGTCGTTCAGGCTCGACCGTAGCTTGACCACTCAGCCGAACAGATGGTAAAAATTGCGCGTCACCGGCATTTGAGAGTCGTCACGCCGTCCGGCCTTACATGGAAAAACTGATCGAGCGCGAGTCCGCGCCTCGAAGCGTTCTAGTCGCCGCGCCAGCCCTCGCCGTCCAGTTCTTTCTGATCCCGTTGGCCGTCGTTGCACTGGCCGTCAGCGTGTACGTTGGCTTCCGGTCGCTCCTCGCCGACGCCCGAACGCCGCAGGACTACCTGCGTGAGGTTCAAGTGGGCGGCTTGAACCGGCGTTGGCCCGCGGCCTACGAGCTGTCGCGATTGATGGCCGATCCGCGCGTCAGGGCCGACAAGACGCTCGGGCCCGCGTTGATCAAAGCATTTCAGAACTCGAAGGGCGACGCGCAGGTCCGTCGCTATCTGGCGCTCGCGATCGGCCGCCTCGATCCGCCGCTCCCACCCGATGCGATCGCCGAGCTGACTGAGGCTCTCGAGGATGCCGACAGCGAGGTCAGAATCAGCGCGATTTGGGCGCTCGCATCGTCGGGGGACGCCGCGGTCGCGTCGCGGTTGATGCCGCTTTACTCAGCTCAGGACGGGGATGCCGGGATCCGGAAGATGGTTGTGTACGCCCTGGGCGCGTTGCCCGGCGATGGACAGATAGCCATACTGCGTACGGCGCTGCACGACGACGCGCCCGACGTCCGGTGGAATGCCGCCGTCGCCCTGGCGCGAAAGGGCAGCCATGAGGGCGTGCCGGTGCTGCGGCAGATGCTCGATCGGCAATACGTCGAGCAGACGGTGAAAAGAGAAGTCCGGCAGGATGCCGATGAAGATCCGATTGCGGATGTGATGATCAGCGGCCTTCGCGCCGCCGCAACGTTGAACGATCAAGCTCTCAAATCCTCGGTGACGGCGCTCAGTCAGAACGACCGGTCTTTGAGAGTCAGGAACGCAGCGCTCGAAGCGCTCAAGGTGATGGGATAATCTTGAATGGCTGACGATCCTCTAGCTACACCCCCGGCCGCCCCTTCGGCGACGCCCCATGCCCCGCCAAAGCCTGCGGTGCCGAGGCCGCCGGCGGTCATTCCGGATCTGTCCGGCAAGACGACGAACGTGGCCTCGGCCGGCGGACAGGCGGCCAAAGCAGCGGTGTCGGCGCCGGCTGCCGCTCGACCGGCGACCCGGGACCCCGACGACACGTCGCCGTTGCTCACGCGCCGGGCGTGGATGGGGCTCGCGTGGGGCGCGTTCTCGGCGGCGTCAGCCGCCGCGCTCGCGGCTACGGGCCGCTTCATGTTCCCGAACGTCCTCAATGAGCCGCCGCAGCAGTTCAAGGCCGGCTTTCCCAGCGAGTACGGCATCGGTGTAGACGAGCGCTGGAAGGAGAAATTCGGCATCTGGCTCGTGCGCACCGCTGAGGACATCGAGCAGCACGCGAGCGGGTTCTATGCGCTCATCACGGTTTGCACGCACCTGGGGTGCACGCCGAACTACCTGGCGGCCGAGAACAAGTTCAAATGCCCGTGCCACGGCAGCGGTTACCATTTGACCGGCATCAATTTCGAGGGGCCGACCCCGCGTCCGCTCGAGCGCGCGCGCGTGGCGCTGGCCGACGACGGGCAAATTCTGGTCGACAAAAGCCGGCATTTCCAGTACGAGCTCGGTCAATGGAAGGATCCCGATTCGTTCCTCAAGGTTTGATTCATGGCCGATAAGCAGACTGTCGTTCCGAAGGAAGGGCCAGGCACGCAGTTGTGGAACTGGCTAACGGAGACTCAGGCGTGGAAGTCGATCTTCCGGCACGATCGGCCCGACAGCGACCGCGGGCGCGTGCTGGTCATGCTGACGAACGTCTTCCTGCACCTGCACCCAGTTCGCATTCGCAAGTCGGGCGTCAAGCTCCGCTACACCTGGTGCATGGGCGGGCTGAGCTTCTTCCTCTTTCTCGTGCTCACGTTCACCGGCCTGCTTCTGATGTTCTACTACCGGCCGACGCTCGAGTACGCCTACACCGACATTGTCGGCCTGCGGGAGCACGTGCCGCTCGGTATCATGCGCGAGATGCACCGGTGGGGCGCGCACGCCATGGTGATCACGGTCTGGCTGCACATGTTTCGAGTCTTCATGACCGGATCGTACAAACCGCCGCGGGAATTCAACTGGTCGGTCGGCGTGGTGATGCTCGTGCTCACGCTCCTGCTCTCGTTTACCGGCTACCTCCTGCCGTGGGATCAGCTTGCCATCTGGGCCATCACCGTCGGATCGGGCATGGCGCGCGCAACCCCGTTTCTCGGTCACGAAGGCCCGGGCGCTTCGCTCCTGCGCCTTGGTGACGTGCCGCTGATCCATGCGGCCGACGATGCGCGGTTCGCGCTCCTCGGCGGAACATTCGTCGGCGAAGGCGCGCTCCTGCGGTTTTACGTGCTGCACTGCGTCGGGCTGCCGCTCGGCATTGCCGTGCTGATGGCGGTTCACTTCTGGCGCGTCAGGAAAGACGGAGGGATCAGTGGGCCGCTTTAGGCGCGCAACGAGCGACGAGTCACCGAGCCGCGAGTCACGAGGACCGGAGCCATGGGACTG
>DATKHR010000084.1:0-6274 GCA_035510155.1 Vicinamibacterales bacterium
GCGTTGTTCGGCGTCCCGTTGAGAATGGGCCGGTCGCGGTAGACGCCGCTGATCAGCACATCGATCTTGGGGATGACGTAGGACGCCAGACCGTTGAACGACGTCTGGAAAGGCGACTCGACGTGGCAATAGGGATTGAGCGTCGTGCTTATTCCCACGAGCGTGTTCTCCGGGACCGCTGCCCGAATCGCGCACCAGTCGTTGACCACCTTGCCCGTGCTCGTGCCGCCGGAGAAGGTGAAGCCTTTGACGTTGCGGAGGTTGAACGTCACGTCGACGCCGTTGAACACGCGCGTATCGTCGCCGACATCCTTCGTCGACTTGACCAGCAGGTTCGTTGGCCGTGCGAACGCCTCGGGGGTCAGGTTGTACAGCGGCCCTATCTGGTAGCCGCCGCCGCCCGGCAGACGCGGGTCGCTCGGCGCGGTCAGGTAAAACGGCGTCAGATCGCCCGGTCCGATGTTGAGATTCTTGGTCACGGTGCCGCCCGTCGTGTACTGCGTGAACGTCCGACGGTAGTACCCGACTTCGACCGACGCGTTCGGGAAGAGTTCCTGCTGGACTGACGCGCCGAACGACCAGTCCGACGGACGCACGCCCCATCCGCTGAGCAGACCCGGGTCGTAGTTCGCGCCGACGAACTGGTTGGACCCGAACAGCAGGTTGTTGATCTGACCGCAGTCACCGTTTGGCAGCGGGTTCGTGAGGACACAGTTCGGAGTGTAGTAATTGGGACTGCCCGGCGGCGTACGGTCGGTCCACGTGCGGGTCACATTCGGGTTACCGAACGCCGCGGCGGTGCCGCCCGGAATGCGGAGCGACGGGTTCGCCCCCGACACCAGATTGCCGACGCTCGCGCCCATCAAATACTTACCGAGGCTGACCCTCACTGCCGTCTTGCCAGTGCCGGAGACGTCATAGACGGCGCCCATCCGAGGCGTGATGTCGTTGTAGCCGGTCACCCCGTCCGAGCGCGGGAAGCTGACCCCCGGGAAGAAGGTGCTCGCCGGCTGCGTCACGGCCGGGAACCAGCTCCAGGGATGATCGTAGCGCACGGCACCCTGCAGCGTGAGCCTGTTGAAGGTCCACTGATCCTGCGCGAAGAACGACGTCATCGCCGCGCGCGCGTTGTTGAAGTAGGGATTCGCGTACTCGGTGATCGAAATCGGTACGCCAGCTCTGAACGTGTACGCGAGGTCCTGCGTATTCGTGTGGAGCTCGCGGTCGTCGCGCCACCAGTTGCCCTGATAACCGAACTTCATGCTGTGAGACCCGGTCACATACGAGGCGTTGAAGAACCAATTCGCCCCGTCGGTCTTGTTGATCAGCCAACTCTGCGAGCGGTACGTCATCGTCCCGACCACGCCCGTCGGTGTAATCGTGGTCGCGTTGTCCGTGACACGAATCAGGTTCTCGGTCGGGTTCGGAACGAGCTCGCGGTCGCCCCACTGGTAATACGTGTTGCCGAGACCGGCTTCGAGGAGCAGCCGGTTCGTCACGGGCGATGTCCAGCGCGCGGTCTGGACGCGCTGTGGAGTGTATTCGCCGTGGCCGTCCGCTTCCGGGGCCGTCGTCGACGACGGCGAGCCGGCGAACGATGCCGTGCCGGTGCACGTCCGGCACACGGGCTGTTCATCCCACGAGAACGTGAACTTGTTCTTCGGCGACGCCTGCCACGTGATGCGCGGTGTGTAGTTCTCCCACTGCCGATCGTAGTAGGCCGGCCTGGTGAAATCCGGCGCATACGTCCACGCGTTGGGGTTGCCGGCGTTCTGGTTGTAGAAAACGTTCAGAATGTCCCTCCGGGAACCCTGCTCGCGAACGCTCATGTAGAACCAGAGCTTGTCCTTCCTGATCGGGCCGCCGACCGCCGCATTGAAGTCGTACACGTGGTACGTCGGGTTCGGCGCCGTCGCGCCTCGCGCCTGCAGATCGGCGGAGTAGTTGTTCGACTGCATGCCTTTCGAGAAGCCGGACACCGCGACCAGACCGCTCAGGGTGTTGCCGCCCTGCTTCGGCACGATGTTCATCTGCACGCCCGCGGTTTCGAACTCACCGAGGCCGCCGGCCGTCATCACCGTGACTTCCGACGAATTGCCGATGTCGGCGGTGTAGTTGGGTGGCTGGTTGCCACCCGGCGGATTGCTGATGTTCAGGCCCTCGACCGTCAGCCGCGATTCGACGCCGCGGCCGCCGTGCACGGGAAAGATCGCGAACACGGGACCGGTGTTGACGTCGGTGATGTTCGGCTGCAGGCCCGGCACGCCGGTGAGCAGATAGCTGTAACTGCGAACGGCAGGCAGGCTTCGCATCGTCTCGTTGTCGAGCGTGACCTCGCGCGTCGTGCTCTGGACGTCGACAACCGGGCTTTCACCTTTGACAGTGACGGCCTCCGCGAGGCCGCCAACCGTCATCTCTGCATCGATCTTGACAACGCCAGTACCGGACAGCAGCACATCATCACGCTTCAAGGTGGCGAACCCCAACAGCTTGAACGTCACGGTGTAAGTGCCTGGTTGCAGACTCTCGATGCGGTACTGCCCGGCGCCATCGGTCGTTGCCGTGCGGGTTTTTTCAATCAGTACCGGGCTCGACGCTTCGACGGTGACGCCGGGCAGCACTGCGCCCGAGGCGTCTTTGGCCGCGCCGGCGAGGGTCACCTGCGCCAGCGCCGCAGTCGGTAAGATCCAGATCGACGCGAGGAGGACGCAACACCCCAGGACAGTGCGCATACGAGCTCCTTGACAACGGTTGGGCCTGCTACGATCTGATATATCTGAGGCACTGTTATACAGGAAAATGGCTTAATGTGCGCATGAATGTCCGCGTTCTGATCTTGGCAATCGGATTGACCCTCGCGACGCTTCCCACCGGACGTGCATCCGACACTCAGGAGGCCTGGTTCACCGATGCGACGGCGGCCACGGGACTGGCCTTCACCCACTTCAACGGCATGTCGGGCGAGTTCTACTACCCCGAGATCATGGCCCCCGGCGTCGCCCTGTTCGACTTCGACAACGACGGAGACCTGGATGTGTTCGTGGTCCAGGGGCGGATGCTCGGAGCCAAGGCGATCGACCGCGCGTGGTTTCCACCGCCCGGCGGCTCGGTGCTCGGCGGCCGCCTCTACCGCAACGATCTCGAGGTGGGCGCCGACGGCAGGCGCACGCCGCACTTCACCGACGTGACCGAGAAAAGCGGCATCAGAGCGCGCGGTTACGGAATGGGCGTAGCGACCGGCGACTACAACAACGACGGTTGCGTCGACCTCTACGTGACCAATCTCGGATCGAACCAGTTGTTTCGCAACAACTGCGACGGGACGTTCACCGACGTCACCGAGGCAAGCCATACGGCGAGCCCCGGCTGGAGCGTCTCGGCCGCGTTTGTGGATTTCGACCGCGACGGCTGGCTCGATCTGTTCGTCGGTCACTACGTGAACTACAGCGTCGAAGGCAACGTGAAGTGCTTCGGCCTCGCCGGCGGACCCGACTACTGTCCGCCGCACGTGTATACGGCGCAGCCGAGCAAGCTGTACCGGAACAATCGGGACGGAACGTTCACCGACGTGACGGCGCGCGCCGGGTTGTCGACCGAGTTCGGGCCCGCGCTCGGCGTGTCGACGGCCGATTTCAACGGTGACGGATGGATCGACATCTACGTGGCCAACGATGGCCAGCCGAATCAGTTATGGATCAACCAGCGCAACGGCACGTTCAAGAACGCGGCGTTGCTGTCCGGAGCCGCGCTGGGCGCCAACGGCGAAGCCAAGTCGAGCATGGGCGTGGACGCAGGCGACTTCGACAACGACGGCAACGAAGATCTGTTCATCACCGAGCTCACGGGCCAGGGGGCCGATTTGTTCGTGAACGCCGGCGGCGGCGTGTTCGAGGAGCGAAGCGCCCGCGCCGGTCTGCGACAGCCCACGCTGCCGTTCACGGGGTTCGGAGCCGCGTGGCTCGATATCGATAACGACGGGTGGCTCGACCTGGTGACGGTCAACGGGGCGGTCACACAGAACATCGATGCTGCTGCCCGGCGCGAGAAGTTCGCGCTGCAGCAGCGCAAGCAGGCCTTTCGGAATCTGGGCAACGGGCGGTTCGAAGACGTCACGAGCCGAGCGGGTCCGGCGTTCGCGCGGGCCGAGGTCAGCCGCGGCGCCGCGTTCGGCGACATCGACAACGACGGCGACACCGACCTCGTCGTCGGCAATGCGAGCGGTCCGGTGCGGGTGCTGCTCAACGAGATCGGGCGGCGCCATCACTGGATCGGGTTGCGCCTCGTCGGCAGCGACGGCCGCCGGGACATGCTTGGCGCGCGCGTGGCAGTGATTCGCGCCGACGGCCGCACATTGTGGCGTCGAGTTCGCGCCGACGGCAGCTACGCCTCAGCCAACGATCCGCGCGTGCTCGCCGGGCTCGGAGACTCGAGCGGTCCCGTGACCGTTCGCGTGATCTGGCCAGACGGGCGGAGCGAGACGCGGCCGGGTCTCGCGATCGACCGCTACATGACGATCCGCGAAGGTACCGGGCGGTGATCGGGATCAATCGACGCGCGGCACTTGTGCTGCTGCTGACAGTCGCGTGCCACGGACCGGCGAGACCTGCGCTGCGCGCTGTGTCGCTGCCCGATCTCGGACGCGCCGCGGAATCCGTCCAGGCGCAGCTTCGCGAACGCTACGCCGCGCTGACGCGCGCGACTTCGGATCCACGGTTGTCGACCAGCGAGCTGGCTGACGCCTACGGTGCGATGGGCATGCTGCTGATGGCCGCGGAGTATCGCGAAGAGGCCGAAACGTGCCTGCTCAACGCCGAAGCTCTCGCCCCCGACGTCCTCAAGTGGCCGTACTACCTTGCGCATCTGTATAAAACCGCCGGCGACACCGCGAAATCCGAGGCGGCGTTCGAACGGGTGCTGCGGTTGCAGCCAGCTCACGTCAGTGCGCTGGTGTGGCTCGGGAACGAGTTTCTCGATGAGGGACGTCCCGAGGCGGCGGAGCCGCTGTTCGAACTCGCGATCGCCGGACAGTCACAGTCGATCGCCGCCCTTGTCGGGCTCGGTCGCGTCGCGCTCGCGCGATCCGATTACGCCGCCGCCGCGGAGCGTCTCGAGCGCGCGCTCGCGATCGATCCGCGCGAGGCGTCGATTCACTATCCGCTCGCCATGGCCTACCGCGGTCTCGGCCAGCAGGACAAAGCCGACGCGCACCTGCGGCTCCGCGCTCCGGGCGAAATCCGACCGCCGGATCCGCTGATGTTCGAGCTGGAGACCATCCTGGAAAGCCCGGTTGCGTACGAGGTGCGCGGCGCGAAAGCCCTCGATGCTCGCGACTTCACCGCCGCCGCCGCGTACTTTCGCAGGGGCATCGGTCTGGCGCCCGGCGAGCCGTCGCTACATCACAAGCTGGGCACGGCGTTGTACTTGTCCGGCGACCCTGGGGGTGCCGCGAACGAATTCGCGGAGGCGCTGCGGCTCTCGCCTGCGTTCGCCAAGGCACATTACAGCCTCGGCGTGCTGCTCGCGAGCGACGGCCGGACTGCGGACGCCCTCGCGCATCTGAATGCAGCCGTGCGTGCGGATCCAGCGTATGCCGAAGCGCGTGTTCGTCTGGCCGACGTTCTCCGCCGAAGCGGGCGCGCCGCCGAGTCGCTGGCACATTACAGGGAGGCCGCCTCGCTCGACCCGCGCGCGACCGATGCTCCACTTGGCTACGCGCTGGCGCTCGTCGATCTGCATCGTTACGGCGAAGCGCGCGATCGGCTGCGGGAAGATGTTCAGCAGTATCCCGATCGCCCGGCGTTCGTTCATGCGCTGGTCCGGCTGCTGACGTCGGCGCCCGATGCGGCGGTACGAGACGGACAGGAAGCGCTCGCGCTGATGCGCACGGTGCTCGCGCGTGAGCCGCGAGGCGTCGAAGTCGGCGAGATGATGGCGATGACGCAGGCCGAGCTCGGACAGTACGGCGAGGCGGTAACGTGGCAGCGCGACGCGCTAAGGGCCGCTAGGCAGCTGTCGCGGCCCGACCTCGTTCGCCGCCTCACCGAAACGCTCACACAGTACGAGCACCGCCAGCCGTGCCGCATCCTCGCGCTTGACGAAGAAGCGGCACAGTAGACCTCGTTGATTGGCTCGACGGCACGCCTCGTCTCAAAGCGCTCTGACGTCTTTGCGCGGACGTGGCGGACCTTACCGAGCTGGCGCGATCTCCACTACGCCGTGACGAGTCTGCACGGGATTTCCGTATCCTCGCTCAGAGCGTAGATAGCGCACACGC
>DATKHR010000085.1:0-8212 GCA_035510155.1 Vicinamibacterales bacterium
CGCCCAACCTGCTCGTCGGGCAGGCGCCGACGTTGACGGTGGATCTCTCGAGCGACGAGCTGCCGAGCCCGCGGCTCAAACCGTCGCACGGTGTCGTGATGGTCCCCGCGTATACCGATCTGAAGCTGCACGACATCACGATGGGGCCCGGTGACCCGAACAGGGAGGCGCTGGACATGAACGAGCCGGCGGACTCGCCGGCGTTCTTTAAAGGCAACCGGAAATTCCTGACGCGGAAGCTGTGGGGAACGGCCAACGAGCCGCCGTTCTTCCACCACGGCCAGTTCACGACACTCCGACAGTCGGTCAAAGCCCATGACGGTGAGGCGAAGGCGACGCGACTCGCATTTGAGGCGTTAGGTCAGTACGAGCAGGATTGTGTGATCGAATTCCTGAAAACGCTGCAGGTGCTGCCTCCGGGCACGCGGGCGCTAATCGTGGATGAGAATGGACGACCGAAGCATTGGCCGCCGCATGAGGAGAGAGACGACCGCTAACCGTCAGGTCGCCTGGCTGCCGTAGCGTCCGCGGAACTCCGTCACGACGCCCCGCAAGCGATCGTCCAGTAGAGCGAGCGTTCGGGTCGCGATGTCGGACGGCACGCCACCGTAGTACGCCTCGGCGATCCCTCCGGCAATACAGGCCAGGGTGTCGGCGTCTCCCCCAAGCGAGACGGCCTTTCTCACGGCGTCCTCGAAGCTGGTTGAGTCCAGAAACGCCATGATGGCCGGCGGCACGGTCCCTTGGCACGAGACATCGAAACAATAGGTCGGGCGCAGGTCGTCGACCCGTTGACTCAGGTTGTAGCTGAATAGGCGTTCCAACACGGTTCTGATGCCGCGTTTCGATTCGCCCTGGCGCGCAAAAAAATCGCCGCCGCCGTCGCCTGAGCCCCTTTGATGCCTTCGGGATGGTTATGCGTCACAGTGGCGCTGCGCTCTGCGCGATCCAGAACGTCTTCCAGGGAATCACACGCGTAGCCGATCGCGGGCGCCCGCATTGCGGCACCGTTGCCCCAACTGTTGTACGGGGCCCGGTCACGAGAACTTGCCCACTGGAAGAAATTGAAGCCATAACCGGCGCTCGGGTAGGCCAGAAAATATTCGTGAAACGTGTCGACGTAGTCGAGACCGTGAAGGAGACAGTCTGCGACGGGCGAGCAGGCTATCCGGGGGGTCCGCGGTGGCCGATAAGGCGATCGTGACGAAATGCGAGAACTGCGGTGCGCCCATCCGAGTGGACCATGGGCGTTTGGTGTGCGACCACTGCGGCACTGAGCAGGTGCTGCCGGAAGGGCCGGCCGCCCTGGAATGTCTGTCGCTCTTCAGTGAGACGCCGACCCTGTGCCCCCTCTGCTCGACACCGCTGTCGAACAGCAAGATTGACGAGGAGCCGCTGCTCTGCTGCGCCCGATGTTTCGGCATGCTGATCGAGATGAGCCGCTTCGTGACCATCATCGACGCCGTGCGTCTCCACGAGGCACGTGCGCTGCAAACCGCGCTGCCCCGCCGCCGAGAGCCGGGCGACCGGACTCTGGCCTGCCCCATGTGCGGGCGGCGGATGATCGATCACGGCTACGACGGCCCGGGCAACGTCGTCATCGATACGTGCGAACGCTGCCAGGTGAATTGGCTCGATCCTGGTGAGCTCCGACGGATTGCGATGGCGCCCGACGGATATCGCGTTGGGCAAGCTGACGACCGTGATTACGCGTAGGACGACGTCGCTGAGGTCCTTCCGCTGCGCAAGGCTGTGATCCGCTCGAGATAGCCGCTGTGGCGAAACGCCTCCAGCGGATCGGCCGGCAACCCCCTGCCTCGCCGCCACTCCGCGATCGCTGGGCGCACGTCGGTCGAGAACGCGTCGCGAAGCACCGACTCGGCCCGCACCAGCTCGCACCGCGCCTGGGCGGCCGCGAGCACGTTGTGGTCGACGAGCGCGGCCTTCGCGTACAGCTCCTGCGCGTGGACCACAGTCTGGATCATCGCTTCGATCTTTCCCTTCAGGTTGTGGCTCTGGTCGATCATGTACGCGATGTCGGCGCGCGTGCCCGTCTCTGACTCGAAAAACAAAATCTCGTGAAAAATTCGGAACACCTGATACGGATCGATCGATCCGAGCGTCAGGTCGTCGTCTGCGTAGCGGCGATCGTTGAAGTGGAAACCGCCGAGCATCTCCTCCGCGAGCAGCCAGGCCACGATCTGCTCGATGTTCTGCGACTGGTAATGATGCCCGGTGTCGACCAGCACGCGCGCGCGGGGGCCAGCGGCGCGCGCGAAGGCTAACGCCATTCCCCAGTCGGCGATGTCGGTATGGTAGAAGGCCGGCTCGAACGGCTTGTATTCGACAAGCAGTCGCTGATGTGCATCGACGTCGGCGTGCAGGGTCCGGAGGTTCTCTTCGAACCACCGCTTGCGCTGCCGGATGTTCGCCGTGCCGGGGTAGTTCGAGCCGTCGGCGAACCAGAGCACGATGTCGCGGCTGCTCAGGTGCCGCGCGATCGCCACGCTGTCGCGCGCGTGCCCGACCGCCCGGGCGCGCACGCTTGAGTCCGGGTTGCCAAACGATCCGAACTTGTAGTGCTGATCCTCGAACAGGTTCGGGTTGATCGAGCCCGGCTCGATCCCGTGCTGTGCGGCCAGCGACCTGATCCGCTCGACGTCGGCGGCGCCGTTTGGAAGATCCCAGAGCACGTGCAGCGCGAGCGTCGGACAGACGCCGGTCAGCCGGTGCACTTCGGCCGCGTCGGAGAATTTCTCGTCGATCGTCAGCGCAGCGGCCGGCTGGAGGTACTTGCCGAAGCGGGTGCCGGTGTTCGAGAAGCCCCACGACGGCAGCTCGATCCGGAACGAATCGAGCGCCCGCGCGATGCGCTCGGCCTGCGAGACAGTCATAGCGTCGCCTCGATCGTCATTTTTGTCGTCTTTGCCGCTCGGGGCCAACCGAGAGATTCAGGGATCGTGTCGGTGCGCTGCAGCACGATCCAGTAGTCTGCCTCGAGCGCGTCGCGCGCCGGAAGCCACCGGTAGGTCGGTGTATCAAATAGACGACCACGATCGACCATGGCCCGCCGTGCTTCGGGAAACGGAGACGCGCCGAATTCCATTCCCCGGGTAAGCGTCGAGGCGTTCCACGGCGCTGCCGTGCGGCTGCGGTTTTCTTCCCAGATGCCCATCCAGGGGAAATCCAACGGTCGCCAGACGTAGCCGAGGGCGACACGATAGGCGGGCGAGAACGCGATGAACCATGCCGTGTCGCGCTGCGCGGTCATCAGGTGCGCCGTATACGCGCTCGACGCCGCGTCGGTGGTGAAGACCCTCAAATCGGCGACTCCGCCATCGGCGCGTGGCGCGTCCGGCCACTCGAAACACGCGCCCGGCTGCAGATAATCGCCCGCACCGAACGGCGACTCGAACACAATTGAACGAGCGGCTGACGCGCGGAATTCGGTTCGGCCTTTCTCGAGAAACGGCGGACCGAGCGTCACGTGCTCGGTCCACGCGATGGGCCGATCGAACGCGCAGAGCGACTCGATGCGCTCGCGGACCGCTATGGCGCACCCGTCGAGCTCGAGCCGGCGCGTGAACCGAATCTGCGATAGCGGCAGCCGCGCCGACAGCGTCATTGCGTTTGCCGAGGTCGAAATCTCGTACGTCACGACGACTGCCTCGCCGTGCGTGGGGAGCCCCGCCGCTCGTTCCTCGGCCGACGGCCCGCCGAATAGATCGAGGCAGATGTTGTGGCCCATGATGCCTGCAAGCAGCCTCGCGTCGGCGCCGCGGCCGTACACGTCGTCGTGCACGAGCGGATCGTAGCGTGACGGCTCAATTGTCGGCCACGGCGGCGTCCATAGCGGGTTGACGCCGGCGTCCTTGTCGAAGATCTCCGCAATGTGTCCGCCTTCCGCGAGCACAGTGACGCGCACACGCTCGTTCTCGATGGTCGCCGCGCGACGGCCGCGATAAGTCGGCACCGCCGCCATTATGGATCGCGTGCGCTATGATGGCGGCATGTTGGCGCTGGTGCAGACGATGGCGATGGGCGGCGCGGCTCTGGTCATCGGCATCGCGTTCGGCGTCGCGTCACCTCGGACGCTGCAGCCGAGCGACTCGCCTCTCCCCGATGGGCCTGGGAAGTCCGCGCTGCTCAAGGTCTGCAGCGACTGTCACGGCCCGGAGGCGGCCGTCGGTCAGCTGAAGACGCGCGAGGAGTGGAGCAAGACGCTCGACGAGATGGCCGCGAATGGGGCGCAGGGGACTGACGAGGAGTGGAACGCCATCCTCGAGTACCTCGACAGGCACTTCTCGCTGATCTTCGTGAACAAGGCGGACGCCGGCGAGCTCGCCAAGACGCTGGACGTCGCCGACGGGGATGGCCAGGCGATCGTCCGGTATCGCAACGATCACGGCCGCTTCGAGACCATCGACGACCTGAAGAAAGTCCCGGGGCTCGACCGCGCCAAGGTCGACACGCGCAAGGATCGATTCGTGTTCTGACCGTCCCTGCTTGTGCGGCGGTGGGTTTCGCATCTCGAAACGCCGCCCTTCAGCTGATCAGCGGCGCCGGGCCGGCGATGGCTCAAGTTCGAGCCGGTAAAAACTGTTGGTTGTCAGGCAATTACGCGTGGTTTCCGGTCCCGCCTGTCGTCTTCCGCTGCAAAATTCGCGGCCCGCGGCGGTTTGCCGCTTGCTGCGTTCCGATCCGCGCAGTATCGTCACGCGGAAGAAGTAGATGGTGGGGCGTCGAGCTTCCGGACTATTTTCTATGCCAAGACTGCTGACGTGGATTGGACTGATCGCGTGCCTCGTCGTCGTGCCGCTGGCAGGCGCCGACTGGGTGACCCACAGCGGCAACAACCAGCGCGACGCCTGGCAACGCGACGAAACGAAGATCTCCAAGGACACGCTCAAGAACATCCGGCTGCTCTGGAAGGTCAAGCTCGAGGCAAAACCACGGTCCGTCTACTCGCTCTTCGGCCCGCTCATCGTCGAGCGGGCGATTACCGACCGGGGCTTCAAGGAACTCGCGTTCGTCGCGACGACGAACAACGATCTCTTCGCGGTTGATGCCGACCTCGGGACAATTTTTTGGAAGAGGCACTTCGACTGGGCGGCCACCGTCGCCGAAACCGAGCAGGCGACGTTTCTGTGTCCGGGCGGCCTGACCGCCTGGCCGGTGCTCCCTCCGGCTCCCGCACGCGGACGTGCGGCTCAACCGGCGGGTGGTGCTCGCGGTGCCCCGCCGGCCGAACTGGCTGGTCCTGGGATGCCGGCTGCTTCCGGCGGACAGGCTGCGGGAGCCGCGCCTGCTCCGGCAGCCCCTGGCGCGCCGGCTTCAGGGGCCCCTGGCGCGCCAGCTGCGCCGCAGCGCGGCAACAATCCGTTCGCGGTCCGTCCGATCTTCGTGCTGTCGGGCGACGGGTTCCTGCACCAGGTGAACACCAACACCGGCGACGAGATGATCCCGGCCATCAAGTTCCTGCCGCCGAACGGCAAGCCGTACAGCCTCGCGTATCGCGACAACGTCATCTACACAATCACGGGGCAAGGGTGCGGCGGGAATCCGAACAGCGTGTACTCCATCGATCTGAGCGACCCGGCGAAGACGATTCGCTACTGGCGATCGGGCAGCGGCGGCCTCTGGGGCATCGCGGGCCCGGCGATCGGCGCCGACGGCACGGTGTACGCGGAGACGGGCGACGGTCAGTACGATCCCGCGACCAACCGCTACGCGAACTCGGTCGTCGCGCTTACGCCGAAGGAGCTCAAGCTCAAGGATTGGTATGCGCCGACGAATGCCGAGTGGCTCTGGAAGCGCGACCTCGACATGAACGTCACGCCGGTCATCTTCACCTATAAGGGGCGCGAGCTGGTCGTCGGCTCCGGCAAAGAAGGCCGCCTCTTCATGCTCGACTCGCAGTCGATCGGCGGATCCGATCACCGCTCGCCGCTGTTTCGATCGGAGCTCGTCTCGAACGAGGGGATCGACTTTGCGGGCGCTGGCACGTGGGGCAGCCTTGCGAGCTGGGAGGACGCGCAAGGCGCGCGGTGGGTGCTCGCGCCGGTCTGGGGGCCGAAGCATTCGACGTTCAAGTTCCCCGTCACCAATGGCGAGGCGAACGTGGGCAGCATTGCCGCGTTCAAGGTCGAAGATCGCAACGGCAAGCCCGCGCTCACCCCGATGTGGCTTTCGCGCAACATGATCACGCCGGCTCCGCCGGCGGTCGCCGGGGGTGTCGTGTTCGCGCTGAGCACCGGCGAGTGGGTCCGACAGGCCAACGAGAAGGAAGGCGGCTTGTATCAGGCGGACGTACGCGCGCAGAAGTCCGCGCCGGCGGTTCTATATGCGCTCGACGCCGCGACGGGCAAGGAGCTCTGGTCGAGCGGCGATCAGGTGACGTCGTTCACGCACTTCGCTGCGTTGTCGATCGCCAACGGCCGCATCTATTTCACGACCTACGACGACACGCTCTATTGCTTCGGCATCCCAATGGAGCATTGATGGTGAATCGGCGCGCCGTTCAGGATGCGATCGACGCCGGCGGGGGTTTGCTGCGTCTCGAGCCCGCCTGGGTGCCGCGCACGTTCATGATCCCTGGACGCCGGCTCCGCCTGCACCCTGACGACCTGTACGCGCTTGGCGCTCGCCGCGGCGGCATCAACGAGCGCTGGTTCTCGTCGACGACGAACGCCGACAACGGTCCGGGCACTCCTCCCGACGAAGGGTTGAGCTACGCCCGCGCGAACGGTGGTCGTTTCCTGCTGAAGGACGCTGTCGAAGCCGCGGGCGATCTGCTCGTCGGCGCGACGACCATGGCGCGTGAAGGCGGATGGAATCTGCTGTGCAAGTTCTTCGACAACCTGGGGGCCATTCCTCATCACATGCACCAGAGCGACGACCAGGCCCGGCCCCTCGGGCGGCGCGGGAAACCGGAAGCGTATTACTTTCCGCCGCAATACAACCAGACCTTCAACAACTTTCCGTACACGTTCATGGGCCTCGAGCCGGGCACGACGAAAACCGATGTGCGCCGATGTCTCGAGCAGTGGAAGCTCGGCGACAACGGCATTCTCAATCTCTCGCGCGCGTTCCGCCTCCAGCCGGGCAGCGGCTGGCAGATCAACCCGTGCATCCTCCACGCGCCCGGGTCGCTCGTCACCTACGAGCCGCAAGTCGCGAGCGATGTCTTCGCGATGTTCCAGTCCGAAGTCGACGGCCGCACGGTTCCATGGGAGCTGCTGACAAAGGACGTGCCGACAGAGCATCACCACGACCTCGACTACCTCGTCGAGATGCTCGACTGGGACGCCAACGTGAATCCCGAGTTCGCGCGCACGAATCGCACATTTCCGTGTCCGGTCCGGTCGTTCGCCGAGACCGAGCCCGACGGCTACCGCGAGCAGTGGGTGTGCTACGGCACCGGCTACTACTCGGCCAAAGAGCTGATCATTCTGCCGAAGCGCTCGGCCCTCATGAAAGATGGCGCCGCCTACGGCCTCATCGTCGTCCAAGGCCACGGCGCGCTCGGCAAGCTCGGCGTGTCGGCGCCGACGATGATCCGCTACGGACAGATGACGGAGGACGAGCTGTTCGTGACGGAAGATGCGGCGCGCGCAGGCGTGCGCGTTGAAAACCACAGCGACTCCGATCCGCTTGTCATCCTGAAACACTTCGGCCCCGGCAACCCGGACGCGGAGGCGCTGCGCAAACGCCGGAAGGGTTTATGAACTATCCGAAGCTTCACAACGCGATGTGGCCAGGTCTGGTCGGGAAAGGCGGCCCGGGCGCCGAGCCGCCAATCGATCTCGACACGATGCTCAACCTGACGGCGAACGCGTCAGTCGGGGGCGTGAGGTTCGACGGCGTGGACCTGTTCCTGTTCGATCCGCACGTGAGCATCGACGCCAATGAGGCCGATCTGGAGCGTCTGGCCGACAAGATCCGATCGAAAGGGTTCGTCGTCGGGTCGCTTGTCGCGCCCGTCTGGCCGCCGACGGGCGGTGGATCCGCGATGGGCAGCGAAGAGGACCGGAAAAACTTCCTGACGCAGGTCCGGAAGGCGTGCGCGATTGGGCACAAGCTGCGCGATCTCGGTATTCGCACGCACGGCGTCGTCCGGATCGACTCGGCCTCCAGTCCGAGCGAGTGGGCGAAGGACCCCAAGGAGAATACGAAACGGATTGCCGACACGTTCCGGCGGGCCTGCGATCTC
>DATKHR010000086.1:0-12639 GCA_035510155.1 Vicinamibacterales bacterium
ATCGATCTGTGCCGGGCGCTGTCGGCGATTCACGGGGCCGGCCTGATCCATCGTGACGTCAAGGCGCAGAACGTGATGCGCGAGGAGGGCGGACGCATCGTGCTGATGGACCTCGGCACCGGCCGCGAGATCGTGCGCGACGCCGCGGTCGTGTCCGGGGATATGGCCGGCACGCCGCTGTATCTCGCACCCGAGATTTTCGCCGGAGCCGCCGCCAGCCCCCGGACCGACTTGTACAGCGCCGGCGTCCTGCTCTATCGCCTCGTGACCGGTTCGTTTCCGATTCGCGCCGCGACCGTGGAGGGCCTGGCCGCCGCGCACGCGCGCGGCGCGCGAGCGCGGCTCCGTGACGCTCGCGCCGACCTTCCCACCGCATTCGTGCGCGTCATCGATCGCGCGATGGCCGCCGACCCCGCAGAACGGTACGAAAGCGCGGGCGCCCTCGAAGCCGATCTCGCTGCGGTCGCCGACGTCCCGGCGCGGCCGGCGCGGTGGCCGCGCAGATGGCGTTATCTGCTGCTGCTAGCAGCACTCGCCGTCGCCCTCGCCGCCCTTCCCTGGCGCTCGGTGCGATCGTGGCTCCTGGACGGTCGCAGGGCCACGCCGGATGTTGCCAACCAGATCTCAGTGCTCGCCGTGCTGCCGTTCGAGAACCTATCAACGAACGACGCCGACGCGTACCTGGCGAGCGCAGTACCGATGGAACTGACGGCAAGACTCGGCCAGATCGGCGCGGCCAAGGTCGTGCCCTGGACGTTCATGAAGCGCTTCGACGCCGCGAAGACCCGCTCGCTGGACAGTGTCGCGCGCATCACCGGCGCCCAGGCGGTTATCGAAGGGTCGGTCGAGCGCGTCCCGCGGGCAGCCGCCGACTCGAACCGGTCAGTGCAGGTGCGGGTGCAGATTTTTCAGGCCTCCATGGGGACGCTGCTCTGGAGCGGCTCGTTCGAACGCGATATCGGCGACTTCTTCGCGCTGCAGAGCGACATCGCCAAGGCGGTCGCCGACAAGATCCATCTCGTGCTCGCATCACGCGCGCAAACCCAGATCTCTCCTTTACGAGTCGTCCCGCCAGACGCCATGGAAGAGTACCTGAAGGCCCGGTACCTGATGGACGTGCAGACCAACGTCAGGGGCGCGATCGATCAGCTCCAGCGCGCCGTCGCGATTGCGCCGCGATTCGCCGAGGCTCACGCAGCGCTCGCCTCCTATTACGCGATGGAGAGTGCATACTTCGGCGCCGTTTCGTCCGACGTCGCGCTGAAACGTGCCATCGAGGCCAGCGGCCGGGCGATCGCGATCGACGAGCGGATCGCCGATGCGTGGGGCGCGCGGGCGTTCGCGCGATTCGCGCTCGAGTGGAACTGGCGCGGCGCCGAGTCTGATTTTCAACGGGCGCTCGAGCTCGATCCCACGTCTACATCCGTGCTGATCGATTTCTCCAATTACCTGACGGATCGCGCGCGCCATGACGAAGCCATCGACGCGAGTCGAAAAGCCGAGGAACGCTCGCCGATGTCAGCGACGGCCGGCCGGCAGGTCGCCTACGCGTACTACATGGCGCATCAGTTCGACGCCGCAATCCGCCAGTTGCATCGCGTGCTCGAGATCGAACCGGAATACGTGCCGGCGCACACGCTGCTCGGCCGTGTCTATGTCCTGACTGGACGGACCGCTGAAGGGATCGCGGAACTGACGTTCGCAGGTCCCGACTATCAGCTCATGCTTGCGTGGGCGTACGCAAAGAGCGGCAACGCGGCCGAAGCCGAGCGGCTCGTCGAGAAGGCCCGTTCGGAGCCGGCCGACCGCCCCGCCGTGCCGTACGAAGTGGCTCTCGTATACGGCGCACTCGGCGACAACGCTCGGGCGCTTTCCTGGCTCGATGTCGCGTACCGCGAGAGGGATTCCTCGTTGACCGAGTTGGCGGTCGATCCGCTGATCGATCCGCTGCGGTCCGAGCCCGCACTCCAGGGGCTGTTGACGAAACTCAATCTGCCGTAGAAATCAGCACGTCTCCGATAGATTTTTGTTGACCGTGTTCTCAGCTCTTTCATACACTCCGTTCCGCTTTCCCCACATTTGCGAGGCTCCGCATGGCGAAGAGGCGAAAGAAGTCTGCGGTTCCCGTGGCGGTCCGCCTCGAACCGCTGCTGAGTGAACTCGCTGGTCTGGTCAAGCGGCTGAAGGGCCGCGATCCTCAGCTCTATCTGGCCCTTCGCAAGTTCCATCAGAAGCATGCCAACCTCTGCAAAGCTGCAGTGATCGTGAGTTGTCCCAAGCCGCGGAGATAAGACGCGCACCACCGGCGGCGCGTCTGTTCCGGCGCTCGCCGCACATCGTCTGCCACTGGGCCGACGGCGCGCTCGTGATCCGCAACTATGCGACGCGGACGATGCTGTCCGGCGACGCGCTGACGCTGGGGCTGCTCGAGTACTTCGGCGACTGGCGGCCGGCGGCGCCATTGTCAAGGATGTTGAGTGTGTCGCCGGCACGCATGCGGCGCGCACTTCGCCTCCTCGTCCGGACCTCGATGCTTCACCAGTCGGATCGGCCGGTGAAACCGGCCGAACAGGCGATGACCGCCTGGTCCGACTGGAATCCTGAAGCCGGGTTCTTTCATTTCTTCACGAAAGATGCGCCGTATGCAGCCGACACCGAGGTCGCCGTCGCCTACTTGAGGAAGCGCCTCGAGGAACGGCCGGTGCCGCCGTCGGCGAAACCGTATAGAAACGGTGTTCGGATTCGACTTCCTGCGGTGCATGCGCGCGATCGCTTCTCGCGCGTGCTGCTCGCGCGCCGGACATGGCGCCAATTTGGAGGGCGGCCGGTGTCAGTTCGAACGCTCAGCACATTGATGCGGCTGACCTTCGGCACGCACAAGTTCCTCGATCTCGGCGCGATTGGAAAGGCAATGCTGCGCACCTCCCCCTCGGCGGGCGCCTGTCATCCGCTGGAAGCGTATGTGGTTGTGCGAAAGGTAAACGGCGTGGCGCCCGGCATCTATCACTATCGACCGCACGATCACGAGCTCGTGAGGGTCAATCGTACGTCGCGATCGACGATTGCGCGTCACCTGTGCGGCCAGTCGTGGTACGGCGATGCGTCGTTCCTCGTGCTGATCACCGCGGTCTTCGCGCGAACCGAGTGGAAATATCCGTTTCCCCGCGCCTACCGTGCTGTCCTGCTCGAGGCGGGACACTTCTGTCAGACGTTCTGCCTGGCGGCGACCGCATTCCGTCTGGCGCCCTTCTGTTCGGCGGCATTGGCAGATTCACTCGTGGAGCGCGATCTGCGGCTGGACGGCGTGACGGAATCGGTGCTGTATGCGTGCGGCGTCGGAACGAGGCCGCGCGGTGTGCGATCAGCGCCGTGGCCACGAGTGGGGCGATGACGTCCTGTGCGAAAACTCCCCCGAAGTCGGATTATCCCGATAACCAGCGGATCGACGCAGCCGGAGGAGGGAGCAGACTCGCTGGAGCTCCACGCGGATTTCTTGGGTTCTGAGGAGAGCTGCAGAGGCGGCTGACGCAGGGACCTACGCGCGCCTGCTGTCTGATCTCTACGTCTCAAAAGGATTGAAGTAACCGGAGGCGGAGGTCGAGGCGTCTCGAAAGCTCGCGGAGCAGTCCGGAGCCAGTTGACTGTTCGTGCTTTCGATCCTGACGGCTGCTTGCGCCCATGGCGTCGTTGTTGCGCGTAGACCTCAACTTTGTTGCGTTTATGGGCCGGTCTCGCCGTAGACGCAACAATAAGTACGCAAGTACTTGATTATTGCGCTTATATGGTCCGTCCCGGAGAGACGTTCTACCTTCCGGAGGGCGCGCGCGCCTAGCCGAGCTAGGGGCGAGACCAGTGAGCGGGCAGGAGCAGGCGGGAACGTACGCGCTGCAAATCCTGAACCGACTTCTGATGGACGCGTCATGGAATTCGAGTCGTCTCGAGGGGAACACGTACTCACTGCTCGACACGAGGCGGCTGATCGAGTTCGGCCAAGAGGCGGAAGGTCGAGACCGGTTCGAAGCCCAGACGATTCTCAATCACAAGGATGCGGTGGAGTTTCTCGTCGGCAACGCGGCGGAGATCGGCTTCAACCGATACACGATTCTGAACCTGCATGCCATCCTTGCGAACAACCTGCTGGCCGACGAGAGGGCTGCCGGACGACTGCGTCACATCGGGGTTGGCATCGACGGATCGGTCTACCACCCGCCTGAGACGCCGCAGCTTGTCGAGGAGTGCTTTAACCAGCTGCTCGCGACCGCTGCGGCGATTACAGATCCCTTCGGGCAGTCCTTCTTCGTGATGGTGCAGCTGCCGTACCTGCAGCCGTTTGATGATGTGAACAAGCGCGTGTCCCGAATGGCGGCGAACATTCCGTTCATCAGAGCCAATCTTTCGCCCCTTTCATTCACGGATCTGCCCCGCAGCCTGTACGCGCACGCGACTCCCGGGGTCTACGAGCTCAACCGGATCGAACTTCTCCGGGATGTGTTCATCTGGTCGTACGAGCGTTCGGCCGAGCGCTATGCCGCCGTGCGGCACTCACTCGGCGAGCCCGATCCCTTCCGGCTGCATCATCGAGACGCGTTGCGCGCTGTGGTCGCGGAGGTTGTGCAGGGCCGTATGGACCGAAAGACGGCTGCTGCCCACATCGCGTCATTCGCGCGCTACTCGATCAGGCCAGGGGAGTTTACGGCATGGCAGGAAATCTGGGGCCCGCGCGGCACGTGACGCGTTGCAGGCGCCTGAGCGGCGATGATCATGGTGGTGGTGACGGTGACGGTGGTGCTGCTGCCGAAGATCATCATCAGTATTCATGGTTTGGCGTGGCTGGTCGCTAGCTCGATTTGGGCGCGTACCGTGCCTGAACGAGCTCCGAAACGTAGAGCTGAATCTCCTGGCGCGTAATGTCCGACAATCAACTTCTCGCCATCGGATAGCCCACCCCCCTTCGTTGTTTCACCAAACAACATTGGCTCCATGAGCGTCCGGAAGAGCTTGGGGGTGCCGTTGTTCTTGCCCGAGTGGCTTCGCTTTTGAGGTCATTTCGCCATTCTTTCGCCTAAGAAAGGACCAGGAGGCATCGAGATGGGTTCCTCAGCCACCGTTCTCCATGCGGACCTCGATGCCTTTTATGCTTCGGTCGAACAGCTGCTTGACCCTCGCCTGCGAGACAAGCCGATTGCGGTCGGCGGCGGCGTCGTTCTCGCGGCCTCCTACGAAGCGCGGGCCTTCGGCGTACGAAGCGGCATGCCTGGACGGCGCGCGCGGCAACTCTGTCCCGACCTCGTTTTTGTCGGCGGACATTTCGACGAATACCAACGGCTCGGCGACGCCGCCATCGAAGTACTGAGCGATTTCACGCCTTCCATAGAGCGCATCTCCATCGACGAGGCCTTCGCCGATGTTGCAGGGTGCACGCATCTCTTCGGTTCGCCGGCAGAGATCGCAAGGACAGTTCGGGCTCGCGTGCGCGCCGAGCTTGGCTTGCCGATGTCAATCGGCGTGGCGCGTACCAAGCACCTGGCGAAAATCGCATCGCAGGTCGCTAAGCCGGATGGATTGGTCGTCGTCGATCCAGAAACTGAACTCGAGTTCCTCCACGAGCTGCCCGTCGCACTGATGTGGGGCGTGGGCCCAGCCACGGAGGCGCGGCTCGCCAAGATCGGCGTCGCCACTATCGGTCAACTGGCCGAGAGCTCTCCTAAATCCGTGGAGCGATTGCTTGGACACGCGGCGGGAAGAAAGTTGACGGCGCTCGCGTGGAACCGCGATCCGCGGCAAATCCAGACACGCCGGCGCGCGCGGTCCGCCGGCGCACAATCGGCGCTCGGACGACGGCCCGCGATCGAACGCGTCTTCAAACCGACGCTCCATCATCTCGCCGACCGCATCGGCGCCCGGCTCCGCGCCAAATCCCTGGCTGGCCGCACTATCACGGTCCGCGTGCGCTTCGCCGATTTGCGCTCGGTCACGCGCTCGCTCACGCTGTCAGCACCGATTTCTGCAACGAGGGCTCTCGCTGAGATTGCCGAGGACTTGATGCGCGGCGTCCTTGCGGATCACCGGGACGAGAGGACGATCTCGCTGCTGGCGATCGCCGTCTCAAATCTCGAAGCGCATGCGATCGTGCAACTGGAGCTGCCGCTTGGGCTTGCCGATGAAAGACGCCGTCCTGGCACAAAGCAAGGCCTGGCGCGATCGCGCGCAGACCGGGCCGTCGATGCGATCCGCAAGCGCTTCGGAGGAAAAGCGGTGGATTATGGGTCAGCAGTGCGGGCTGTGCGCTCCGTCCCTGACGAGTTCCGGCGCCTTGCTGAAAGAGAGCTTTGAATATCGCCAGCGCCCGCTGCAACACCTTCCGTCCGCACACGACGATTCACGCTCGTGCTAAAGACGTCGACAATCCTCGCTTCAGCTCAAGGTGACCGCTACGTCCCTGGGCAGGTCGGCAGTGCGAATGACGTCGGCGCGTGCTGGCTCCAGCGCGCGCTCAAAGTTCTGAAAGAAGTCATCTCCGCGTCGACGCCGGACCACGCGTGGCCGTGTCGGCCAATCGAGACCAATGTGCGTGTCCGATACGAACAGCACACGCAAGGTCACACCCACCAGAGCGTGGCGGCGAGTCGAGCATCGGCGAGCGCCGGTGCGATGCCAAAGCGCACTGCCACAGGTGCGCCAGCCGCGACCAGACGCTTGAGCTCAGTGGTCAGCACGCGTAAACGGTCGAAGCAGGCGACCGTGAAGAGCCCACGACGGGCCATCACCTGACGCTGATAGCCACGTGGAATCGGCGGCGACCCGTATGGGTCAGCGTCCGTGCTGAGCACGATCTCGCCGCCTTCGATGACTATCAGGCGGGCGCGCGCGGCACCGGGCTCACGCCACACCACGCTCGCATCGGCCAGGCGCGTCAACCACATCGCGCGTCGTCGGGCAAGCGCCGCCCGCAGTGCGAGCCACTCCAGAGACACATGCACGAGTTCGGGCGTCCATGCGGTGATGGCGCGATCGGTCTGTATCACGTCCTGGTCGTGATCGGCGTCACGATCTCGACGGCCTTCTCGCCATAGGCGTGTACCCAGCCGCAGCAGCCTGGCGTTTGGAGAGAGGTCGAGGCGCGACAGTTCGGGATGCGTGGCGCACAATCGCTCGTAACCAGCGTGGAACGTCGCCACGTCGGGACCCCAGCGACCTGAGGCGAGAGCGCCGCGGTCAGTTCGAGCGAATGCCCCGAATCGATCGAGCGTTTCCGCTGAGATCAGTGGTCCAAGGGGGCATGCCAGTGATGGGCGTGGACTCCGTTCGCTGAGATCCGGCGACACGAACCATATTGCGCGGTTGTCGATGGCCAGGGCGAGGTTGTACGGTGGGCGGTGGCGCTTGATTTCGTCAGTCTCGAGAAGCGCAGCCTCGAGCGGCGTCGGTGTGACGTCGAATGAGATCGCCCGAGCCTGCGACAGCATTTCGAGCGTTCGCTCGTCCACGCCGTGCTGCTTCCGAAAGTGGCTGTTGACCCGATCGTGGAGCGACGACGCCTTGCCGACGTACAAAACGTCACCACTCGTGCGAAGCATGCGGTAGACACCAGGACTCTTGGGGAGTGACAAGCGCAGCTCCCGCGGCATCGGCCACACCCGACGCGGACGCTTCCGCGAATCGACCGGTGTGGCCAGCCATTCGCGAAGCGCGCCCCATGTCGCGACTCCCTCGTCCTCGAGCCGATGCACCACTTCTTGCCAAACGAACGCCGTGGCTTCCACGTGGTCTGCGCTGCGGCGCAGGGCGCCAACCCCGCGGCCCAAGTACCCGGCCAGTGCACGCAGGCTGCGGCGCGGCAGTTCGGGGAAGAGCCGGCGAGCAATGTCGTGAGTGCACACGATGTCGAGCGGAGGCTCGCCGCTAGCCAGGATCCGTAGGAACGGCTGCTCAAATCGAGCAAAATGGATGACCGTTGGCGCCGGCTGCAGCGTGATCCTAGCCGCATCGTCAACCAGCTCGCGCCAGACGTGGTAAGCATCGGCGCCGGCCCGCATCATCGGCTCGGAGATACCCGTAATTCGCGTGACGGCTGGTGGAATGTTCTCGTTCCGTGAAAGCGCGATGAGGTGCGCGCGCGCGTGTGTGACCGTCGTACGCGACCGAGCCCACGCGATCTCGAGGAGATGTCCGCGCGGAGCGGCAGCCGTGGCTTGGCAGTCAATCACCAGCACCTCAAGTTGCGAAAGCGGCAGGACGGACCGATCGCAGATCACCATTGCCAACAACTCGACGGATTCACGAGGCCGAACGCGGCAGCGAGCGCCGCCGTCACGTCAAATTAGGCATGCCGTTTTAAGCCAGGCGCAGCGCAGGTACAGGATGTCCACTGAGCGTCAACACGGGCGCTACTTTCGCGTGATACCAGTCAAACGCAGCATCCCGGTTGAGGAGTTCTCGGCAACAACCGCGTTCTGTTCGTCCACGTGGACCTTGGCGGCCGGAACGAACTCGCCGGCCCCGCTGCCCGATGCATCCAGGTCGAGAAGGATGAAGCCGACGTCGTAGCCCGGTTCGTGCTTGACGTCGGCCATGGCGATGGGATCCGCCGTCACGAGCGTGATTTGGCGGCGTCCGTTCAAGTCCCACGCGTAGGCGTATTTGAGCGGCGTCTGTCGTCCGCCGACGTCAACGGTGCCGATCGTGTCACGCTTGGCGAGCAGCGTGTGGGCCGAACCGGCCCCGCCCTTCTTGACCGCGGCGATGAGCGCCTCGCGCTCGGCGCTGGTTGCGTAGCGGCGCACAATCATTGTCAGCAGTACGGATGACTTGCCGGCGGCTCCGCCAGCGAGGGCTGCGGTTCCCGTGTAAGTTTCACCTTGGGCCAGCGCCGCACGCCCCGCCAACGCTAAGGCCATTGCAATCAGCACCCAGTTCAGGCGTGTTGTGTGGTTCAGCATCTCCACTCCGGTGCGTACATCGCATGCAAGTATATCTGGTGACGGCGAAGTAGTCGTGTGCGAAAACTTGGCCGATGGGGCTAAGCGGCCGTTCGGTAGTAAAACTTAGCCTCATGTCGAAACGCGTCGGGCAAGCTTCTGCGCGAGCGATCATCCTGATCGGGCCCGCGGGAACCGGGAAGACGACGGTCGGGCTAGCGCTGGCCGGCGACATTGGCGCCTGCTTTTTCGACGCAGACGACGCCCACACGCCAGCGAGCGTGGCGAAAATGCGTCGAGGGGAGGCGCTCACCGATTCTGACCGCGCGCCGTGGCTGGACCGAGTGCGCGCGTGGTGCGTAGCGGCTCTCCAGGCCGGCGAGGTGGTTGTCGTTGCCTGCTCGGCGTTGCGCCAGCGCTACCGCGAACAACTCGCACAGAACGATTCCCGGTTCGTGTTTGTTTATCTCGATGTTCCACGTGAGCTCCTGGCACACAGGCTTGCGCAGCGCCAGGGTCACTTTGCCGGCTCCGATTTGCTGTCCAGCCAGCTCGCGACGTTCGAGCGTCCGCACGACGCAGTGGTCGTGGATGGGCAATTGACCGTTCGCGCGGAGGTTGACGCGATCAGGGCCTCGCTTCGACTCTGAGTTGTGAGCGACACTCAGCTCGCGGCAGCGGCGCTACTCGGCTTCGCGACGATCGTATTGCTGATCTCCGCACTTCGGGTCCATGCGTTCGTCGCGCTGATCCTCGGGTCCGCGGTGCTTGGGGCCGCTTCCGGCATGCCGCCGTCGAAGATCGCCGACTCGTTCACGGCTGGTGTCGGCTCGACGGCTGGGAGCGTCGGACTTATCATCGCGCTCGGCGCGATGATGGGAGGCCTCCTCGCCGACAGCGGCGGCGCTGATCGCGTGGTCGATCGGGTCGTCGGCACCATCCCCGCACGCGGGCTGCCTTGGGCGATTGCCGGCGTGGCAGCGCTGATTGGATTGCCGCTGTTCTTCGAGGTGGGTGTCGTACTCCTCGTGCCGGTGATACTGCTTCTCGCCCGACGAATCCAACTTCCCCTCATGAAGATTGGGATTCCAGCGCTCGCCGGGTTGTCGGTGCTCCACGGCTTAGTCCCGCCACACCCCGGCCCCGTCGCGGCCATCGCGACTCTGAACGCCGACATGGGCATGACACTGACATTCGGTCTGATCGTCGCCGTGCCGGCGGTGATCCTCGCCGGACCTGTCTTCGGCTCGTTCGTCAGCCGCCGCGTTCAGACCAAGCTACCGGCGGCGGCGCCGACGGTACAGCCACCCGCAGCTACTGTTTCATCGCCTGATGGTAATCGTTCGGTAGTCGATTTCGTCGGGCGACGCCAGCCCCGATTCGTGACGACGGTCGTCACGATGACGTTGCCAATCGCTCTCATGCTTCTGCGTGCGGCGGGCGAATTCCTCATGCCAGCCGGCTCACCGGTGCGGTCGGCGTTGGAGATCGTCGGCACACCGGTCGTTGCATTGCTCGTTGGGGTTATCGTCGCGATGTTGGCGCTTGGAGTCGGCTCGGGTCTCAACCGCCGTCAACTGTCCGATTCGATGTCCGCGGCACTACCGCCGATTGCCGCGATCCTGCTGATTGTTGCGGCAGGCGGCGGCTTCAAGCAGACACTTATTGACGCGGGCGTTGGGCTAATGGTTGGCCGAGCGGCGCAAGGCACCGGGGTCTCGCCGCTCATTCTCGGATGGCTGGTCGCCGTCGGAATCCGACTCGCGACGGGTTCCGCAACGGTGGCGACAATCACCGCAGCCGGCATTGTCGCGCCGCTCGCCGCTGGAATGGAGCGATCGACCGTCGCGCTATTGGTCCTCGCCGTGAGCTCGGGGTCGCTCTTCTTTTCGCATGTGAACGACGCGGGATTCTGGATGGTGAAAGAGTACTTCGGCCTCTCGATCGCAGATACGCTCAAGAGCTGGTCAGTGATGGAGACGATCATCAGCGTCATCGGGCTGATCGGCGTCCTCGTGATGCGCTTAGTCGTGTAGTGCCACGACAGGACGCCGCTGCTACCTCCGCGCTGAACAATCGCTGAACAACTTCCGCCCGAATACATGGGGTGTGTCCCTTCCTGATCAACTGAGCGCCTGACGCGTCACGCTGACTAGTGTTGACTCTTGCCGCCGGCACCCGTCTTGGCCCGGATGACATCAGTCGTTCGCTATGAGCAGCAGTTCGGAAAGGGCACGTGCAAACGAGGCGTCGTCACGATCATCGATGCGGTTCGGGGAGTGCAGAATCGCCGCTTTCATCAGCATCATTGTCTGTGCGGCGGAGTAGACGACGCGATGTTGGGCGTCTGCGGGGTGCCAGGCGGCGCGTGATCGGCGCGACGCGTCCCCCTAGCGTCCAGGCGGCGGTCCCGGCGGGCCGAGGATGATGACCCCATGGCGCTTCGCGATCGATGCGAGGCGCTCAGGGTCGGGCGGTGGGCCCGCCGGACGCGGCGGCAGGACGCGCGCGGGCGCCGGGCGACCAACTTCCCGCAGGAATCCCTCGAACTGTACCGGCGAGAGGCCCACGAGCACGCGCGTCGAATCGGGACCAGCACCGATGAACGTATGCGGGACGCCCGTCGGGCCGAAAGCGCCCCCCCCCGGCGCCAGATCCACGCGCGTGTCGCCGACGTAGACCGTGAGATTTCCGTCGAGAACGTAGAACCATTCGTCTTCGTCCGTGTGGACGTGCCACGGGGACCCGAGCCCGGGCGGAACGAGGAACTCGATGAGGCCGTACCGTCCTCCGGTATCCGCGCTGCCGATCTTCACGGTCTGGAGCATGCCGGCAAACCAGAATGTCTCGCCCTCGTCGTGCGCCAGAGCGTAGCCAAACGTCGCGCGATCCGTAACTGTCGTAGTCATGACACTCTCCGTTGATGAATCGGCTGAGAACCCGCGAGAACGACCTCAGTTCCGATTGCCGTAGCCGTGCCGCTGGCGGCACAGTCGGCAGAAGGTCGGTGGCTCATGCTCGTCGTTGGTCACGCGGTGGACGACGGGCGCGAGTGTCGTGAGATGCGCGAAGATGGCGGCGAGATCTTCGTCCGTCATCCCGCCGAAGGCGTGCCACGGCATGACCTGGTTGACGCGTCGTGCCTTGACGAACCCCGTGCGCAACACCTCTTTGAAGAGCGCCACGTCATAGTAAGGAATGCCGCTCGGGTCCGGCGTGAGATTCGCGCTGGCGACACGGCCCCACGGCCCGTCGAAGATGAGCCCGCCGCTGAACTCCATGCCGCGAAGCGGCTGGCCGTGATCGTCCTGCGGCGTGTGGCACTCGCCGCACGCGCCAATGGTTACCAGATAGGCGCCGCGTTTCGCAGGCGTGGACACGTCGGGCGCTGGCACGGGCCCGCGCAGCGGTTCGGGCATGCTGCGAATCAGATAGCGCACAGGGACCACGATCTCGGTGGCGGGCAACCGTCGGCGGACAGGCGCCAGCGACCGGAGATACACGACAATCGACGCGACGTCTTCGTCGGACATCGACCGGAAACGTTGGTAAGGCATCATCGGAAACAGCGCCCGGCCGTCGTGTCCAATGCCTTCGCGAATTGCGCGCGCGATTTGATCGTCGGTCCAGTTGCCGACGCCGGTCTCAGGATCGGGGGAGAGGTTCGGCGCCACCACACGCCCAGGAAGACCCTTGATTGGCATCTCCTGGCCGGCGCCCA
>DATKHR010000087.1:0-4964 GCA_035510155.1 Vicinamibacterales bacterium
CAGAATGCTGTTGCTGTTGGTGTGCGTCGACGACCAGGACACGCTGTAGGTCGTGCCGTACCACGGCAGCTTTTGCGCCAGGCTCGCGTTCGTGGTCACGACGTCGTTCGAGGTCGCCGTGGGGAACAAGAGGCTGGTCGGAGGCAGCAGCTGATTGTTCGAGTTCACGCCGGTCGCGAAGGTCGGCCGGAACGCCCCGACCGCCGCCGCGACGCGCATGTCGCTGATCTGCGGATCGATCCGGGCGGCACTGAGATCGACGTTGTTGTCCAACGCCATCTTCACCGCCTCGTCCACCGACAGGCGGAGCGTGGCGGGCGGCGTGGGGCCGGGCGTGGTTTGCGCGGAGACGCCGGCCACGAGGCCGAGCGCGACAAGCAGGACGAGCGCGGTTCTTCGCATCATGACACCTGAGAAATTGAACAGTCGGAGTTGCGCCGCATCGTCGAAGAGCGTGTACGCGACCGGCGTGACGACCAGCGTCAGCAGCAACGCCATCGTCTGACCGCCAAAGATCACGAACCCGATGGCATGGTTGGTGCCGGCGCCGATTCCGCGCGACACGATGAGCGGAACCATGCCGGCGACGAATGCGAACGTGGTCATGAGGATGGGCCGCAAACGATCGCGACTGGCTCGCACGACCGCATCGTGCGTGGAAAGGCCTGAGGCCTTCAGCTGGTTCGCGTGGTCGATTTGAAGAATCGAGTTCTTCTTCACGACGCCGAAGAGGACCAGCAGGCCGAGCGCGGAGAAGATGTTGAGCGACTGCCGGAAGACGATGATCGACAGGAGCGCGAACGGCAGCGTCAGCGGCAGCGAGAGCAGAATCGTCACCGGGTGCAGCCACGACTCGAACTGTGCCGCAAGAATCAGGTACATGAACACGAGCGACAGCACGAACGCCGTGACGAAATTCTGCGCCGCCCGGCCAAGCTCGCGGGATCGTCCGGTAAACGAGCCCCGATAGTCGCCGTTCGTGTTGAGCACCTTGAATTCATCGACGATCGCGTTCTGGACGGCTGCCTGTGACGCGGTCGGCAGAAGGTTGCAGAACACCGTCACTTGGCGCTGGCGAGCCAGCCGATTGATGTCCGACGGCGCGGCGCCCGACTTGAAGTCGGCGACATTGTCCAGCGAGACGCTGCCCAATCGCGCCGAAGGGACGGTCAGGCTGCCGACGGCCGCCTCCGTCGTCCGGTCCTCGGTCCTGGCACGCAGGTGCACCTCGTACTGCTCGCCGCCCTCGTTGTAGGTGGTGACCTGATCGCCGCCGACGAGCAGCCTGAGCGCTTCGGCGGCATCGCCGACCTCGACGCCCAGGTCGGCCGCCTTCGGGCGGTCGACTTGCACGGACAACTCCGGCTTGCCGACGTTCATCGACGTGTCGATGTCGACCACGCCGGGGATCGTCTTCACCTTGTCGACGAGCCGCCGGCTGATCCGCTCGAGCTCGGCGAGGTCCGGCCCGTTGATCAGAAACTGAATATCCGCCGATTGGGAGCCGCTGCCGCCGATGGTGGCGACTGGCTGGACGGAGGTCCGAAGGTTCGCCGCAAGCGGCGGAAGAATCTCATCACGAATGATGCCCATCACCTCGAACTGGTCGCGCGACCGGGCCTCGATCGGCTTGAGCTTGACGTAGATGTTGCCGAGATTCCGCGTCTTGGCCGGATCGCCGCCGATCGTCACCAACGTGTAGTCGACCTCGGTCAGGCGCTGCCGGACGGCGGTGCCGATACGGTTGGCAATCAACTCGGTCGCCTCGAGGCTCGTGCCCTCCGGCGCGCGCAGATTGATCTCGAACTCCGACTGGTCGTCATTCGGGATGAAGTTCTTGTTGGCCAACATGAAGAGCGGGACGCTCGAGCAGAGCACCAGCGCTGCGAGGCCGGCCACTATCGCGCGGTGGGCCATGGCCCACTCCAGGACGGCCGTATAGAAGACGTCGACGGCGTGGAAGATTCGCGACTCTTTCGACGCGTGGCTGCCGCCCTCGGGCGTCGCCTTGATCTTGAGCCACCGCGCCGACAGCATCGGCGTGAGCGTGAAGCTGACGACGAGCGACACCATGATCGCAAACGCCATCGTCAGGCCGAAGCTCTTCATGAAGCGGCCCACGATGCCTCCCATGAAGCCGACCGGCACGAAGATCGCGACGAGCGACAATGTCGTCGCCAGCACGGCCAGGCCGATCTCCTGCGTGGCGTCCACCGCGGCGTGGAAGGGGTCGTCGTGCTTTTCTTCGATGAATCTGTAGATGTTTTCGAGCACCACGATCGCGTCGTCGATGACGATGCCGACCGACAGCGTCAACGCGAGCATCGTCATGAGATTGAGCGTGAACCCCATGTACCAGATCAGCCCGAAGGTCGCGATGATGGATGTCGGGATGGCGATGGCGGAGATGATCGTGGAGCGAAGGTTCGCCAGGAAGAGCAGCACCACGAGCGCCGCGAGAATCGAGCCGACGACGAGGTGCTCTTCGACGTTGTGGATCGAGGCTTCGATGAACTCCGACGTGTCGCGGACCACGCGCGCGCTGTAGCCGGTGGGCAGCCGGGTCTTCAGCTCCTCGAATCGCGCGCGTACGGCGCGCACGACTTCGACGGTGTTCGTGCCCGATTGCCGGCGGACCTGCAGCAGAACGGTACCGGCCCCGTTGACGTTCGCGACCGACTCAGCCTCCGCCTCGCCGTCCTCGACCCGCGCCACGTCCGACACCCGAATCGGATGACCGTCCTTCTCCCTCACGACGATATCGCCGAACTCCGCGGCCGTCTGCACGCGACCCCGCGTGCGGAGCGTCACCGACTGCTGGCCCTGGTCCATCCGGCCGCCGGGGATTTCGACGTTCTGCGCCTGGAGGGCCCGCGCGACGTCGGTAACGGTCAGGTTGTAGGCGCGGAGATGGTTGCCGTCGAGCCAGATGTTGATCTGACGTTTGCGCCCGCCGAGCAGCAGCACTTGACCGACGCCGCTGACGCTCTCGAGTTGCCGCCGCAGCACTTTGTCCGCGTACTCGGTGATGTCGCGGATCGGCCTTTTCGCGCTGATCGCGAGGCTCAGGACCGGGGCCGCGTCAGGGTCGAAGCGGTCGACGCGCGGCTGCTGAATCGTCTTGGGGAGGAGCGGCAGCACGCCGTTGACCTTGTCGCGCACTTCCTGCGCCGCGACATCGGGATCCTTCTCGAGCAGGAAGCTGATGGTGACCAGCGAGACGCCTTCGGACGAGACGGAGCGCAGCTCGTCGATGCCGCTGATCGTGTTGACCCCTTCTTCGATCTTGTCGCTGACCTCGGTCTCAATCTGCTCGGGCGCGGCCCCGGGTTGGACCGTCGTCACGACGACCGTTGGGAAGTCGACCTTGGGAAAGCGATCCACGCCGAGCAGCGTGAACGCGAAGGCGCCCACCACAGTCAACGACAGGATGAGCACGCTTGCGAATACGGGGCGTTTGACGGAGAGAGCGGCGAGCCACTGCATATTAGTCCTTGGTCCCGGGCCCTAACGGACCGTGTTTCCGTCGTTCAGCTGTCCGACGTTCTTCGTCGCGACGCGTTCGCCGGCCTTGAGCCCGCTTGAAACCTCCACGAGGTCACCCACGGTCTGCCCGGTCGTCACCAGACGTTCTTCGGCTCTGTCTCCGTTGACGACGAACACGCGGCTGGTGCCCGCCGACGTGACAACGGCCGCCGATGGCACCAGGACGCCCGGCGTCCGATCCAGCCTCTCGATCCGTGCGGTCGCGAAGAGACCGGGCTTCAACTCTCCTTTCAGGTTCGGCACGACCGCCTCGATGGTCAGCGCGCGCTGGTCGGCCTGCAGCGACGGTGACACGTACTGCACCTTGCCGACGAACTGCCGCCCCGGGTACGCATCGACCTCGAAGTCGACCGGCTCTCCAGCGGAGACCGCAGAGATGAACTGCTCGGGCACCGTGAGCTTGACGCGCAGCGGGTTGGTACGGACGACAACCGCGACCTTCATGCCGCGCGTGACGTAATCACCGACCGACACCAGCCGCTCGGCAACAGCGCCGTTGAAGGGGGCGCGCACCACGGTGTCGGTGAACGCCTTGCGGGCGAGCGCCACCCGCGCGCGCGCCGCGAGCAACGACTGATACTGCTGGGCCGCGGCGTTCTTGGCGGCTTCGTACTGCTGGCGGGCGGCCTCCATCTGCGTCTGGCGCTGGTCATACTCCGACTGCGAGACGACACGCTGATCGAGCAACGACTTGATGCGGGTGAACTCGCTTGTCGCCAGGTCGTACGACGCCTTGGCGTTCTGCACTTCCGGCACGGCGGTGACGTCGAACCGGCGGCCCTCGGCGATGCCCAGACGGGCTTCGATCTGTGCGGCGTTTGCCTCCGCTTCTTTGAGCTGCGCATCGGTTTCGGTTGGAGAGATCCGGATGAGCACCGCGTTCTCCGCGACGGCGCTCCCGCGCTCCACGGGTGTGGCGACAACGCGCCCGGCGGTTTCGGCGGCGACGTCGGCCTGCTCCTCGGCAGTGAGCGAGCCGGTCACGCGGATGAATCGCGCGATGGGCTGTTCGATGGCAGCGACCGCCGAGACCTCGACCGCAGCAGCCTTCTGCACATCAGTGGTCTTGGCGTTGCCCGAGCTGCACGCCGATACGGCCACGACGACAATCGCGACGAGCACGGTCACGAGCGAGTGGAGACGTAGGTAGTTCATCAATGGACCTCGACTTCGCCCGCGGCTGACTCCTCGCCGAACGGACACGTGGGGCTGGTGATAGGTTGGAGGATGGTGCATGACTTCAGGCCGGCAAGGGTGAGCTCCAAGACGTTCGCAGCCATTTTGTCGGCGTCCTCGCCCGGAGCGAGCCGATCCGAGACCTGCATGACGGCGACGCCGAGAATGCCGGCGCCGAGCGCCCGCATTGCCGCCGTCGCGTCGATCGAGGCCGGCAGGGCCCCGGACGCCATGCACTTCTC
>DATKHR010000088.1:0-76729 GCA_035510155.1 Vicinamibacterales bacterium
TCCCACACGCCTTTGCAAACGCCGACACCAAGCCGTTCGAGCTGCTGAGCGTGTCAATCAAGTAAGGGGTTGTGGCGCGTGGCAGCGTGACGGGTGCGTCATCAGGTCCGCTTCTGGAGCTCCTCCCGCGCCTCGAGTACCCGACGCCGCGCAGCTTCTGTCGTTGGCCCGAGCGCCGTCAGGTGTCCCATCTTGCGACCGGGACGCGGTTCCACCTTGCCGTAGAGGTGCAGCTTGACGTCCTTCAGCGCGAGCGCCGCCGCCCAGTTCGGTTCCCCCGCACACCAGATGTCGCCGAGGAGGTTCGCCATCGCCGCCGGTTGAAGCAGGTCGGTCGCGCCCAGCGGGAGCCCGCAAATCGCGCGAAGCTGCTGCTCGAACTGCCCGGTGCGGCACGCGTCGAATGTCAAGTGCCCGGAGTTGTGCGGGCGAGGCGCGATCTCGTTCACGAGCAGCCTGCCGTCGCGCGTCACGAAGAACTCGATGCACAGGAGCCCGACGTAATCGAGGGCATCCATGACGGCGGACGTCGCGTCAATGGCCTGGGCCGCCAGGCGTCGCGGTATATCGGCCGGGGAAACCGAGACATCGAGGATATGACGGCGATGGACGTTTTCAAAAGGATCGAAAGCGGCGGTCGCGCCGTTCACGCCACGCGCCGCCACAACCGAGATCTCGCGATCGAGATCGACGAACGCCTCGAGGATCGATTCCCGGTGGCCAAGCGTCAGCCACGCGGCGCGGGCCTCCTCGACGCTGGCGGCCACCACCTGGCCCTTGCCGTCATAGCCGAAAGCCGCTGTCTTGAGAATCGCCGGAAAGCCAACGCTCTCAATGGCAGCCGATAATTCTTCACGACTCTGCACGGGAGCAAAGGGCGCGACCGGAATGCCAAGACCGGAGACGAACGTCTTTTCGCGGACGCGGTGCTGCGCGATCGACAAGGCGCGACCACTGGGGCGCACGACGGAGTGGCGCTCGGCAACCTCCGCCGCCGCGGCCGGCACGTTCTCGAACTCGAACGTGACGACATCCACGCTTTCAGCGAAACGCTTCACCGCATCCAGGTCGTCGTACGACGCGTTGATCTCCACGTCGGCAATCTGACCGGTCGGCGTGTCGTCCTCGGGCGCGAGCGTATGGACGCGATAGCCGAGCCGTCGCGCCGCCATCGCGAACATGCGGCCGAGCTGGCCGCCGCCCAACACCCCGATCGTCGAACCGGGTGGGATGATGGAAGTCATCGCCGTTGCGGAGTGCGAATCGCGGATTGCGGATTGGCGAGTGCGGACTTCAGGGCAGATCCTGACTCTTGGCCTCGGCGGCCAGCGCGCTCCTGTACGCCTCGAGCTTCGCGCGCAGGTCGGGACGCGAAACAGCGAGAATCGCAACCGCCAGCAGCCCCGCGTTCGCGGCTCCGGCACCGCCGATCGCAACTGTCGCAACGGGAACGCCCTTGGGCATCTGCACGATGGAGAGCAAAGCATCGAGACCGTTGAGCGCCGAGCTCTGTATCGGAACGCCGATGACTGGGAGCACGGTCTGCGACGCCACCATGCCCGGCAGGTGCGCCGCCCCGCCCGCGCCAGCAATAATGACGGCCAGTCCACGACCGGCCGCGCTCGTGGCGTAATCCGACATCCAGGACGGTGTGCGATGGGCCGACACCACTCTTCGCTCGTGCGGCACGCCGAATTCCACCAGAACCTCAGCGGCCTTCTGCATGGTGTCCCAGTCGGACTTGCTGCCCATGATGACGCCAACGAGCGGTGGGGACATGTAGTAGCGTTAGGATATCCTAACGAGCCCGAACGTCGCAGTGTGATCCCCGAGCAACGAGCCCCCGAGCCGCGAGTAACGACCGACGAGTAACGAGTAACGAGTATGAATCGCGCGCCTCTTTGTCTGGCAATAGCGCTGGCTTCATCGGCTCTCGCATCACCAGCCCTGGCACAACCTCCGGCGGCTTCGCCACCGAAGCTCGAAGTCAAGTACTCCCAGTTCACTCTGCCAAACGGACTGAACGTGATCCTTCACGAGGATCATCGCGTCCCGATCGTGACGGTGAACACGTGGTACCGCGTCGGCTCGGCACGCGAGCGCCCGGGCCGCACAGGCTTTGCTCATCTGTTCGAGCACCTTATGTTCATGGGCTCGGGGCACGTGAAGCCCGGCGAGTTCGACCAATGGCTCGAGGCCACCGGCGGCGACAACAACGCTTCCACCGGCAGCGATCGGACCAACTATTGGATCAACGTCCCCTCGAATGCCACCGACCTCGCGCTGTTTCTCGAGTCCGACCGCCTCGGCTATCTCTTGGAGGCCATGACACCGAAGAGCGTCGACGCCCAGCGGGACGTCGTCAAGAACGAGCGGCGTCAGAGCATCGAGAACCGGCCGTACGGCATGGCTGATGTCGTGGTGGGGGAGATGTTGTTTCCCGAAGGGCATCCGTACCACTGGCCGGTCATCGGCTACATGCCGGATCTCACCGCCGCGAGCTACCAGGACGTGGTCGACTTCTTCAGGAAGTACTACACCCCCTCCAACGCCAGCCTCGTCGTCGCCGGGGACATCGACCCAGCGCGCACACGCGCCGCGGTCGAGAAGTGGTTCAGTGACGTTAAGCCCGCTCCCTCCGTCTGGCCCATGCCGATCCCGGCGGTCCAGCTGGACAACGTCCAGAAGAAGACGATCACCGATCGCGTCGAGCTCCCGCGCATTTATCTCGCGTGGATCACGCCACGCCATTTCGAGCCGGGTGACGCTGCCCTCGATGTCGTGGCGGCGGTGCTGACGGAAGGCAAGAATTCCCGGCTTTACAAGCGGCTGGTGTACGACATGCAAATCGCGCAGGAGGTCACCGCCTTCCAGTCCTCCGCGGAGCTCGCGTCGAACTTCCAGATCGTCGCAATGCCGCAGCCGGGACACACGATCGCTGAAGTGCAGAAGGTCATCGACGAGGAGCTGCAAAAGCTCCAGAAGGAAGAGCCCACGACGCGCGAGGTCGAGCGCGCGTTGAACCAGATCGAGGCGTCGTTCTACAACCGGATGGAGCGCGTCGGCGGTTTCGGCGGCGTCGCCGATCAGATGAATTCGTATTTCGTCGACGCCGGCGATCCCGACTGGTTCAACGAGGATCTCTCGCGCTATCGCGCGCTGTCGCCCTCCGACATCCGCGCCGCCGCAGCGCGGTTCCTGCCGCTCGATCGGCGCGTCGAGCTCACCGTCGAGCCGGAGAAACGGCCGTGACCGCCCGAATCACGGCTCTTTTCCTGTCTCTCTGCCTCCTCGCCACCATCGTCGCGGCCCAGCAAGCCCTCGATCGCAGTCACCCGCCGCAACCAGGGCCCCCACCGGCCCTCCATCTGGCGCCGATTGAGAAGCGTCAACTCTCGAACGGTCTGCCCGTGTGGATCGTCGAGGCGCACGAAGTGCCCGTCGCGCAGATCACGCTCCTCGTGACGAAGGGCGGCGCGGACGATCCGCCGCGACGCTTCGGCCTCGCGAACATGACCGCCGCCATGCTCGAACAGGGCGCCGGGTCACGCTCCGCGCTTCAAATCGCAGACGCCGTCGATTATCTCGGCGCCGACCTGACCGCCGCGAGCGGCATCGACTCGTCCGTGTTGCGCCTGCACGTGCCGGTCGCGCGATTAAGCGAAGCGCTGCCCGTGATGGCAGACGTCGCCTTGCGCCCGACGTTCCCAGGTGACGAGCTCGACCGCCTGCGCCAGCAGCGCCTGACGGCCATCCTCCAGGCGCGCGACGATCCCGCGGCAATCTCGCCCGCCGCCTTCGCCCGCGTGCTCTATGGCCCCACGCATCGCTATGGGACGCCGGCTGTCGGTTCGGCCGAAGTGATCAAGGCGTTCACGCCAGCGGATTTGAAAGCGTGGTACGAAGCCGCGTATCGGCCGGACGACTCCTGGCTCATTGCCGTCGGCGACCTCACGCCCGATCGCCTTCTGCAGCCGCTCGAAACCCATTTCGGCTCCTGGAAGGCGCCCGCAGCTGGAAGCACGTCGCAGGGGCTTCCACGCGCGGAGCAACCGGCAGCGAGGCAGATTTATCTGATCGACAAACCAGGCGCCCCCCAGTCACAGATCCGCATCGGCGGCATCGCCGTGGCGCGCTCGACGCCCGACTACTTTCCCCTTCAAGTTCTGAACACGATTCTCGGCGGCTCGTTCACATCGCGTTTGAACAACAACCTTCGTGAGGTCCACGGCTACGCCTACGGCGCCGGCTCGGGCTTCGACATGCGTGCGGGCCCGGGCCCCTTCGCCGCCTCGGCCGGCGTGCAGACCGACAAGACCTCCGAGGCGCTCACCGAGTTCTTCAAGGAGCTGAACGACATCCTGAAACCTGTGCCGGCCGACGAGCTCGCGCGCGCGAAGAACTACGTCGCGCTGAGATTTCCCGGCACCTTCGAGACGACGGCCGACATGTCACGCCGGCTCGAGGATCTCGTCCTCTTTCACCTTCCGGAAGACTACTACTCGAAATACATCGACAATATCCAGGCTGTCACCGCTGCCGACGTCCAACGCGTGGCCCAGAAGTACATCCTCCCCAACCGCTTCGCGGTCGTGGTTGTCGGCGACCGCAAAACGATCGAACCCGGCATCCGCGCGCTGAATCTCGCGCCGATCAAGATCATGGCGATCGACGACGTCTTCGGGCCGAAACCATGAATCTGGAGGGACGCTCGATGGTCAACCTTCCTGGCACTCATTCACGTCGTGTTGTCGCGCTCCTGCTCATGGCCGTCGCCGCACCCCTCGCCTCTCGATCCAATCGAGGGGTCGTTGCCGCCCAGCTCCCTTCCCAGCCCGCACCTCAGAAGTCACAAATCGCAACCGGCACAAGCGCCCCTACCTATCTCCTCCCGTCGCCGGAGATCGTCGCCACCTTCGATGCGCCTCCGCTGCCACAAGTCCTCGTCAGCCCGTCTGGACAGACGCTGGCGATGTTGATGAAGAAGACCAGCAGCCCGTCGCTTGCCGAGCTGGCGCGACCGACGCTTCGTCTGGCGGGCGCACGCGTCGACCCGAAGAACAACGGTCCCCATCGAACCGCCACGAACGGAGGCGGCTACGCGATCACGCTCAAGAGCGTTGCCAGGGGGCGAGGGGCACCCGGACCAGCGGAAGTCGACCGCGAGACGTCAGTGGTATTGCCGCCGGACGCGAGCGTCTCCAACCTGCGCTTCTCACCCGACGGCGCACATCTCTCGTTCACGAACACCAAAGACTCGAGCATCGAGCTGTGGATTGCTGACACCGCAACCGGCAAGACCAGGCTGGCCAGCGGCACGGAGCGACTGAACGCTGCCATGGGCGATCCGTGCCAGTGGCTGTATGACAACGTCACGCTCCTCTGCCAATTCGTGCCGTCCGGCCGCGGACCGGCGCCGGTCGAGCCGATCGTTCCCACCGGCCCGAACGTGCTGGAGAACCACGACAAAGCGGCGCCCGCCCCAACCTACGAAGACATGCTCAGGACGACGCACGACGAGGCGGTCTTCGATTACTTTTTCAGGAGCCAGCTCGCGACGGTCGATTCGAGGACGGGACATGTGACGCCGATCGGGCAGCCGGCAATTTTCGACGAAGTCACGCCATCGCCAGACGATCAGTTCGTCCTTGTTGCCGAGATCAAGCGCCCGTACTCGCACTTGATTCCAATGAACGGTTTTCCACAGGGCGTCGAGATCTGGAACCGCCGCGGCGGGCTCGCGCGCTCGATCGCCGACGTCCCGTCAAGAGAGGGCGTCCCGCTCACGGGCGTTCGAACCGGACCGCGAGAGTACAGATGGCGTCCGGACCAGCCGGCGACCGTCATGTGGGTGGAAGCGCTCGACGGCGGCAACCTGCGGAACAATGTGCCGTTCCGCGACAAGGTGATGGCGCTGTCGGCGCCCTTCACCGGCGCGCCGGTAGACTTCGCCAAGACCGAATACCGTTTCTCGACCCTGGCGTTCACCGACAAGGGCCTCGCCCTTCTAAGCGAATCGGACCGGGCCACGCGTCGCGTCCGCACCTGGATTCTTCAACAAGGCGCCGAGCCGCGAAAGTTGTGGGACCGCCGCCAGCAGGATCGTTACGCAGACCCCGGCACGCCCGTGGTCAAACGCACCAGCGGCGTGACGTCCGGCCCCAGCAGCGGAGCCGGATTCGGGCCGGACCCGGTGGCGCAACACGCGCCAATCCTGCAGTATGGCGACGCTATCTATCTGACAGGAGAAGGCGCGTCGCCGGAGGGTGACCGCCCGTTCCTCGATCGCTTGGACCTTAAGACGCTCGCGGCCGAGCGCCTGTTCAGAAGCGATAACCAATCATTCGAAACGGTCGTCACGCTTTTGACCGATGACGGGAAGAGCGTGCTGACTCGGGCAGAGTCGGTGAGCAACACGCCGAACTACTACACGCGCGCGCTGGGCAGCGCGGAGCCGAGACACGCTGTCACGGCCTTCAAAGATCCACAGGAACTGTTCCGCGGCGTCGAGCGGCAGCTCATCACCTACGAGCGCAAGGATGGCGTCAAGCTGTCGGCGACGTTGTATCTGCCGCCCGGCTACAGGAAGGATGTTCGGCTGCCGGTCATTGTTTGGGCCTATCCGCGCGAGTTCTCTGACAGCGACACCGCCAGCCAGGTCGTGGGATCGCCAAACCGCTTCACAATGGTGTCGCCCGGCAACTCGCACATGTACCTGTTGTTCGCCGGCTACGCCATTCTCGACGGCCCGACCATGCCGATCGTCGGTCCCGGAGAAACCGCGAACGACCACTACGTCGAGCAGCTCGTCGCAAGCGCGGAAGCGGCCATTGACAAAGTCGTCGAGATGGGCGTCGCCGACCGGAGCCGCGTTGGCATCGGGGGCCACAGTTACGGGGCGTTCATGACCGCGAACCTGCTCGCGCACTCACGGCTGTTCAGGGCCGGGTTTGCCGAGAGCGGCGCGTACAATCGAACGTTGACGCCGTTCGGATTCCAGAACGAGCGCCGGACGTTCTGGGAGGTCCCGGATCTCTACGGCAAGACGTCTCCGTTCTTCTACGCCAATCAGGTCAAGGACCCCATCCTTCTGACGCACGGCGAAATGGACGACAATTCAGGCACGTTCCCCATCCAATCCGAGCGCTTCTACATGGCGCTCAAAGGGCTCGGCGCGACCGTCCGGTACATCACGTTGCCCTACGAGGCGCATGGCTACGCCGCACGCGAAACCCACCTGCACCTGATCGCCGAGAAGATCGGCTGGTTCGACAAGTACGTGAAGAACGCGGCGCCCAAGACAACGACCGAGCAACCCTGAGGTCGTGAGCGCGATCCTACGGCGTCTGGTAGTAGTCCCGAACGCCCCACTACATTGGGGGTTTGGTGCTCCAGGTCGCCAGTCTGTCCAAGCGATACGGACACCTCGCCGCCCTGAGTGAAGTGTCCTTCGCGATCCGGCCGCGCGAGGTGCTCGGCGTCATCGGACCGAACGGGTCCGGCAAAACCACGCTCTTCGAATGCCTGGGCGGAGTGCTTCCCGCCGACAGCGGCGCACTGTACAAGATCACTCCGGGGGCCCCTTCCCCCCGGACCCTCACTCCGGGGGCCCCTTCTCCGCGGAACGACGCCCGGCCGCTGACATCTGCCGAGCGGATTGCGACGGTCTTCTATCTGCCGGACGCGATCGCCCCGTGGCCGGAGCAGACGGTCCGCTGGGTGCTCGACTTCACCGCCGGCTACTTCGGCCGCGCCCAGACAGGATCGTACGCCGCAACGCCGAGCGACGTCATCGGCCGCCTCGATCTTGAACCGCTCCTCGATTCGCGGATCGGAACGCTCTCCAAAGGCCAACGCAAACGGGCGCTGCTGGCCGTCGGGCTCCTCACGCCGCAGCCCATCCTGCTCGCCGATGAACCCTTCGAGGGGCTGGACCTTCGGCAGACACGCGAGATCGCCCAGACGCTCCGACACTACGCTGCAGCGGGCCGCACGATGGTTCTCTCGATCCACCAGATCAGCGACGCAGCCCGCGTGTGCGATCGTTTCGTCCTTTTGAGCGGCGGCCGGACTCGCGGCGAAGGCACGCTCGACGACCTCGCCCGGCTGGCCGCGTCGCGCGCGGAAGTGAGCGCCGGCACCGATCTCGAGGAGATCTTTCTTGCGCTCACCTGAGGGCGCCTGGCGCTGGATTCTCGCCAAGGAATGGCGCGCTCTGGTCGCATCCCGCGCGTGGTGGGTGCTCCTGCTTGCCATGGGACCGCTCGTCGGCATGTCGTTCATCGCCGCCGTGCGCACGTACGCGGAGCTCAGTGGGATGAACGGGACCGCCGTCGGCGTCGGCGAGGCGTTCTCGCCTCTGATTGGCGTCTGGGCACCGACCTTCAGCGCGTGCGAGATCGCTGCCGCGTTCATGCTCCCCTTCGTCGCCATCCGCATCGTCGCCGGCGACCGCCGGAGCGGCGCGCTGAAGTTGGAGCTGCAGCATTCCATGTCGTCGATGGCGCGCATGACCGCCAAAGCTGTCGTCCTGCTCGCCGGCTGGACGATCGCGCTCCTTCCGCCGGTCGTCGCCATCATGATGTGGCGCAGCTATGGCGGCTCGATCTATCCGCCCGAGCTCCTTGCCGTCGCCACGGGCCATATGCTGAATGGCGCGCTCACCATCGCCCTGGCCGCCGCAGCCGCCGCCGTCAGCGAGCATCCGTCGACGGCCGCGATCCTGACGCTGACAGTAACGGTAGGCACATGGGTCATCAGCTTCATCGCCGCCGTGCAAGGCGGGATCTGGGAGCGCCTCGCGAGCTACACCCCGACCTCGATGGTGGCCGAATTCCAGCATGGCCTGGTGCGGCTCGACGTCATGCTCGTTGCCGCGACCCTTACGGTCCTCGGCCTGACCCTGGCCGCGATCTGGACGCGCCTGGGGATCGCCGTCGATCGCCGTATCTACGAATCCACCGCAGCCGGCGCGCTTGCCGCGGCGGTCATGTTCGCATCGGCGTTCGCGACGGCCAGCTGGGACGCATCGGAGAATCGCGCGAATTCCTTCTCGAGAGCGGACGAAGCCGTATTGAGACAGATTCACGAGCCCCTGCGGATCGAAGCACACCTCGCCGCCGAAGATCCGCGGCGAGTCGACCTCGAGCGTCGCGCGCTGTCGAAGCTGCGCCGTGTGATGCCGAGGCTGCAGGTGCAGTACATCGCCGCCACGACAACCGGCCTGTTCGAACAAACGGCGTCCCAGTACGGCGAGATCTGGTATGAGCTTGGAGGACGCCGGGCGATGAGCCGCGCCACCACGGGGGAGAGCGTGCTCGAGACGATCTTCGCGCTCGCGGGCGCGGTGCCCCCTGCCGAGATCGACCGCGATGTGTTCCGTGGCCACCCGCTCGCCGTGCCGCCGCGCGGCGCCGCAGCGGTCTTTTACGGTGTGTGGCCAGCATTAGTCGTGGCCGGCGGACTGCTCACACGTCCAGCGAGTAACGGATTGCTCACACGTTCAGGGAGTGAAAGATGACGCGTTCGATGAACACTCTGGCACTGGCGCCCGCGCTCGTCGCAACCAGTCTCTTGGCCGCTCGGCTCAAAGTCGACCTGAGCAAAGAACAGGTCGGCCGCGCGCCGGTGACGTTCGAGCCCATGGTGGGTACCTGGACGGTCGTCCAGGACGCCGGCGACAAAGTGATCATGGTCGACGGCCGCCCCTGGGTCGCAAGCAAGGACAACCCCACGAAGCTCCTGATCGAAAGCGCGCGCAAGCTGTACGGCACGTCGAACGAAGAGCTGATGGACAACGCGAAACAATTCGCGTACTTCCCGGTCGCCGTGCTCAAGGGCCTCGACAACTTCTCGACGGGCACGATCAGCGTCAAGTTCAAGACGATTGCCGGCGACGCCGACCGCGCCTCAGGCATTCTCTTCAACCTGAAGCCCAACGGCGACTGGCTGGCCGTCCGCTACAACGACACCGAGAACAACGTCGCGCTCTGGGAGTTTCACAACGGGATCCGACGCAACGTGCGATTCAGCGATCGCGCCAAAAAGTTCGTGCCCGACCGCGCGCAGTGGCACGAGCTGAAGATGGCGGTCGACGCGCCTGATGGCGCGAACCGCACCGATTTCAAGGCGTGGCTCGATGGCGAGGTCGCGCTCGAGTACACGCTGGGGAGCACACCCAGCCCTGGGCGCGGCGGCGCCGCGCCTCATCCGGATCTCATCCCGGCGAACAACCCGGTCCTCCAGCCACCGGTCTCAGGGAGAGTGGGCCTCTGGGCCAAGACCGACACCACCAGCTACTTCAAGGACTTCGTCGTCACTTCTTCAAAATAAATCCAGCTTTCCGTGCCAACTGCGATAGACGTTTCTTCCGTGTTCGGTCTCGTCGCAGTTGGCATTTTCACAGCGCAGATTCTGATTGGCCTGCTGCTTTCGGTTGGCTACAACCCGGTCCGGAAATGGCCACGCCGGCGCTTGAAGCTTTTCACGTTCCACAACTGGCTGGGCTACATCGGTCTCGCGACCGCATTCACACATCCGCTGATCCTGCTCTTGTCATCGACCGCCGGTTTCCGGCTGTTCGACATCTTCGCGCCCGTGTGGTCTCCCACACAGCCGTTCGAGAACACGCTCGGCGCGATCGGGTTCTACCTTGTCGCCTTCATCGTGCTGACTTCCTATTTCCGCCGCGTGTTCGGCCGCCATCGCTGGAAGCAACTGCATTACACGGCCTATGCTGCCGCAGCTGTCTTCTACGTGCACGGCACGCTCGCCGATCCGCTCCTGCAGAATCGGCCGGTCGATTTCATCGACGCGGAGAAGGTGTATGTGGAGGGGTGCGCCGCGTTGATCGTCGTGGCCACGTTGTGGCGGGTGCGGGCGCGACGAAAGCCGGCCATCGCCTGAGCAGTCTCAGCCGGAAGAAGTCCTGAAAAGACTGATCGCCATCCCCACGAGCACAACGACGACCGCGCCGATCACGTTGTGCCACAGGAACGCGATCGGGAGCGTCCAGGCCACGGTCAGCACGACCGCCACGCCCGCAAAGAGACCCCAGAACGCCCCCGCCGCCGTGGCGCGCTTCGTCAAGATCGCGAGGATGAACACGCCGAGCAGGGAGCCATAGTAGAAGGACCCGTATCGGTTGACGACCTCGATCAACGATCCCTGGTTCGCGGCGTAAATCGCGACCACGCAGGCGAGGAGACCCCAGGCGACCGTCGCGAGCTTTGAGACGCGCAAATAGTGCGCGTCGGGCGCGTCGGGGACCCAGTGCCGCCGGTAGAAGTCGATGATGGTCGCGGTCGCGAGCGCATTGAGTTCGCCGCCGCTCGCCGACATCGCCGCGACGAAAATGGCCGCGACCATCAGGCCAACGAGACCCACCGGCATCCGCGTGGTGATGAACGTCGGAAATACATAGTTGACATCGGTGTACCGCTGGTCGCCCGTCGCTTGCTGCACGATGCCCACGGCGCGGTCCCGAATGTCCTTGACGCGCGCATCGCTCGCGAGAAACGCGCGGCGGTCGTGGCGGGCGGCCGCTTCCCGCCGTGCCGCGAATTCGCGGTCGAAGTCCTGCTGCAACCGGACGTATTCGGCAGCGCGGGGGCTCGCGGCGATCTCGGCGTCGTACGCGCGGTTGAAGAGCATCGGCGGCGTCTGAAAGAGATAGAAGACGAACACCAGCACGCCGGTCACCAGGATGAGAAGCTGCAGCGGAATCTTGACGTACGCGCTCATCAGCAGCGACTGACGCGCCTCGCCGATCGACTTCGCCGTCAGATAGCGCTGCACCTGGCTCTGATCGCACCCGAAATACGCCAGCATCAGAAAGAGGCCGCCGATCATCCCTGACCAGAACGTGTAGGTTTCTTTCGGATCGAATGTGAAGTCGACCGCTTTCAACCGGTCCGTCGCGCCGGCGAGCTCCAGGGCCTGGCCGACCGTGACATGCTGCAGGATCCCGTGAAGGAGAATCGCTACGGCGGCCACCATGCCGCCCACCACGAAAAACATCTGCTTGACATCCGTCCACGCGACCGCCTGTACGCCGCCGATTGTCGTGTAAACGATCATCGGCACGCAGATCACCAGCACGGTGACCGGCAGCCTCCAGCCGAGAATCGCGGACATCACGACGGCTGGCGCCGCGAGCGTGACGCCGAGCGAGGCGGCGCGCCCCATCAGAAAAATGAAGCTGGTGAGCGACCGCGTCCGCGCGTCGAACCGGCGCTCGAGGTACTCGTATGCCGTGTAAACCTGAGCGCGTGTGAAGAACGGCACCACGGTCACCGACAACAGGATCATTGCGAGCGGCAGGCCGAAGTAGAACTGAACGAACCGCAGCCCGGTGAGATACCCTTGCCCCGTGGTGGCGACCAGCGTGACGGCGCTCATCTGCGTCGCCATCACGGACAATCCAACGGCCCACCACGGCAGCGAGCGGTTCGCCAGGAAATATCCGTCGACCCGGTCGGTACCCTTCGACCGGCGTAGCCCATCGACGACAATCCAGCCGATATACGCGGCGACGACGAACCAGTCGAGGGTCGTCACGAAAACAGCTGCCCGAAAGCCCAGAGGACCGCGATAATCACCGCTTCGAGAACGAGCACCCTGAGATAGGTCGACGCCATCAACCCCCGGCCGTCATCTACGCGCCATCAGGCACGTGCCATCAGCCACTCGCCATCAACCGTCACAGGTTTCACAACTGCGCGCTCCGTTCGCGAAGGCGTCGCTCTGCGTCGGCCAGCGCTCGCGTCGCGCTCTGCCACCATGCCTCGTCGGCGGCGAGCTGCAACCGTGAGGCTTCCGCAGCCCGCGCGGTTTCGCTGGGTGCGGGCCCGCCGAGTGTCATCCGGACTTCGACGAAGTGCCGCGGACTGAGAATCTCCTCCAACGCTCGCTCCGAGTACGACACCGGCTCGCCGGCAAGATCCCGCGACGCGGCCGCGAGCAGATCGGCCAGCGGGCGCGCCCGATCGTGCTGGCGTCCCGTGATCAATCGCGCCGCAATCGCATGGGCCGTCCTGAACGGCATACGGTGATCCCGCACGAGTGTGTCCGCCAGCTCGGTCAGCGTCGTCCAACCATCGGCCGCGCGAGCCTCAAGCCTGGCCGCATCGAATTCAGCCGTTGCCATTGCCGCCGCCACGAGCTTCACCGCACGCGTCGCGTCGCGAAAAGTCGCGAAGACGAGCGGCTGGAGATCGTCCTCGGTATCGACGATGTCGCCGAACGGCGTGTTGTGCACGCAGGCCACGATCCCCTGCGCCTGCCCCAGCGCCTTGCTGCCGATCGCGCGGGCGTGCTCGAAGGCGACCGGGTTTCTCTTCTGCGGCATGATGCTGCTCGTCTGCACGAAGCCATCGCCCAGCCGGACATAGTTGAATTCGGCCGTGCACCAGAGCAGCAGGTCCTGAAGGAACCGGCCCAATCCGACGAGCAGCACCGACGCAGCGGACGTCGATTCCAAGAGGTAGTCAACCGTCGCGATGCTCCCGTACGTATTCCCCGTCGGCCCGCAAAAACCGAGCAGATCGGATGTCAACTGTCGGTCGATCGGAAAGCCGGTCCCGGTGATGGCGCACGAGCCCAATGGGTTGCGGTTCGTACGGTCGTACGCGCTCTTCAGCCGCGCTCCGTCGCGTTCGGCCTGCTCGATGACCGCAAGCAAGTAGTGCGCAACGGTCGTCGGTTGGGCCCGCTGCGTATGGGTATGGACCGCGAGCACGGTCTCGCGGTGCCGATCGACCACGTCCAGGAGCGATCGGCGCAGATCGAAGGTCGCCGCGATCAGCCCGAGGATCAAATCGCGCTGCCGCATCCGGTACATCGTCATATCGATGTCGTTGCGCGATCGTGCAGTGTGCAGCCGGCCGGCCACGTCCTCGTTTCCTGGACCGCAGGCTTGGACGAGCAGGCGCTCGACATAGAAGAACAGATCCTCGTAGGTCCCGTCGTACGTCACGCGTTGGACGTCGTCTCGCGAAATGGAATCGAGCGCGTCGCGAACCCGCCTGCCATCGGCGCGCGGGACAATGCCCTGCTCCACGAGCATGACGAGGTGGGCGTAGTTGATCGCGATGAGCGGCGCGAGAAAGAGCTCTTTGGCGTCCTCGAAGTTCTCGTTGAGAACGCACGCGACGTATTCCGGGGCGAATTTCATGGCGCTCGCTTCGTATCAGCCGTCGTAGCGCACGAGGACAATCGTCAGATCGTCGCTCTGGGTCGCGTCGCCGCAGAAAGCCCGTACGTCCGCGAGCAGCCCTTCGACGAGGGCCTCCGGTGACTTGCTCTGGTGGGCACGGACCGACGCCAGCAATCGATCGTCGGTGAACTCGTCGCCGGCGGGATTCAGCGCTTCCGTCACGCCGTCGCTGAAGGCGACGACGATGTCCCCCGGCTGGAGCGCCATCGTCTCCTCGTCAAATTGCGCGTTCTCGAAGACGCCCAGCACCATCCCGCCGGTGTCGAGGCGGCGAATCCCCGACGCCGACACGAGAATCGGAGCGTTGTGGCCGGCATTGCAATAGGTGAAGTCTCCGTCCCGGCCCACGATGCCGTAGAACGTCGTCAGGAAGCGCGACTCGATCGCGCGGCGGAACAGGCCGTGATTGAGGCGGGTGATGACGGACGCGGGGCCGGGCTGATGCATGGCTTCAGCGCTGAACATTCCGAGGACGGCGGCTGCCAGAAGCGCTGCGGGCGATCCTTTGCCGGCGACGTCGCCGACGATGAAGCCGAAACCGCCCGAAGGGAGATCGACGTAGTCGAAGAAGTCTCCGCCAACGGCGCGACAGGCGATGGAGGCGGCAGCCGTTGCGAAGAATGGACCCTGGCGCACGGGCGTCGGCAGGAGCGACTGCTGAATCGCCGCGGCGACTTTCAGCTCCTGCTCGAACTTGGCTTTGTCGAGCGCCTCGCGATACAACCGCGCGTTCTCAATCGCGATCGCGGCTTCGGCGGACAGGGTCTCGAGGGCCTGCTGCGCCGGCGTGGAGCGCAGCGTGCCGCGCTCCCGACTGTCGAGATACAGGACGCCGATGACCTCGTCCGCGCCTTTCTGTTCGGCGCGCTCCACATAGCGCACGAGCCGGAGCGGGGTACAGAGCACGTGCCGGATGCCGAGCGCGATGGTGCCGGCGTGGAGTTGGGCGACGTCTCCGTCAAGCAGGTCTTCCACGATTCGCTGTTGACCGGCGGCGTACACCGCTTCGGGAATCTTGCGGCTGGTCTCGAATGTCCGGCCCGACAACGTCACCCGCCCGCGTCCGCGCGCGAGCCTGAATTCGAGCGCCCGCTCCCTGTTCGCCAGCATGATGAACCCGCGCTCCGCGCCCGTGACTTCGATGGCCAGATCGAGCACGAGCGCCAGGACGTCGTCGAGGACGCGGCCGGAGCCGAGCGCGCGCAAGCCTTCGAGGAGCGCCGCCATCTGGCGCAGCTCCGCGGCGGCGAGAACCGCGCTCCGCTCGACCGACGGCGCCTCGTCGTCGACCACGAAGACGATTGCCGTGTCGTCGGACTGGCCGAAACGAATCTGGTCGCCGGGGGCGAGCGTGCGCTCGGCGATGCGCTCTCCGTTGACGAATGTGCCGAATCGCGACTCCCGGTCACGAATGACGCAGGCGCCGCTGTCGCGGTCGAGAGCAATCTCGGCGTGGAGCCGTGAGATATCCGCGCCCGGGAGTCGCAAATCCGTTTCAGTCCGGCGCCCGATGGTGAACAGCGGCTTGTCGATGTTCACAATCCGCCGGCCGAGGGAGTCGGTGACGACGAGGCGCGGACCAGCAGTGGGCATGACTAGAACAGGCGCTCGAAATAGACGAGCGGCACGTGACGGTAGACGACTCGCCCTACCTCGCGGAAGCCGCATGACGCATAGAATCCGGCCGCGCCGGCCTCCGCGTCGTACGCGTCGAGGCGCACGGCGTCCGCCGGCCACTCCCGGGCGATCGCCAACGCCTGCTCGACCGCGTGGCGCCCGATCCCTAAGCGCTGGAGCTCGGGATCGACCGCCATCGAGAGCAGGTACAGCGCTCTCGCACACGGGGTAAACCAGGCTGTATCGATCGCCCAGGGCTTCTTCGTGGTCAACGCGAGCGTCGCGATCGCCCGATCGCCGCGCTTGGCGACGAAAACGCGCGAGGTCCGCATCGCATTGAGGACGCCACGCTCCGTCGACTCGCGCGACCAATGCCCTTCTCCGTAGACGGCACTGAGGTGATTCGCGGCAGCCGTGAGGAGCGCTGCGACGGCCGCCGCGTCACCGGCCGAGGCGAGCATGAGCGTGTCGTCCGCAGTCATGGTCACGTTCAGGACCCCGTTAGTACCCAAGCTCGACGTCGACACAATATATTAATGGCCCCCCGGCCACGAACCGCTGGTAGTTGGTCACGAACAACGGGGCGATATCCGCCGGCGCACTGAGCGCCGCCGTGTGTGAGGTGATCATCACATTCGGCGTCCGCCACAGCACATGATCGGCCGGCAGCGGCTCGGTCTGAAGGACATCGAGCACGGCAGCCGCCAGCCGGCCGCTCGAGAGCGCTCGTGCAAGCGCCGCTTCGTCGACGACTGATCCACGACCCGGATTGATGAAGACGGCTCGTGGCGGTAGCGCCGTCAGCAGCTGTTCGTCGACCAATGCTCGCGTCGCGGCCGTATCAGGGACGACCGAGACAAGGTAGTCCAGATCCGCCGCGAACGCATTGAGGGATCGGCGGCCATGACCGCCGGCCCGATCGTCGCTATGAAAATACTCGTCTACCGCGTCGCAACTCTCGCTGGCGCGCGTGTACCCTCTCACCGCCATCCCGAAGTGTTTGGCCGTCCGCGCAAGGGCGGCGCCGATCGTCCCGACGCCCAGCAGCCCGAGACGCTTGCCCCGCAACGTGCCCGGCGGTCTGGAGTCCCAGCGCCTCTCCTTCTGCGCGTCATACTTTTCCAAGATGCGCCGCTCGTGCGCCAGCATGTAGCCGAACACGTATTCGGACATCAACGCGCCGAACACTCCTCGCGCATTCGTCAGGATGTAATCCTGACCAGCCCGGCGGCGGAGCGCCGGATCGAGAAGCGGCTCGACGCCGGCCCACGTCGCCTGCACCCAGCGCACCGCTGGCAGGACCGGAAGCGCCTTCGCCACGAGCGACGGCTCCCCGAATACGATATCGCATGTGCTCGCCGAGGCCGGCAGCCCCGACGGATGCGTGGCCGAGACGACGTCGAGATCCGGCAGGCAGGCCGCCTCGATCAGACGGCAATACTCACCCGCATGCCTGGACAGGACGAGCACTCGGTGAGGCACTGATCACGCCAGGTTACCGCCCCCCGCTCGTGGTTTTCCGCGCCGGCGCGATGTCCGGAGCCTTGACCGGCTGAGGCACGGTGAGCGTCAGGTTGTAGCGCGCCAGCGACGTGCTGAGCGAGGACGCCTTCGCGATGACTGCGTTGAGATCGGCGATTGCCTTCGGCGCCTGTGCCCTCGCCTCGCTGGCTGTGTTGGTCGTCTGCTCGCCGACAACCATTCCGCCCATCAGCGCGCCCTTGGCCTGACCGATCTTCGCGGGAAGGCTCTCCGTGTTGCCGCGTCCACCGCCGCCTCCGCCCCGGCCTGCCGGCTGCGTCAGTTTCGGCGCAAGGGCATCGATGTCTTTCTTGACCGCGTCGAACGAGGCCTTCACATCGGCCGGGATGTCGGTACGGCCGGCCAGATCGGTGGCCAGTTGATTGAGCTGACGCGTCAGCGACGCATGAGCGGCCGACGCGTCCGTGACACGTCCCTGCAACGCGTGCAGCTCCATCGCCGCGTCGTACTGGCGCTTGCGCTCGGCGGACGTGAGAACGACTTCCGGATCGTCGTTCACGCGCAGGGTCTTGCTGTCGGCGACCTTGCCGTCTACGACGAGCTCAATCTTGTAGACGCCTGCAAGCACTAGCGGACCCAATGTTCCGGCTCCGCCAAAGCCAAAGCCGCCCCCGCCACCGCCGGTCGGCACGGCCGGGCAACCCGCGCCAAAGGGGCTAGTCTCCTGATTCGGGCCCTGCCCGCCAGGCCCCCCCGTCCCCTGTGCCTCCTGTCTTTCCCCTCCTGCCCTTCCTGCTCCTCCGGCCCTTCCTGGCCCTCCTGTCTCGCCCGCGGCCTGGCCGCGGCCGGCCGGAGCGGGAGGCGCCGGCGCCGGCGGCACGCGCAGATCCCAGCATGCGGTCTGAATGCCCGGCTTGTTGCTGTTGGCGAGCACGGGGCCCGAAATCTCACGAACCTGGCGGCCGGCTGCATCTGTGACTCTCAGCTTGACGTCCTCAACGGGTTTCTTGTTGATCCATGAGAGCACGGCGGCTTGCGGCGGGTTCTCGCCGTAGAAAATCTGATCGCCCCAGAACTCGTAGTTACGATCGCGCGCCGGCCGTCGATACGTCGCGTACGGGGGCGGGGAAAACAGCTTCGCGTCCCCACCAGCGCCCTGAGCTGCGGCGTACTCCTGGATCGGTTCGAGGTGGTCCAGAATCCACAAGGCGCGCCCATGCGTCGCGAGCACCATCGCGTTGTCCCGCGGCTGAATGGTGATTTCATCGATCCGCACCATCGGGAGATTGGCCTTGACGCGCGCCCAGCTCCTGCCGCGGTCGATCGACACGAACAGGCCGGTCTCCGCGCCGATATACAGCACATCGGCGTTCCTCTGGTCCTCGGTGAGCGTTTTGACCACCTCACCTTTGAGATTCCCCGCCGTCGACTGCCACGACTGCCCGTAGTCATGACTCACATAGACATACGTCTCGAAATCATTCTGCCGATGACCGTCGAACGTCGCATAGACAGTCGCCTCATCGAAGCGGGAGGGCGCGACTTCCGACACCCAGATGCCCTTTGGCAGATTCGGAATATTCCCGGTGACATTCGTCCACGACCGCCCGCCTTCCCGTGACACCTGCACGTTCCCATCGTCGGTTCCGGCATAGAGCAGGCCGGCACGTTTCGGCGATTCCGCGAGTGAGACGATGGTCGGCCACGCTTGAATGCCGTCGTTTTTCGCGATCGCGACGTCGCTTCCCTTGACGCCCATCGTGACGATGTCGTCGCGGTTGGCGTTGGTCGTGATGTCGGTGCCGATGACCTCCCACGTCAGCCCGCGATTCGAAGACCGGTATACCTTGTTGGCCGCGGCGTAAATGATGCTCGGATTGTGCGGCGACATCACGAGCGGCGTGTCCCAGTTCCACCTGAGCGGCGGCTCGCCCGCCGGCGCCTGCGGCCGCATCGAGATGGATTCCCCGGTGACGCGATCGAGCCGTACCATGTTGCCATCCTGCGACTCGCTGTAGGCAACCCGGAAATCGGTCGGATCCTGTAGCGCGACGAAACCATCGCCGCCCTGCACGGTGTACCAATGGAAGCCGGCGATGCCCGCGGCGCCGCGGACGGCGCTCGGACCGCACCAGGCGTAGTTGTCCTGCATGCCTCCGCAGATGTTGTACGGTGTCGCGTTGTCCACGCTGACGTGATAGAAGAGCCCGACTGGCAGATTGTGCACGAAGTTCCACGTCCTGGTCTGATCCCAGCTGACGGCCACGCCGCCATCGGTGCCGATGATCACATGTTGGGGGTTCATCGGATCGATCCAGATCGCATGCACATCGTCATGGATCGAGGTCGTGGCGTTGTTATTGACACGCTTTCCACCGTCGGTCGTGAGATGGAGCTTGACGCCGGCATAGATCACGACATCGGCATCGGTCGGGTCCACCCTGACCTGGCTGAAGTACATCGGACGAGGGTTCTCGTCATTCACCTTCTTCCAGGTCGCTCCCCCATCATCCGATCGATACAGGCCGCTCGCGATGTTGGTGACCGCCGTCGAGAAATTGCTCCGCCCGGGAGGTGGCGGCGGCGCCTCGTCGGGTTCCGGTGCGCCACCGCGGCCGCCGCGGCCTCCGGTCGGCGCCGGCGCAGGGCCTTCAACGAGCGCGTAGAGAATGTTGCCCCGCTTCCGATAGACATCGACGCCGATTCGGCCGAGGGGACCATCCGGGAAGCCGCTGCCCTTAATCTGAGTCCAGTGCTCGCCGCCGTCGGTCGATTTCCACAACCCGCTGCCGGGCCCGCCTCCGTTCATGCAACACGCGCTTCGGCGACGTTGGTACATCGACGCATAGAGGATCTGGTTATTGGTCGCATCCATCACGAGATCGTTGGCGCCGGTGTCGTCGTCCACCTTGAGAACGGGCTTCCAGGTCCGGCCGGCGTCGGTCGATTTGTAGACGCCACGCTCGCCTCCGGGGCCCCACAGGCTTCCGGTCGCGGCCACGAACACCACGTCGTTGTCACGCGGGTCGATCACGATGCGGTTGATGGCGCGCGACGTCCGCAGCCCCATGTTGGTGAACGTCTTGCCGCCATCCGTTGACTTGTAGACGCCGTCGCCCCAACCGGTGCTTTGACGGTTGTTCGACTCGCCCGTCCCGACCCAGACGAGATCCGGGTTGCTCTGCGAGACGGTCACGTCCCCAATCGACATCATGCCGACCTGCTCGAAGACGGGCTCGAATGTCGTGCCCGCATTCGTGGTCTTCCAGACGCCGCCGTGGGCCGCGCCGACGTAGTAGATCGCCGGATTGGCCTCGTACACCGCCAGATCGGCGATGCGCCCTGACATGGATGCGGGCCCGATCGGACGAAAATGCAGCGCGTCGAATGGACTCTTGCCCGGCGCGCTCGACGGAGACGAGAGCGCCTGGTCCACGCGACCGACAGCCGTCGGTCCCCCGATGACGGCAACAAGCACGGCCACAAGGAAGACGAATCGAACCAGCCTCATGAAGCAACTCCCGGAATGATCCTGGTATTGAGCCGGATTTGACGATGCTGGCGGCAGATTACACGGAGACCGCGCTGGTTTCAATGGAGGCCGCGGCACGACGGCCTTGCCTCCGCCGATCTCCAGTCGCGTGATGACGCAGTAGAGAATAGTCTGCTCCACGCCGCTCATGCCGCCCTGGCCCCTGAAGATCGTGGCAGAGTCGCTTCAATGACAAGACCGGTACTATAACGTGCGCAGATGTCGACACATTCCATCCGCGCGCGGTCACCTCGAGGACCTCGGAGAGAAGCCGACGGATTTGAAGATGCCGAACTGGTCACGCTGCGAACCGATCCGGATGTCCTAGCAGCGTTCAAGGAAGACGCCGCACATTTTCCAGGCGGTCATCCGCAAGCCATCGCAACGCCCGCGACGGAGGCCGGCGTTGCGCGGATCCTTCGCGCATCGAGCTCCGTGCTCGCTGTCGGGGCGCAATCGTCGTTGACGGGAGGCGCAACGCCGATGGGCGACGTGGTCATCGCGACGTCGCGCATGAATCGGATCGTGCGAATCTACCGCGACCACGTTCGCGCGCAGGCCGGCGTCACGCTGACCGATCTCGACGCCGCCCTGCGGCAAAACGGGAGGCACTACCCGCCGGTGCCGACCTTCATGGGCGCCTGCGTCGGCGGTATTGCCGCGACCAACGCTGCCGGCGCCGCGACGTTCAAGTACGGGACCACGCGTGCCTGGGTGCGCGGGCTGACCGTGGTGCTGGCAAACGGCGACGTGCTGGATCTCGAGCGCGGTGAGACGCGCGCTCACCCAGACGGCTATTTCGACATCGAGCTGTCGGATCGGGTCGCGCGAGTTCCGATCCCGCGCTACCGCATGCCTGCCGTCCCAAAACTATCGGCCGGCTATTTCGCCGAGCCGGAAATGGATCTCGTCGACCTGTTTGTCGGCTCCGAGGGCACGCTCGGCGTCATCACCGAGGTGGCGCTTCGCATCCTGCCCGACCGCCCGGCGCCGTGTCTTGCGCTCGTGCCGTTCGATAGACGGCGGGACGCGATCGCGTTTGTTGACGTGATCAGGCGCGCCGCGATCGAGACCCGGCGCTCGGGCGATCCGCGTGGGATGGACATCGCCGCCATCGAGCACATGGACGCGCGATGCCTGGCGCTGCTGCGGGAAGACCGGGCGGACCGTTCGTTTGGTGTGGCGATCCCTCGGGCTGACATGGTCCTCCTGGTCACGCTCGAGCTGCCCTCGGGCACGACAGATGCGCAGGCGTTCGATGAGATCGGCCGTTTCCGTGAGATCGACACGCCTCTCGCCCGTTTCTGTCGTGCCCTGGACGAGTGCGCCGTGCTGGAGCGCGTCGAGATCGCCGTGCCAGGGGACGAACGGCGCGCCGCACAACTCGTCGGGCTTCGCGAGGCCGTGCCCGCCGCCGTCAACCTGCGCGTCGGACGCGCCAAGTCGACGGTCGACGACAGCATCGCAAAGACCGCTGCTGACGTGGTCGTCCCGTTCGACCGGATCGGCCAGCTGCTCGCTCTCTGTGACGAAGAGTTCACGACACGGCGGCTCGACGGCGCCGTCTGGGGACACATCTCGGACGGCAACCTGCACCCCAACGTGATCCCGAGGTCGCGTGCCGATGTGGAGTCAGGAAAAGAAGCGATCCGGCGAGTGGGTCAGGAAGCGATCCGGCTTGGTGGATCTCCGCTTGCGGAGCATGGCGTCGGCCGGAATCCGATCAAGCATGAGCTCCTCCGCGAGCTTTATGGCCCCGACGGTATCGAAGCCATGCGTGCCGTCAAGCGGGCGCTGGACCCCGACTCCAAGCTCGCCCCCGGCGTGATATTTCGAGCGGCAAACGGCGGATGATGAGCCGCCAGCCCACACCGCGAGCTACGACAGAATCAGTGACATCCCGACCAGGGCCAGGCCCGCGACGATTAGCCACGGGGCCACGTCACTCGTCCGGGGAAAGTGCGCGGCAGCCCCTAATGCGTCGAAATCCTCCGCCGATTCTCCTGGCAGCACAGGGCCCTGCAGTGAACGTTGCAACGCGCGCGCGACCGCCGACTGCGCGGCGAACGACTGTGCGATCGCGCCCAACAGAAGCGCCCATCCTCCAGCGAGCATCAGCTTGGTCCCCCACCAACTTCCGGCGCTCATGAAGCGGGGGGCGAACAGCAGCGTGCCAAGAAAACTCGCGGCCGCGAGCCCGGTCACGAGCCGCAGCCGCCCGATCTCGCGATCGCCGGCCTGACGCAACAGCTCGAGCTGCAGCGCGCGCTCCATGCGGCGCCGCTCCGCCTCGATCTGCTGGCGCTCGAGCTCCAGGCGCCTCGTATCGCGAGCGAATGCCTCCTTCAGCGAAGCGACGATCACTCCCGCGAGACGGGCCTCGAGGCCGCCGACCGCCCCGCTTTCGCGGGCGAGCGACTGCGACTCAAGGCCGCCTGCGGCAACCGCCGGGTCCCTCCGGACTCGAACGAGATCGTGAATGCCGAGAGCCGCGTCGAGGATGCGGAGCCACGGAATCGCCATAGACCTAATTATCGAGCAACGAGCGCCACGCGCGACTTCAGCCAGCGATCGCGGAACCCTCGCTGCTCCGCCGTGAGGCCGCCCGCCGCCTCCGCGGGCACGACCTCGACATGCGGATTGCTCGCCAGCGTGATCGATGCCGTTTTCGCGCTCCCGCTCCGATCGACGAACGCAATCGTCACAGAGTCTCCTGGTTTGTGTCGGGCGAGCACGGCAGCGACATCCGTGTCAGCATGGATCTGCTGCCCATCGATCCGGTCGAGCTGATCATCCTGTTCGAGGCCCGATGCATAGAGGGGCCAGGTAGGCGACACGAGCGATACTATCCGGGCGCGTTGGCCGGAGGAGGCCCCGGCACTGCCGCCCCTCGTCCCTGGAGCGTTCATGCCGTCACGAAAATCGAGTCGCACATCGCCGAGCCATGCGCGACCCTGGTTTGGCCGGCGGATCGCGAACCCCGCACGCGCGAGGAGCCGCGCATAATCAGCCACCTCGTGCCCCTGGATGTACTTGGCGAAGAAATCGCGAGCAAACGCCCGGTCGCCGCTTACTTCGGCCAGCGTCGTCTCGGCGTCCTCGATGGTGTACGGCCGATCGACGTAGCCTTCGCGGCTGCCGCCGGGCCGTCCGTACTTGCGCCACATTGCCCGCATGAAGTCATCGAGCGACACGCTCCCGTTCCCGCGCTCGCGCAGCGAGAGATCCATCGCGAGCGCGATCGCGGCACCAAACGGGTAGTACGAGATAACCGTATTCGACCAATTCGTGCGGTCCACGGGGCGCCCGCCGTCGATGAACGGCGCCATCTGACTCATCTCTTTCGCCGATCTGACCGACCGCCCTGCTTCGAGCGTCACGCCGTCGACCAGGCTATTGAGCACGTTCGTCGTCGCGGGCAGGTCGGCGAAACCGGATCGCTGGAGCACAAGCGGACCGTAGTACTGCGTGAACCCCTCCGCCAGCCACAGCTCGCCCGACAGGTTCGCGCGATCGAAATCGAACGGTTCAAGGCCCTTCGGGCGTATCCGCTCGACATTCCAGCAATGGAAGAATTCGTGCGCCACGGTGTCCAGCACGTCGCGGCTGTCGCGCGCGAGCGATGAGCGCCCGGTGATCACGGTGCTGTTGCGATGTTCCATCCCGTCGAACTCCGCCCACGGCACATAGTCGGCGAGAAAGGTGTATGCTCCTGGCTCGTATTCCGGGAACTCTCCATAAATCGTTTCTTCTTCGCGAACGATCCGCTCCACGTCTTTCACAAAGCGGTCCAGATCGGCGTCGGTGCCCGTGTGGTGCAGGGCGACCCGGAAGCGCCGCCCGTCGGCGGTGAACTCCCGCAGCGCAATCTGACCGAACTCAACGGGGCTGTCCATGAAGTACTGAAGGTTGGCAGCGGTGAACTCGAGCGGCGAGGCTCCGGCATGGAGCTGCGTCGCGACTCGCCACGTCAGCCCGTCAGGCTGATCGAAGGCAATCGTGATGGGACGATCGTCGAAACCATGCGCCCACATCATCGCCGCGGGAATGTTGATGTGCGCGTGGGTCGAATCGACCGCCAGGTATGTGCCGTCCACACGATCACCGTAAATCTTGTACTTGACCGTCACTCTGCCGCCGTGGGCGCGGACGTTCCACCCGGATGGGTCCGGCCGCGTCGCCGGCAGCTCGCGCAGATCCGACCCAAAAACATGCACGTCGTACACATTCTTCGCAAAGTCGTGCAGCGAGTAGCGCCCCGGCGACGAGCGGCTCATCCGCAGCTCGAGCGTCTCGGTCTCCACATCCGGGAACGTCGCTTCGATTTGCATCCATCGGTGTTGCGGCTCGGGAAAGCTCACGCGATACCGGACCGGTGACGCCGCAAGCAGGCTCGCGACGGGCGCCCCACGAGTAATGATCCGGGGGAGGGTCGCCGCAGCAACGAACGGTCCCAGAATCGCGAGAAACAGTAGGCCAATCGTCAATCGCTTCATGCGAATCCCTAATTCCGAATCACGTCCTGGCAGCTCCACCAGCCATCACGCACAGCAGCTCGAACATGATGTTCGCGGCCAGGAGCGCGGTGATCTGACCCGGCCCGTCGAACGGCGGCGCGACCTCGACGATATCGCCGCCCACGAGCGAGAGACCCGCCAGGCCGCGCACCAGGCGCTGAGCCTCGTGGCTCGAGAGACCGCCCACTTCCGGCGTTCCCGTGCCGGGCGCAAACGCGGGATCGACGGCGTCGATGTCGAAAGTGACGTAAGCCGGCCCCGACGCGACCGCGTGGATGCGGTCGACCGTCCACGCGACGCCCTTTTCCTTCACTTGATCGATATCGACCACCGTGATGCCATGCTGCCGGTGGAAGTCGAAGTCATCCTCCCCGTACATCGGCCCGCGAATGCCAACCTGAACGAACCGCTTGCCGTCCACGAGCCCTTCCTCGATCGCGCGTCGGAAAGGCGTGCCGTGAAAATACTTACTGCCAAAATACTCGTCCCATGTGTCGATGTGCGCGTCGAACTGCACGAGCGCGAGCGGGCCGTGACGCCCCGCCAACGCGCGAAGAATCGGCAGTGAAACGGAGTGATCGCCGCCGATCACGATCGGGCGCGCCCCGGCTTCTGCGATGGCGCCCACCTGTGTCTTCACGACATCGAAGCATTTCTCGATATTAATTGGCGGCGCGTCGATGTCTCCCACGTCGGCCACGTTCAACCGATCGAAGGGCGCAACGCCTTGAAAGTAGTTGTACTGACGGATGAGCGACGACTGGGTGCGGATCTCGCGAGGCCCGAGCCGGGCGCCCGGCCGATACGACGTGCCGCCGTCGAACGGGACGCCGACGATGGCGACGTCGAGGCCGCGCGGATCTTCGACATGAGGCAGCCGCATGAAGGTCGCTGGTTGCGCGAAGCGGGGCGATTTGAAAGAGGCGCGCGGTTGGTGCGGCATCCCGAAATTGTAGTCCTGGCGCTCGGGGCCGTTGGGCCCCGGAGTTGGGGCCCCCGAGTAATACACGTATAGTTTCCTCGCTCATGACGCGTCTTCAGTCTCGGCGCCCGCAAGACGGCTTCACTGGTTCTGGCAACTTCGGCCGCCTTCATCGCGGCCTCAGCTCTCTCGAGTACTTCACGTTTGGCTTCGGGACCATGATCGGCGTCGGCTGGCTCGTCCTGATGGACGACTGGCTCACGCGCGGCGGCCCGGCGGGCGGCATGCTCGGGTTCCTCCTCGGCGGCCTCTTCTTGTTCCCGATTGCGCGCACCTACGGCCGGTTGGTGCAGCAGATCCCGGACGCAGGGGCCGAGATTGCGTACACCGAAGGCGTGATGCCGCCGTTTGTCAGCTTCGCGGCCGGTTGGACCATGGTCCTGTCATACGCCATCGTGTGCCCGTGGGAAGCGGTCGCGACGGGAAATCTGCTCGCGCGCGTCATTCCGGCTCTTAACACGCACGAGCTGTACGCGATTGGCGGAACGCCGATCTTCGCGCCACGTGTCGCCGTCGGTGTCGGGCTCACGGCCGTCGTCGCGATCGTCAACTACCGCGGCATCAAACCGAGCGGCATTTTTCAGAACGTGATGACGTTCGGCCTGCTGTTCACATTTGCCATCTTCACGCTCCTCGGCTTTGCCCGCGGGTCTCCATCAAATCTGCAGCCGCTCTTCTCGCATGCGGGAGCTGCGGGCGCCTGGCTTTCGATTTTTCTCGTCCTTCAGATCGTCCCGTATTTCATGACGGGCTTCGAATCGGTCGCGAAAGGCTCCGAGGAGGCGCATGAAGGATTCGATCCGCGCAACTTCGCGAAGGCCATCTACGCGGCTCTCGTCGCCGGGTTTCTTTTCTACGTGATCGTCATCGCGGTCGTCACCTGGGTGTATCCCTGGCAGGAAATTGTCTCCGGCCACGTGCGCACCGAGGTCGCCTTCGAGCGGACGTTCGGGTCGCATGCCATCGCTCAGTTGATCCTCTTCGGCGCGTTTCTCTCGTTGCTCAAGATCTTCAACGGCAATTTTGTCGCCGGCACGCGAATGATGTACGCCATGGGAAAACGCGGCGTGGTTCACCGCTCGCTTGGCTTCGTCCACCCCACCTATGGAACCCCAGCCGTCGCCATCTCGCTCCTCGCCGCGCTCACAATTGCTTGCGCCATGATGGGCGACGCGATTCTGGTGCCGATCACCGAAGTCGGGTCGCTGACGGTTGGCATTGGCTGGCTTTCAGCATGTGCCGCGTTCATCCTGCGGGCGCGCGTCCACGCGGCCGGCACTGACATGTCCCGCGCATCTCACGCGACCCACCTGACCCACCCGACCTATGCGGCGTGGCTCGGCGCCGCCGTCAGCCTCGCAATCGTCCTGATGAAAGTCATTCCGGCCATTCCCGGTAGCTTTACGCGGGCTGAGTGGATGGCGTTCGCCGCATGGAGCGGCGCTGGCTTCGTGTTCTGGCGGCTGAGACCCTCACTGGCGCGGTGAGCTGAGTGCCTGTTCGATGAAGGCCGCCTCGGGGAGCGCGCCAAGGATCTCGACTTCCTCGTTCACCACGGTCTTCGGCACGCCGCTCACCTGATACTTCCGCGCGAGGTCGGGGAACTCCGTCGCTTCTACTGCGGTCGCGGTGATGTGAGGACTTGCAAACGCCATCTCGTGCGCGAGGCTGACCGCCCGCGGACAGTGCGGTCAAGTCGGTGTGGTAAACACCTGCATCGTAATCGGCCTGTCGACCGCCCGCAGCCGATCGAGGCTCGCGGCCGAAAGCGCGGACTCCCGTCCGCCCGCAAGCAGGACCGCCTGCACGAGCGAGACGAACTCCCAACCGGATGGAGCGCCCAGGAACCTGATCCGCGAATCCTTCATCGTGTCCGACATCCGGCCGTCACCTGTCGAGCTCGCCTCACTCGACCCACCCGACTCACGCGACCTACCCGACTCACTCGACCCACTCCCGTACGCAATCGCGATGGCTGGCGTTCGGTCGACGCCGTACTGCTTTGCCTTGTCCCCCTCGAGCACGAGGTTGATCTCCTCTACGGAAATCCTGTCGGAAAGACCGCGGAGCTCGTCGAGAATCTGTCGCGTCTCGCCGCACGTTTCGCACCCAATCGCCTGGGAAAAGAACAGCAGACGGACCGAACGGGTCATCCGATCGAATGCTTCGCGAAGTTTCTGCTGGTCGGCCGCCGAGAGCAAGGACATGTGGCAATTATGTCACGCGGTGCCCGCCGGGGATTGACGCGCGCCTGCGTGATGCGCACGAGCGGCGAGCCACGAGCCGCGAGCTACTTGAACAGATCGTCGAACGCTTTCCGCGCGTCACTCGACGACGGATCTGCCGTGCCGCTCGTCGATCCCGACGACGAGGGTGCCGTGCTGGTCTGCCGCTCGACGGTCGTCCGCGGCGTCATCGCCGCACAGGCATTGCGCGCGTCTTTCGGCGACACGCGCGCGGAGATCTTGTCGCTCTGCGCGCACTCCCACCGCGCGCTCGTATCGAACGACACGCATTGGATGCAGCTGTGCAAATCGACGCCGCACCGCCCGCACGTGTCCAGCAGCCCGACGGGGACCGACAACAGGTTGCCGCACCGCGCGCACCGGAACACTTCGTGGGCGGCCATCAGATTCGGCGTTTTCGGACCTCTCTCGTCCTGCAAGACACGCCCGGGCGCCCGCTCTTTGGGTGGCGCGGGGTGGCCGCGCGGTTGCCGCTCGCGAGGGTCGTCCTGATACCCGCGCTGCCGATATTTCCGATCGCTCATGATGCTGGCAGACCCCTCATCCTCACATGAATCCTGGCCGACGAGCCCCCGAGTCTCGAGCGGCGCGGCTGACAAGGGTAATATCGTTTGTATGCGGCCTTTTCGCAACGCCCAGTCGCCGGCCCGCGCATGGCGGCATGCTTCGACGATCGTCATTTTGGCAGCGACCGCAGGCGCGTGGGGGCTCGAGCCAGCCGCGAGGCTTCGAGCCTCCCCGGCAACCCTCTTGGCACAAGGCCAATCGCGGCGCGCGATGTCTCTCATGGACATCGCGGAACTCCCGCGTGCCCTCGACCCCCAGCTTTCTCCTGACGGCCGCTACGTCTTGTACGCCCTCAGCCACGCTGACTGGAAGGCCGGCCGGCCGGTTTGGCAGATCTGGCGCCAGGAGATTGGCGGCGGCGGGCCCCTGCAGCTGACGTTTGGTGACAACGGCGTCGTCCCTGGGTTCACACGCTGGTCGCCCGACGGAAGGACAATCCTGTTCGCCCGCGACGGTCAGCTCTCCCTTATGTCCGCAGGCGGGGGGGAGCCGACGCCGCTCACGAGGCATGCGACGAGCGCGTCGGCTCCAACCTGGTCGGCAGACGGGAGCGCCGTCTACTTCCTTGCCGCCGATGCCCGGACGGGCGAAGAACGCGAGCGCGCCCGGGTGCGGGACGATCTCTACTCCTACGAGGAGGACTTCAAGCAGCGCCATCTCTGGAAGGTGACGGTTCCAACCGGCGCTGGCGGCGCCGGTGGCCCCCGAACGGCCGGAGCCTTCGGGTGTTGTGGCGGCGAGCAGGCGATCACGTCCGGTGACTTCTCCATCGCGTCCTATCGCCTGTCCCGCGACGGCCAACACATCGCCTTCACACGCGTGCCAAGCCCCCTTCCTGGCGACGAAGACAAGAGCGAGATCTGGACGATGGATGCCAATGGCCAGAACGGTCGTGCGCTGGTGACGAACGCTATCGTGAAGCTGGAGCCGGAGCTTTCGCCGGATAACCGGCAAGTGCTCTTTCTCGCTTCCGCGAACGCCCGCCTCGAGCCCTATTACAGTCAAAACCTCTTCGTTGTCCCGGCTACTGGCGGTACGCCGGTCCCGGTGGTGCTCGATATCCCGTACGAGTTCGACCGCGCGACGTGGGCGCCCGACGGCCGCTCGATTCTGGGCGTCGTCAATATGGGCCTGCATAGCGAAGTCTTTCGCATCAACGTCGCGGCGCGAACGTTCACGCCGTTGACCGATGGCCGGCATTCCATTCCCTCGGCACCGGCGCCAGCCTGGAATCTCGAGCCGCGCGCCGGCAAGCTGGTGTTTCTGCTCGACGAGCCGACTCGCTTCGGCGACGCCTGGACGCTTGCGGTTGCGGCGACCGATCTCGCGCGCGTCACCCGCGTGACGGGCGTCTATGACACGCTCGAGACGACATTCGCGCTTCCCAGGCAGGAGCGATTCGAGTGGAAGGGGGCCGACGGAGCGACAGTCGACGGCATCCTGTTCTACCCGTCAGATTATCGACCCGGCGTGCGGTACCCGCTCGTCGTGCAGATGCATGGCGGGCCCGCCGAATCCGACAAGTTCGGCAGCGGCCCCGGGTTGCTCTTGAACTATGTACCTGTCCTGACCGGGAGGGGCTACGTCGTTTTGCGGCCGAACTACCGCGGCAGTGCTGGGTACGGCAACGCGTTCTATCGCGATGTGGTCGGCCACTACTTCAACAACATGGCGCCGGACGTGCTGGCCGGCGTCGACGCGCTCGTCGAGAAGGGGATTGCGGATCCGGACCGGATGGTGCTCATGGGGTGGAGCGCCGGCGCGCATCTGGTGAACAAGCTGATCACGATGACCGATCGGTTCAAGGCCGCTTCAGCCGGCGCCAGCGCGGCCAACTTCATCTCTTTTTACGCTCAGAGCGATGTGCGGTACATCCGGACGCCTTGGTTTGGCGGCACTCCGTGGCAGAAGGACGCCCCAACCGATCTCTATTGGACTCAGTCCCCGCTGAAGGACGTTGCGAAGGTGAAGACGCCGACGCTCTTCTTCGTCGGTGAGAACGACGCGCGGGTCCCGCTCGCGCAGTCGATCGAAATATGGCGCGCGCTCAGAACAAACGGGGTGTCGACCCGTCTCTATGTCGCGCCGCGCGAGGGTCATCAGTGGGGCGAATTGCGCCATCAGATCGCCAAAGCGAACGCCGAGCTTGAATGGTTCGAGCGGTACGCTCGTGGGCGGCCGTACACGGCCGAAAAGGCGCCCTGAGGCCCTAAGCCCAGCCTTCGATTTCCACCCCGGCTTTTTTTGACAATACGTGAAAAGTTTCACAAAATGACCCCGGGCAACGTCGCCCCGGTTCGCTCGTCGAAAAAGGGAGTAAGCTCGGATTCACCCTCCACCTGGTCGTAATCGCAATACCCGATGGCGCAGATCTTTCACCGCTCTACGAACACGATTGCTCGGGTCAGCATCTTCGGTGCGGTTTTCTTCGTCGCCGGCCTTCTGTATCTCTTCGATCAGATCAATCGATCGTCCTGGGTGACCGAGGTCCACGTCGCCCGAGAGCAGCCAATCCAGTTCAGCCACGAGCGGCACGTCGCCGGCAACGGCATCGACTGCCGCTACTGCCACGCTTCCGTTGAAGACAGCGCGTTCGCCGGAATTCCGCCAACCAGGACGTGCATGAACTGCCACTCGCAGATCTTCGCCAACAGCCCGTACCTCGCGCCCGTTCGCGACAGTTTCCGTACAGGCACGTCGCTCCAGTGGACGCGCGTGCACGACTTGCCTGACTTCGTGTACTTCGATCACAGCATTCACGTGAACAAAGGCGTCGGGTGCACGACCTGTCACGGCCAAGTCGATCGCATGCCGCTCATGTGGCGCGAGAAATCGCTGCAGATGGAATGGTGCCTCGACTGCCACCGGCAGCCCGAGCGCTACGTGCGGCCGCGCGAAGCCGTGTTCCGGGTGGACTACGAGCCACCCCCGGATCAGCTGGAGTTGGGCCGACGCCTGGTGGAGGAGTATCAAATTCAGCGACTCACAAGCTGCTCGACATGTCATCGTTGAAACACAGCGTGATGCGGGATGCGGGATGCGGGATTCGTCATGCAATGGACTGCGTGTCCCACGAATCCCACATCCCGAATCCCGCATCACGTCCCTTCTGGCGAACGCTCGAAGAACGCGCAAACGATCCGGCCTTCCAGGAGCGCCTCTTTAACGAGTTCCCCTCGGAGATCGAAGCGATTACGGACCCGATCCAGCGCCGGACTTTTCTGAAGCTGATGTCCGCGTCAATGGCCCTGGCGGGCGTCACCGCCTGCACCCGTCAGCCTGTCGAAAAGATCGTTCCTTACGTCCGCCAGCCCGAAGAGCTGATTCCAGGACGTCCGCTGTACTTCGCCACAGCGATGGCCGTGGGCGGCGTCGCCACAGGACTGGTCGTCGAAAGCCACGAAGGCCGGCCGACAAAGATCGAAGGCAACGCCCTCCACCCAGGCAGCCTCGGCGCGGCTGACGTCTTCTCCCAAGCCGCGATCCTCGGTCTCTATGACCCCGATCGGTCGATGACGCTCACCAATCTTGGCGAGATTCGGCCCTGGTCGGTATTCCTCGGCGCGATTCGCGCTGCCCTCACCGTGCAGCAAGCGCTGAAAGGCGCCGGCCTCCGCATCCTCACGGAATCCGTGAGCTCGCCAACACTCGCCGCCCAAATCCGCGACATCCTCTCGCGCTACCCGGAAGCGAAATGGCACCAATGGGATCCCGCCAGCCGCGACAACGCTCGCGCCGGCTCGCAACTGGCCTTCGGCCAATACGTCGACGCCCAATACAAGCTGGAGAACGCTGACGTCATTCTGGCGCTCGACGCAGACTTCCTTTCCTGCGGGCCAGGCAGCCTCCGCTACGCCCGCGACTTCGCCGCACGTCGTCGTCCCGAAAACGCCGCGCGCATGAATCGACTCTACACCGTGGAGACGATGCCGACGTCGACCGGCTCGCGCGCCGATCACAGATTACCGCTCAAGCCAAGTCTTGTCGGCGCCGTCGCTCGGCAAATCGCGGCAGCCGTCGCGCCAGGCGTCGAGCACCGTGGCGGAGCAGGGGCAGGCGGCCGTGCGGCCCCACAGGATCCACGCGCCGGCATCAGGGTGAGCGCGGCCGCACAGAAGTTTGTCGACACCGTCTCGAAAGATCTTCTGGCCCACCGCGGCCGGAGCCTCGTGATCGCGGGGGACACCCAGCCGGCGTACGTCCACGCTCTCGCGCACGCCATGAACCAGACCCTCGCCAACGTAGGCCAAACAGTCATCTTTACCCAGACGGTAGAAGCCGAACCGATCGATCAGATCGCGTCTCTCCGTGACCTTGTCACCGAGATGAGCGGAGGCAAGGTCGATCTGCTGGTCATTCTGTCGGGGAACCCTGTCTATACCGCGCCCGCAGATCTCCGATTCGATGAAGCCCTTTCAAAGGTCCCGTTGAGAGTGCGGCTCGGTCTCTACGAGGACGAGACGTCGGCGCTCTGCCACTGGCAGATCCCGGAAGCGCACTTCCTCGAGGCATGGAGCGACGCCCGCGGATTCGACGGTACGGCGTCCATCGTCCAGCCGCTCATCGCCCCGCTCTACAACGGCAAGTCGGCGCACGAGGTGCTCGCCGCCATGACCGACCGCCCCGAGCGGTCCGCCTACGACATCATCCGCGAGCAGTGGAAGATCCGGGGGGGAGGGACACCCGGAACGGACAATCCCCCCGGCGGCGACGACGACTGGCAACGATGGCTCCACGACGGCGTGATTCCGAACACCGCCTTCACGCCAAAAGCCGTCACGATCGCATCCCCCCTCGAATCCGGAATCGAATCCGCGGCCCAATCCGCTACCCAATCCGCAGTCCGCGATCCGCAATCCGGGATCCCCAATCCGCAATCCGGAATCGAGGTGTCTTTCCACCTCGACCCCTCCGTGCTCGACGGCCGATTCGCCAACAACGGCTGGCTGCAGGAGCTGCCCAAGCCGGTCACCAAGCTGACGTGGGACAACGCGATCTTCGTCAGCCCTGCCACCGCGGCGCGCCTCAGCGCCACGAACACGCCAGCCTATCGCGGCGGAGAGCACGGCACGATCATGAGCGACGTCTTCGAGCTTCGATCGGCGGGACGCGCTGTTCGTGGCCCGATGTTCGCGGTTGCAGGCCACCCCGACGAGTGCGCCACGGTGCATCTCGGCTACGGGCGCGCCCGTGGCGGCCATGCGGCGAAAGGCGCTGGATTCGACGCCACCGCCATTCGCCGTTCTGACGCGTTTTGGTTCGCGCCCGCCGAACTGGTCAAAACGCGCGACACCTATCCGCTCGCATGCACGCAGTATCACCATCTCATGGAAGGCCGCGACATCATCCGCGCGGTCACGCGCGACGAATATCTACGGAACCCGAAGAGCATGAGCGAGGGACCCGGCAAAGAGGAACCACCGTCGCGGGCGATCACGCTCTATCCCGAGCACGAGTACACAGGTTACAAGTGGGGCATGGCTATCGATGTCAACGCCTGCATCGGCTGCAACGCCTGCGTTGTCGGCTGCCAGGCCGAGAACAACATCGCGATTGTCGGCAAGGATCAAGTCCTTCGCGGGCGAGAAATGCACTGGATCCGCATCGATACGTACTATCGCGGCAATGTCGAGGAGCCGGAGACCTACTTCCAACCCGTGCCGTGCATGCAGTGCGAGAACGCCCCGTGCGAGCCCGTCTGCCCCGTAGGCGCGACCGTGCATAGTGACGAGGGGCTGAACGACATGGTGTACAACCGCTGCGTCGGCACGCGGTACTGCTCGAACAACTGCCCCTACAAGGTCCGCCGCTTCAACTATTTCTTGTACCAGGACTGGAACACGCCCAGCCTCAAGCTGCAGCGCAACCCGGACGTCAGCGTCCGCAGCCGAGGAGTGATGGAGAAGTGCACGTACTGCGTTCAGCGCATCAACGAAGCGAAGATTCGGGCTGAGAAGGAAGGCCGCAGGGTCCGGGACGGCGATATCCAGACTGCCTGCCAGCAGACCTGTCCCGCTCAGGCCATCTTTTTTGGCGATCTCAACGACCCGGCGAGCCGCGTCGCGAAGCTGCGGGCGGAGGAGCGGACCTATTCCCTGCTTGCTGATCAGAACACGCGCCCGCGGACAACCTACCTCGGTGCGGTTCGCAATCTGAACCCGGAGCTGGCGGAATAATGGCAGCCGCACCTGCGCTGGGAGGGGAGAGCGGCAGGCGCTCTGGAATGGAATCGACAGTGCCTGCCTCTCCGGTCATCGCGCCCGGTCACACCTTCGCGACGGTCACCGACAAGATCAGTGCGATCGTGCTGACCCGCAAGACGCCGCTCGGCTGGTGGGCGGGGTTCGGCATCGTTTTTTCGCTCGCGGGTCTGCTCCTTCTCTCGCTGTCGTACCTGGTGCTGAAAGGCATCGGCATCTGGGGAAACAACATTCCAGTCGGGTGGGCGTTCGATATCACCAACCTCGTGTGGTGGATCGGCATCGGGCACGCCGGCACGCTCATCTCGGCCATTCTGCTCCTGCTCCGCCAGACGTGGCGCACCTCAATCAACAGATTTGCCGAAGCGATGACGCTCTTCGCGGTCGCCTGCGCGGGCATCTTCCCGTTGTTTCATACAGGGCGCCCCTGGCTGGCGTACTGGCTGTTCCCCTACCCGAACACGATGGGCGTCTGGCCGCAGTTCCGCAGCCCCTTGATGTGGGACGTCTTCGCGATCTCGACCTACGCGACGGTGTCGTTCGTGTTCTGGTTCATCGGGCTCATTCCCGATCTCGCGACCTTGCGCGACCGGTCGCAGTCTCGGGCGGGACGCATCATTTACGGCGTCCTCGCGATGGGCTGGCGCGGCTCGGCGCAACATTGGCATCGCTACGAGACGGCGTACCTCCTGCTGGCGGGCCTCGCCACGCCGCTCGTGGTTTCGGTGCACACCGTGATCAGCTTCGACTTCTCGATCGGCATCGTCCCCGGCTGGCATACGACGATCTTTCCGCCGTATTTCGTCGCGGGCGCCATCTATTCCGGCTTCGCGATGGTCCTCTCGCTGGCGATCCCGATCCGCGCTGTGTACGGGCTCGAGGACTTCATCACGATGCACCATTTGCAGAACATGGCGAAGGTGATGCTCGTGACCGGTCTGATCGTCGCCTACGGGTACGGAACCGAAGCGTTCATCGCGTGGTACAGCGCGGACAAGTTCGAGATGTTCGTGGCGGTCAACCGGTCCACCGGGCCCTACTGGTGGACCTACTGGTTGCTGATCCTCTGCAACGTCCTCGCGCCGCAGGTGCTCTGGTTGAAGCGCGCCCGCACCAGCGTCATGCTGCTGTTCGTGTTGTCGCTCATCGTGAACGTCGGCATGTGGCTCGAGCGCTTCGTGATCATCGTCACCAGCCTCCACCGAGACTTCCTGCCGTCGTCGTGGGGCATGTTCAGCCCGACGTTTTGGGACTGGTCGACCTTCATCGGCACCATCGGTCTGTTCCTCACGCTGTTGTTCCTCTTCCTCCGCTTCCTTCCGATGATCTCCATTTTCGAGATGCGCGCGATTCTTCCGGGCGCAAAGGTCGACGAAGACCTGGAGACGGCCTGACATGGCGCAGCACACCGCATCAGCGTCGCTATACGGGCTGCTGGCCGAATTCGACGATCCAGGCTCCCTCGTCGCCGCCGCGCACCAGGCGTACGAGCACGGCTATCGAACCATGGACGCCTACTCCCCGTTTCCCATCGAGGAGCTCCATGAGGCGCTGGGCGCGAGCCACACGCGGCTCCCCCTCGTCGTGCTCATTGGCGGCCTCGTAGGAGGCCTCGGCGGCTACGCGCTGCAGTATTGGGCCGCGGCGGTGACCTATCCTCTGAACATCGGCGGCAAGCCGCTCAACAGCTGGCCCGCATTCATCCCCATCACGTTCGAGTGCACGATTCTCGTCGCCGCGCTCTCCGCGGTCCTGGGAATGCTCGCGCTGAACGGGCTGCCGCAGCCGTTTCATCCGGTGTTCAACGTCCCGCGGTTTGCGCTGGCCAGCCGCAACCGGTTCTTCCTGTGCATCGAGTCGTGCGACCCGCAGTTCCACCTCGAAGACACCCGACGGTTTCTCGAAACGCTCAACCCGCTCGAGGTCACCACCGTTGCAGCCGATTGAGCACCTGACCGGCCGGGGCGGCGGCCGCCCACGCCAGATCGTGTCGGCCCTGGCGGCCGCCTCCTTCCTGGTTCTGGCTGCCGCCTGCAGGCAGGACATGCACGATCAACCGAAGTATGTGCCGCTCCGCCAGTCGTCATTTTTCGGCGACGAGCGCTCAGCGCGTCCACTCGTGCCCGGAACAGTCGCTCGCGGCCACCTCCGCGATGACACGCTGTTGTATACGGGCAAGATCAACGGCGCGGATGCGACGGTCTTCCCGCTCGTTGCCGACGCGCGCGTGATGGCGCGTGGACAGGAGCGATTCGATATCTACTGCTCTCCCTGCCATGGGCGCACTGGACAAGGAGACGGCATGGTCGTCCGCCGAGGGTTCCGCCGTCCGCCCTCGTTCCACGAGGATCGCCTCCGCAACGCCCCCATTGGCCATCTGTTCGACGTCATCACCAACGGCTTCGGCGCCATGCCCGATTACGCCACGCAGATTCGCGCAGAAGATCGGTGGGCGATCGTCGCTTACGTGCGCGCGCTGCAGTTGAGCGAGCATGCAACGCTCGCCGACGTGCCGGCGGACAAGCGCAGCGAGCTGGAGAAGCATTAGTCCGGTCACGCGACTATGCCACCGTACCAGGAGACCGCCGGCGTCGCGATTCCCGAGCTCCGCAGCCTCGAGCGGCGCGCCTTCGTCGCCGCCGCTGCAACAGGGGCCATTTCCCTGGGGGGCCTGTTCCTCAACCCGACCCAGTTTCTCCAGTCTTATGTGATGGCGTATATGTGGTGCCTTGGCGCAACGCTGGGCTGCCTGGCGCTGGGCATGATGCACCAGCTGACCGGCGGCGGCTGGGGCGTGCTGATTCGCCGCCCGATCGGCGCCGCGTCCCGCGTGCTGCCCGTTCTGACGGTTTTTTTTCTTCCCATTGCCCTGGGCGTGCACCGGCTGTACACCTGGGCCGATCCAGGCATTGTCGCCCGGGATGAAGTCCTTCGACACAAAGCCATCTATCTGAACGTCCCGTTCTTCCTCACCCGCGCCGCACTCTATTTTCTCGTTTGGAACGCGCTCGTCTTCTTCCTGAACCGCTGGTCGCTCGAGCAGGACGTGACCGGTGACCCGAACCTCGCGCGCCGGATGCAGAAGCTGAGTGCCGCCGGCCTCCTTGCGTACGGCGTGACGATCACGTTCGCGTCGTTCGACTGGCTGATGTCGCTCGATCCGCACTGGTACTCGACGATCTACGGTGTCCTCATCATGGGCGGCCAGGGGCTCACCGCCCTCGCCGTTCTGACGATCGTCCTCGTGTGGCTCAGCCGCCGCCCGCCGCTCCAGGGCGTCGTCGTGCCGGCATATTTTCACGACCTCGGCAACCTGATGCTCGCGTTCACGATGCTGTGGGCGTACTTCGCTTTCTCGCAGTACCTCATCATCTGGTCCGGCAACCTGCCGCACGAGATCGAGTGGTATCTGCACCGCTCGTATACGAGCTGGCGCTTCGCCGCGCTCGCGCTCGTGGCCTTTCATTTTGCCATTCCCTTCGCGCTCCTCTTGTCACGTCGCGTGAAACGGCACGCCCAGTCCATTCTCCAGGTCGCGATCTGGATCCTGGGCGCGAGGCTCGTCGATCTGTTGTGGCTGATCGCGCCGGAATTCCACCACGAAGGCCTGTCGATCAGCTGGCTGGACGTGATCTTGCCGGTGGCGCTTGGGAGCCTCTGGCTCGGTACATTCATCTGGCAACTGCGCGGGCGCGCCATCCTGCCGGTCCATGATCCGCAGTTCGATGAGACGCTGGGGCGAATCATCCAACGAAGTACCGGGGGACCAACCCACCCAAGGACGGCCCATTAGCCATGGTTCACCACGAGGAAAGCGACGTTAACATCCGCGGTATCCTGGTCTTTGCCGCCGCGCTCCTCGTCACCGCCGTTGGGATCGCGTTCATCGTCTGGCTGCTCTTCAACTACTTCAACGCGCGCGAGGCGCGGCAGGGCGCGCCGGAGTTTCCGCTGGCCGCCGCCGAGGAACACCGCCTGCCGCCAGAACCGCGGCTGCAGACCAATCCACGCGAGGATCTCCGCGAGCTGATGGACGCTGAACAACGGACGCTCACCACGTATGGCTGGGTGGATCGAAACGCGGGCATTGTGCGCATCCCGATCGACGAGGCGATGAGGTTGACGACCCAAAGGGGGTTACCGGCGCGGGAGGCAGCGAAATGAAGCCCCGTTCATCGACGCTCATCGGCGCCGCGCTCGGCGCGACGATCCTGCTGATCGCCGCGTCACCCATGGCCGCCCAGAAGATGACCGGTTCACCTGCCGCAACCGGCTACCGACAGGAGCCGGGCCAGCCTTCGTCGACGCTGCCTGCGGCGCTTCGCGAGATCGGCTTCGACCAGAATCTCAACGAGCGCGTCCCCCTCGACGCGACCTTCACCGACGAGATGGGGCGGACCATTCCTCTTGGCGACTACTTCGGCCGCAGGCCGGTCGTGATGCTGTTCGCGTATTACCAGTGCCCTATGCTCTGCCCGCAGGTCATCAATGGGCTCGCCAGCGCGCTGAACGTGCTCTCGCTCGAGCCGGGCGCCGACTTCGAGATCGTGACGGTGAGCTTCGACCCGCGCGACACGCCGGCAACAGCCTCCGCCCAGAAGGCGCACTCCATTGAGCGCTACAAGCGGCAGGGCGCGGCCGAAAGCTGGCACTTTCTCACAGGCGCGCAGGCGTCCATCGATCGGCTCACCAAAGCAGCCGGATTCCGCTACGTCTGGGACACGCCCACCAATCAGTTCGCGCACCCGAGCGGCGTGATTGTGCTGACGCCGGACGGTCGATTGGCCCGCTATCTCTTCGGTATCGAATACGGCCCGCGCGATCTTCGACTCGCGATCGTGGAAGCGTCGAGCGGCCTGGTCGGCAACGCTGCGGACGCCGTGCTCCTGTATTGTTACCACTACGATCCGATGACCGGCCGCTACGGCTTCGTCATCATGCGCGCGATGCGGCTGGCGGGCGTCGGAACCGTCCTGGCCCTCGCCGCGTTCATCGTCATCATGCTGCGCAGGGAAAGATCCGCAATCCCGAATCACGCTGAAAACGCATAGGTATGTGGACCGGCATTCCCCTTTTTCCCGAAACCGCGTCGACGATGGCGTCGCGCGTGGATGCCCTGTACCTGTTCCTCCTGGGAGTCGCCGGCTTCTTCTCGCTCCTCATCGCCGGCCTCATCGTCTTCTACGCCGTGCGATACAGGCGGCAGTCGCCGCGCAGCGTTGGCGCCACGATCCACGGGAGCGTGACGCTCGAGCTGACGTGGACGATCGTTCCGTTTCTCATCACGATGGTCATCTTCGTCTGGGGCGCCAGCGTCTTCTTCGCGATGGCGCGGCCGCCGGACGACACGCTCGATATCTACGTGGTCGGCAAGCAGTGGATGTGGAAATTCCAGCACCTCGACGGGCAGCGTGAAATCAACGAGCTGCACGTCCCGCTCGGGCGGCCAACCAAGTTGATCATGACCTCGGAGGACGTGATCCACGACGTGTTCGTCCCGGCCTTTCGTGTCAAGGCGGACGTGCTCCCTGGACGCTACACGAACATCTGGTTTCAACCGACCAAGGCGGGGCGGTACCACTTGTTCTGCGCGGAGTACTGCGGAACCAGGCACTCCGGGATGATCGGCGAGGTCGTCGTCATGGAACCGACCGAGTACCAGGCGTGGCTGAGCGGCGGACCCGAGGGGTCGCTCGCTGAAAACGGCGCGAAGCTCTTCGAGAGCCTGGCCTGCAACACCTGCCACCGCCCGGACGCGCAGGGCCGCGGGCCGACGCTCGACGGTCTGTTCGGCAAGATGGTCAAACTCCAGAGCGGTGAAACGATCACCGCCGACGAGGCGTATGTGCGCGAATCGATTCTGAACCCGTCTGCCAAGATCACCGCCGGCTACCAGCCCATCATGCCGACGTTTCAGGGCCTGGTGACCGAGGAGCAGCTCCTGGAGCTGATCGAATACGTCAAGTCCCTGCAGGCGCCCCCACAGGCCGCACGATGAGCTCGGAAATCCCCACTCACGAGTAACGAGATGTCGAGCACTGTCCTTTCCCCGCCCCGCCACTACCTGAACGACGGCTACGGCGTCAAGTCATGGCTGTTGACCCGCGACCACAAGCGCATCGCTCTGCTCTATCTCGCGGGCGTCACGTTCTTTTTCTTCGTCGGGGGCGCCATGGCCGTGCTCATCCGCCTGGAGCTCGCAACACCCCCCGGCGACCTGGTGTCCGACGAGACCTATAACAAGCTGTTCACGATGCACGGGGTGATGATGGTGTTCTTCTTCCTCATCCCGGCCATCCCCGCCGTCATCGGTAATTTCCTCGTGCCGATCATGATCGGCGCAAAAGACCTCGCCCTCCCGAAAATCAACCTCCTGAGCTGGTACATCTACATGGTGGGCGGGCTCTTCACGCTTTACGCGCTCATTGCCGGAGGCGTGGACACCGGCTGGACGTTCTACGCTCCGTTCAGCACAGCGTCGTCCACGACCAACGTCATTCCGACCGCGCTCGGAATTTTCATCACCGGGTTCTCTTCCATCCTCACCGGGCTCAACTTCATCGTGACCATCCACCGGATGCGCGCGCCGGGCATGACCTGGTTTCGCATGCCGCTGTTCCTCTGGTCGATCTACGCGACGAGCTTGATCAACGTTCTCGGCACGCCGGTCATTGCCATCACGATCCTGCTCGTCGCCGCCGAACGATTGTTCCATTTCGGGTTCTTCAACCCGGCCCTCGGCGGCGACCCCGTGCTCTTTCAGCACCTCTTCTGGTTCTATTCGCATCCAGCGGTCTACATCATGGTGCTGCCGGCGATGGGCGTCATCAGCGAGCTCGTCGCCGCCGGCTGCCGCAAGCCGGTCTTCGGCTATACCTTCGTCGCCTTCGCCAGCCTCGCGATCGCGGTGGTTGGATTCCTTGTGTGGGGCCACCACATGTTCGTCGCCGGCGAATCAGTCTACGCCGCCCTGATCTTCTCGATCCTGAGCTTCATCGTCGCCGTCCCGTCGGCCGTCAAGGTCTTCAACTGGACCGCCACGATGTATCAAGGCGCCGTTTCGTGGGAAACGCCGATGCTCTACGCCTACGGGTTCATCGGGCTGTTCACGATTGGCGGGCTGACGGGACTGTTCCTCGCGGCCATCGGCATCGATGTGCACGTGACCGACACCTACTTCGTCATCGCGCACTTCCATTACATCATGGTCGGCGGGACCATCATGGGCTACCTCGGAGGGCTCCACTTCTGGTGGCCGAAGATGACCGGTCGACTCTACAACGAGGGGCTGGCGAAGGTGAGCGCCGTAATCATCTTCGTCGGATTCAACCTGACGTTCTTTCCGCAGTTCATCCTTGGCTACCTGGGCATGCCGCGGCGGTACCATGCGTACCCGCCGGAGTTTCAGGTGCTCAACGTGCTGTCCTCCGCCGGCGCGTCGATATTGGGGATCGGCTACCTGATTCCCATGATCTATCTCATGTGGTCGTTGCGATATGGTCGGCTCGCCGGTTCGAATCCCTGGGGCGCGGTCGGATTGGAGTGGACCACGACGTCGCCGCCGCCGACGGAGAATTTCGAAACCACGCCCGTCGTGACTTGGGAAGCGTACGACTACGGATCGACGGTGGAGGGGCACGTTGCCTGACGCCGCGCCTCACGCCTTGCCCGATGCCGCTCACCATACGCTGTCTCAGCCGACGCAAGCCGAGGTTGCCCTCGCTCACCAGTTCGACAGTCTGGAGCAGCAGCGCGATGCGACCACGCTCGGCATGTGGGTATTCCTGGTCACCGAAGTCCTGTTCTTCGGGGGGCTGTTCACCGTGTACTCCGTTTACCGAAGCTCGTATCCGGAGGCCTTCGCGGCGGCCAGCCACGAGCTCGACATCCTCCTGGGCACGATCAACACGGTCGTCTTGATTACCAGCAGCCTCACGATGGCGTTGGCAGTGCACGCTGCCCAAGTGGGCCAGCGCAAGGCGCTCATCGCGTTCCTCGTCGTGACGATGCTGCTGGGGGCCGCGTTTCTCGGGATCAAAAGCGTGGAGTACTACCACAAATTTGTCGAGCACCACGTCCCTGGTCCGGGCTTTCAGTTCGAGCACGAGTACTTCCGGCACGCGCAGCTGTTCTTCTCGCTCTATTTCATGATGACCGGCCTGCACGCGCTCCACATGGTCATCGGCGTCGGCATCATGTTGTGGATGGTGGCCTGGGCCTGGCGCGGCACGATCACCGCGGAGTACTACAGCCCCATCGAGATCAGCGGCCTCTACTGGCACTTCGTTGATATCGTCTGGATCTTCCTGTTTCCATTGCTCTACCTGCTGGGACGACATGCGCACTAACTCGGCTCACCACATCATTCCGACACGGGTCTACTACACCATCTTCGGGCTGCTGATCTCCTGCACGTTTCTGACCGTGCAGATTTCGTTTCTGGATCTCGGCCCCCTCAACGCCGTTGCGGCGCTCGGTATCGCCGTGTTCAAGGCGACACTCGTCGTCTTGTTCTTCATGCACGCCTGGTACAGCCCCAGGCTCACCTGGGTGGTCGTGCTCGGCAGCGTGTTCTGGTTGGGCATCCTCCTTGCGATGACGATGACCGATTACGTAACGCGAGTGTGGAGAACATACGGGTGACGCGGGACTAGTGTCATACTCTCGGCCGGACTACCTGTGGATCGGCTGTCCCCCAACGAAACGATCGCGCTCCTCGAAGCAATGCTCAACGCGGTGCAAGATGCCGTCGTCGCGATTGATCTCGAGCGACGCGCCGTCGCTCACAATCAGCGCTACCGCACATTGTTCGTCCAAATAGCCGACCCTGGTCCCGCTCAGGCCCCCTACGATCCCCTCCGGGCCGCGGAGATCCTCGGCGTTGCCCGTGCGGCGTGGCCATACATCGAAAACCTCGACGAGCTCCGCCGGACATCCGACGCCATCTGGTCTACTCTGCCTGATGAATTCGACAGCTTCGTTGACGCGGTCCGGTTCAAGGATGGCCGGGTCTGCGAGCGGCTCGTCTCCCCCTACCGGATCGGAGGCAGGGTCGCAGGAGTCATCGCCAGCTTTCGCGAGGCTGGCCACCGCGGTTTGTCCGACGACCAACTGTGGCAGTCGCAGAAGATCGAAGCCATCGGGCGCCTCGCCGGCGGCATTGCTCACGACCTGAACAATGCCTTGACCACGATTGCGGGCTACTCCGATCTGGCCCTTGGTCAGCTGGAGCCGTCCAGTCCGGTCAGGTCCGATATTGAGGAAATCCGCCGGGGCGCCGAACGCGCGGGATCGGTGACCCGCCAGCTGCTCGCCTTCAGCCGGAAGGAACGGCTCGAGCCTCGGCTGTTCGACCTCAATCAGACAATCCAGATGCTCGGCCGGCTGCTCTCGCGCCTCCTCGGCTCCGACATCACGGTGGTCACGGAGCTGGCGCCGGCCGTGCCGGCAATCCTCGGTGATCCCGGGCAGATCGAGCAGGCGATCATCAACCTGGCTGTCAACGCCCGCGACGCGATGCCCGGCGGCGGCCGCCTGATCCTGTCGACCTCGGTCGAAGATCTCGACGAAGGCGCGGCGCGCGTGAACGTGCCGATGAGCCCCGGGCGGTACCTCGTGCTGCGGGTGAGCGACACCGGACACGGCATGACGGGCGAAACGCTGGCGCACATCTTCGAGCCGTTCTTCACCACGAAGGCGCCCGGCAAGGGAACGGGGCTCGGCCTCTCGATGGTCTACGGCACGTTGAAACAGATTGGCGGGTTCATCTTCGCCGACAGCGAAGCCGGGCGAGGCACGACGTTCCGTCTGTACTTCCGCCCTACGCCTCGCCACGAGGAGCTGCACACAGCGTCGGCAATCGGCACGGCTCCGGCGGCGCCGTCCCGCCGCGACCAGCCTACGCTGCTGGTCGTCGAAGACGAAGCGGCGGTGCGCGATCTTGTCGCCGGCGCGCTCGGGCACGACGGATATCGGTTGCTGTTTGCCAAGTCGGCGGAGGAAGCGCTGGAGCTCGAAGCGACGCACAGTGGACCGATTGACCTCCTCCTCACCGACGCGATCATGCCTGGCAAGACAGGAATGGAGCTCGCCAGAACTTTACGGGCCACACGCCCGAACCTGCGGGTCATCGTGATGTCGGGTTACGCGGAGGACGCGCTGAGCGGACTCGATCAGACCCTGGATGTACTGAGGAAGCCCTTCTCTCCGGGCGAGTTGAGACTGCGAATCCGTGAGGCGACCGACCAGATCCGCGATGTGTCGCCTCCACCATCAGGCCCTTACGCTGGAGAACCGGGCCGGGGCGGAGACAGCTCGCGGTAGATCGCCATGGCCCGCCGGCCAATCGCATCCCAACTGCAGTGCGCTTCGAAGAACGCCTGCCCGGTTGCGCGCTGTTCTTCCAAACACGTCGACGCCATGCGATCGAGCGCGGCGGCGAGCGACGCGGGGTCGCCGGCCCGCCACAGCGCGCCGACGCGCCCGTCGGCAATCAGCCAGCGAAACGACGGAATATCGGTCAAAACAGGAACCACACCGCACGCCAGCGCTTCGAGCGCCGCATACCCGCTGCCTTCCCAATGGCTTCCAAGCACGAAGAGATCGGCGCCGCCGTACACTGCCGGCAGCCGCTCGTGCGGCACTTCACCGAGCAGGGTGACGCGCGTCCGAAGCCATTCGTCACGCTCCACCGCCGTCCTCAGCTCCTGCTCGAGATCCGCGACGTGGTAGACAAACGTCAGCGTCGCGTCCGGGCGACGTCGCGAGAACATCGCAAACCCTTCGAGCACGGTCACCGGATCCTTGTTCGCATTGAGCCGGCCCACGAAGAGAATCGCAAGGCCGTGTCGTTGAGGCGAGCGCCCGCCGGGCGCCCGCCACGTCGTGCTGCCCTCCATCACGTCGCGCACGGCGAGCCCGCCCGGTGCCAATCCGCTTGTCCGGAAGACGTCCCCCTGCGGCGGCGTCGCGACGAGAACGCCGTCGGCTGCACGCAGTCCGTAACGCATCCAGGCTTTTCGTAACGGGGAGAGCCGCTCGGGGTCGAACCCTCCATGGTCCTGAACCACGATCGCGCATCGGCTCGCGCTCGCCCGGCGAAGACGGCGTGTCAGCAGCGGGTACTCGAGCCCGTTGACGTGAACGACATCTGGAGAAAACGCAGTGACGGCGGCGCAGAGCCGTCCGCCCGAATACCAGACGGGCGGCCGCGCCGGTCCGCGATCTTCGACAAAGCAATAGTCAACGTCCTCTCGCGATATCAAACCGGGCCGGTGAAAGCGCTGGAAGCTCACGACCTTGGTCGCGCCGGCGGCCGCGAGAGCGTCGGCCCACCCGGTCAGCGTACTGAACCGATCGAGCGTCGATTCGCGCGTCGGCACCGATGGGTCCCACGTGGCGTTGACAATTGCGATCCGCATCTCGCCCCGCGCCGCCACGGGCAACCGCTCATGGCAACGGGCCTCAGCGGTCAGACCGCGCGTTCGGCGGCCCCCTCGGGGCGCTCCATCGCGCTTGCCGGCGGTGGCACCCATTCGCCGGCGCGCATGAGCGGCTCGGCGGTGCCGTCCTGTGCCACCGCGTCGATGTCGAGCTCCCCCGATCCGATCATGAAGTCGACATGCGTCGCGCTCCGGTTCCCGCCGGCTCGCTCGAACGCGTCGTCGTTCATGGTCTCGCCGCCGCTCAATGTGAACTTGTACGCCGAGCCGAGCGCGACGTGGCTCGCGGCGTTCTCGTCGAAGAGCGTGTTGTAGAACAACAGACGCGCTTGCGAGATCGGCGAGCTGTGCGGCACGAGCGCGACTTCCCCGAGGCGCGCAGCGCCCGCGTCGGTCTCAATCAGCTGCCGCAGTACTTCGATGCCGCGCTCTGCCCGGACATCGACGACGCGCCCCTGCTCGAAGCGAAGCGAGAAATTCTCGATCAGCTGGCCGCCATAGCTGAGCGGCTTGGTCGAACGCACGACGCCTTCGACCCGCTCCTTGTGCGGGAGGGTGAAAACTTCCTCGGTCGGAATGTTCGCGGTAAACGTGATGCCGTTCCGGCTTCGGCTCTGCGCGCTGATCCAGATGTGGTTGGCCGGCAGCCCGATCGTGAGCGCCGTCCCAGGCCCTGAGTACCGAAGCGCCGCGTACTGCTTCCGGTTGAGGAGACTCGCCCGCGCCGCCAGCGTGGCGATGTGCGCGCGCCATTCAGTGACCGGATCCGCGGCGTCGAGCCGGCACAGCCGGCTGATCATCTCCCAGAGCTGCGTCCACTGCTCGTTCGGCGATAGATGCGGAAACACCTTTGCGGCCCACTTCGGGCTCACGGCCGCAGCGACTGACCAGTTCGTGAGGTTGCGCGAGATCTGCTCGCGGAACGGACTCAATGCGAGCGAGGAGCTGCGCTGCATGCCGCTCACCCGCTCCATAGGCTGCCCCGCCAACAGATCCGGGTCGTTCGCGTAAATCGACAGCGTGGCATCGCCCGCCTCGACGTGCTCCACGAGAGCCTTCGGCAGCCACCGCGAGAACTGGTCGAACGACGACTGCGGCGCATGCGCGAAGCGCAGAAGCGTCAGGGCCTCATCCCCCCAGATCGACTCGACGTACGGCGACCCTGCTTTATACGCTGCCTCGGTGACATGTCGCACCAGCGGCGCGGCATCGATCGATAACCCGCCGTATGCGAGCGGGCCGATGATGATGAGCCGTTGGCCCGGCTGCAGATTAAGCGCGACCCGGACGATGAGCTCTGAATATGGGGGAAGCAGGCGGTCGAGATCGACGGGCATCGTGATCGACTATTATCCGACACCCGCTCGTCCAGGGCATGAGTCAGCTCAGCTTGTGCCTACTCGCGGACGGCTGGACGCCGACCGCTGATGGCCGGCCGCCCGATGCCTCGCTCATGATCGCGATGAGACCGGGGAGACCGGCGCTGCCGTCGTAGTCGCCCGCGACGGAATCCACCGTGTGAATCCCAAGCGTGCGGTAGCTCTCGAACTGCGACTCGCCGAACCATTGATTGACGGTTGACTCGTGCGGAAAGTCCGGATGGGCCGCGCCGTAGTTTCTGACGTCAATCGATTCGTCGCCGGACAATGTTGCCTTCAGGTAGACCAGCGCACCGTCCTCGACCGCGCCGTCGATCGCCGAATACCTGATGATGCCGACGGCGCCGTGGTGGTTCCCCTTGCCCGCGTGCTCGGCGTCGATCGGAACGCCCTGTGGAAAGTCAATGACGATGCCGAGATCGATGCGAATCTTGCGAATGGCGTTGCCGAGATCTTCGAACGTGTAGTGGGAGTCGCAGCCGGCGTCGCTGACGACAATGAACGCGGCGCGACGGGCGACCATCTCGTAGAGGCCGAGGTTCTCGAAGTGGCCGCCGTCCGACAGGTAAACGTAGGGATTCGCGTCGGTCGTGCGCCCGAACATTTCCCTCAAGAGAGGGCCCGCGCCAATGACCGGATCGCTCCGCCGCCACGTGAACCGCCCCGCCTCGCTGGGGTTCCCGAGCCAGGCTCCCAGCCGCGCATTGAACAGCGTCAGCAGGAACGTCACGGCCGGCGAGGAGTGGTAACCCATGTTCGGGCTGGCCGCTGCGCCCGAAAGGCTGATAGCCGTCCCGAGCGACATCCCGTCCGGTCCGCCGTATTCCTTGATGCAGCGGTACCCCAGGGTCCGCGTGCCCGCCGCCAGCGGGCTCACGGTAAAGGATTCGGCTTTGCGCTCCTGCCAGGCGAGCCGATTGTCCGCTACCAGATTCAACGCCATGTTGATCACGTGCAGCGGACGACGCGTGACGGTCAGCTCCTTCAAGAAGATGTTGTCTTTCGGATCGAACCCGGTGAAGCGATTGGGCTGCCGGGCCGCCGCGGGGCGCGACGCGCCCAGAAACGCGCGGATCAGTCGATTGCGATACATCCCTTGCAATGAGAACTTGTTCACGGCAACCACCAACCCCATCAAGGCGCCGCCGGCCAAGAGCGAGACGAGCAGGAGCAGAATCTCGGGCAGGCCCGCGCCATCGGGATGTTCGTACGCAGGCAGGATGCCCAGCCCGTCCAACCAGCGGAGGAGCCACACGTTCGCCGATGCCACGCCCACCAGCAGCAGCACGACGAAAGCGGGCGCCGCAAGCGCGAACACCACGCGACGCCACCGTCCGCCGTTTGCATGACCGTTTCGCGCATCGCGCCCCGTGCGGGCCGCGACGCCGCCCGTCAGCGCGGTGACTGCTCCGACGATGAGCTTCCCGAGCGCCGGACTCGACAGCTTCTCGCCCAGCCAGGTCACACCCTTCTCGAGCCCGACAGGACCCACGAACACGACGATGCTCGTGGCAAGCCAGGCGAAGATCGTGATCAGGAGCCAGGCACCAAAACGGCTCCACCACTCCCGGTCATCGTCCGTGGACTCTCCGCTGGCAACCCCAACGAACAAGGACCCGGCCCCTCCGAGGATGGCAAGAATCAACGGCACGCCGACACCCGCAAATAGCTCGCCGCGCTGCAGAGGGTGCGCAAACGGGTGCGCCGCGAACCACCACACGCCGGCTCCGCTCACCACACCCGCCAGGGCGGCCGCGATCCAGGTCAGCGGCCGAATTTTTCGCGCGCTCATCAAGCCGAAGACGAACCAGATGGCGACATGGGCGCTCGCGCTGATGCCGACCAGCCAGGCCAAAGAGACAGGTCCCGCGTTCAACGCACGAGACCACGCCCAGTACAGTGTGAACGCTCCGGTCGCGACCACGAGCGGGAGAAAGCAGAAGCCGATGAACGCGGTCTGACCGCGCTGCCGATTGCCCGCGCTCGGCAGGTCGAGCGTGATATACGCAAGGGAAACCGCCAGAAGCCCTGAGCCCACCAGAAGCAGCTTTCCCGACCACCAGAGCAGATCTTCGCGATCAATCCAATCCTGCGTGCCGAGCACCGTGAACGAGAAATACAGGCGTGGCACCAGCAGCGCTGCGGCCAGCAGCGGAACCAGCACGAGCCAGTTCAACAACAGGTTCCTGGCCACCGTCGAAATCAGGCACCACACGTCGACCGACAACAGCCCGGTCTTCGGATCCAGGTAGTTGCTGTACTCACGAATGCGGCGGACCGGTTCCGGTTCAGGCTCGAGCGGCCGGTTAGAGGACGACTTCGCGATGAACGTCTCGTGCGAAGCGGCCTCCCGGCTGAGAGTCGCTCGCCCCGCCCCTGCAAGCGCCTCGAAGACCTGGTCGGGGTTTTGACCGTTGGCGTGCGCATGGAAGAGCCACGCGGACAGCCAGCCGCCGGTATATCCACCCCCGGAGACGGTCGACACGTAGTCGAACCCTCCAAGCAACCCGCGCCGCGCCAAGCCTTGAAGAACGCCAAGCGCAAAGCTGGCGCTCCGGATCCCTCCGCCCGAGAGGCAGAGCGCCGCATGCCTCCGGGCATGGATGGCGGCATGAATCGCGCGGAGCCGCGCCGCCGGGTCGGAATCGCTCTCAGGGTAGTCCTCGGGAAGCTGGCCGTGCAGGTGCCTGAACTCGCATTCGAGCACACGATGATGCGGAACGGAGTGATCACCGTCAAAGAGACCACGCACGCTGGCCGCAAACCGGGCCAGCGGACCGGCGTCCCCTCCATGTCGGCCGCGCTGGGGCGGCAGCGGTTCGGCAGCTTTCATACGAACCCAGACCCTAGTGACGCGGGCGGGACAGACGTTACAGATTTTCTCGCCCGTCTTGTGTGATTTCGGCGCGGCTAGTACGATGCTCGCCCGGCTTGTACCACTCTCATTCTTTTGCTATCGTCCTCGTGCGATTCGCGTGAGCGCGTCCAGCCGCCCGGGATCGTCCGACCAGCTGACGCCGTGTGAGCAGTTCTACGGCCTGAATACCCCTCCGTTCAGCCTCACGCCAGACCTGCGATTCGCGTATCACAGCCGCTCGCACACAAACGCCTTCAATGAAATCGCGGCTGCGCTCCGTCGGCGCGAGGGGCTCATCGTCATCACCGGCGAAATTGGCACCGGCAAGACGATGCTCTGCCGCGCCTTGCTCGAGGAGTTTCAAGAGGCTCGTACGTTTCTCTCGGTGATCCTCGATCCCCGCCTCACGGTCGACGAGCTGCTTCATCAAGTGCTGAGGGACTTCGGGCTCATTTCACAGGCCGCTGCCTTCACGCGCCCCGCGCTCCTCGCCCAGCCCCGCACATCGACTTTCGCCTCACGGAACGACCAGGCCGCCGCGTCATCGAGCGGCCGGCCAGCGACAACGAGCGGCCCGGAGACCGAAGCCACGCGCCACCAGCTCGTGACGGTCCTCCATCATTTTCTGGCGTCGCTCATCCCATTGAACGCGCACGCGGTGATTCTGATCGATGAGGCGCAGCACCTGGACCCGACCGTTCTCGAGCAAATTCGTCTGCTCTCGAACTTCGAGACCGATGACGCCAAGCTGCTGCAGATCGTGCTGGTGGGCCAACCCGATCTCGACGCCGTCCTCCACCGCTCGGACATGAGGCAGCTCAACCAGCGAATTGCTCGCCGTATCGAGCTGCACGCCTTATCGGACAGCGAAGTCGCCGACTACATTACGCGCCGTCTCACCGTCGCCTCCGAGCCCACGTTGTCGGATGGCACCGCATCCTCGCCACTCGCGCAGTTTACGCCCTCCGCGGTCGCCACCGTGTGCCAAATCTCGAAGGGCATCCCACGCATCGTCAACATCGTCTGCGACCGCTCGCTTGACGCCGGCTGCGCGCGCCAGACGCGAACGATTGATCGCCCGCTCGTTCTGGCGGCAGCCTCACGTTTGAAGCTAGACGTGCCTGCGGCCTCAAAGCCTCCGGCCATGACCGCCGGGAAGGTCATGACCGCGGCCGCGGCCGTGTTGGTCCTTGGCATCGTCGGCGGCTTATGGTGGGCTCAGTGCCCGTCGCAGCTGACGCTCGAGTCCCGGCAGCCTTCGTCGAGTCGGGTCGAACGTCCGGCGGCCAGAAGCGGCGCAGGTGCAGTGAATGAGCCTGCCGCGACCGGCAATCCGACCAACGGCGACCCCGTCGGCAGCAGCGGTGCGGCCGGCGCCAGCGGAGCATCCTCTGGCAAAGGCCCCGACAGCGATCCGCCAACTGTGAGCGGCCCGTCCGGCGATCAGCCGATTCATGAGCGGCCGGCGGCGAGGGATCTCGATACCGCCGCTCCGCCGCTGACCTCGCTGCAGGACTCCGGGCGGCTTGGCGGCAGCAGAACGGACAGGTACGATATCGTCCTGGCAGCGTTTCGAACGTCGAAGCGCGCGATCGAGGTCGCCACCGACGTCGCCGCCAAAGGACTCCCCGTTACCACGCGCGCCGACTCAACCGGCAGCTGGTATCAGGTCATTGTCGGTCCGTATTCCACCGCCAGTGAAGCGGAGGCGGCGAAGCGACGGTTGGCTGGCGAAGGATTTGCCGACGCGCGCGTGTTCCCCACTCCCGGAGAACGTTAAGTCGAACCTCGCGGATGCGCGGTAGCTCACGCATCAGCACACACAGCACGTACCAGGTCGCGACAACGATTGCCGTCGTCGGCGCCGCAGCGCTGATCTTCTGGACATCTACCGCGCGCCCGATGTGGGTCGACGAGCAGATGCTCGCCCTCAACGTGCGCGACCGCCCGTTCCTCGGTCTCGCCGGGCCGCTCTGGCTCGATCAGAGCGCGCCTCTCGGCTGGCTGGCGCTCGAGCATTTGATGATGGTGAGCCTCGGAACCGGCGAGCGCGCCGTTCGCTTGTTGACCGTGCTCTTTGGGATCGGCACACTGGTCACGGCGGTCTGGATCGGCCGCCGCTGGATGAGCCCGCTCGGCGCCGCGATTCTCGTTGCACTCTGCGCGTTTGGCGAATGGATCATCTTCTTCACGCTGGAGCTCAAGCACTATTCGGCCGACACGTTCGGCGCGCTGTTCCTGCCGGCGCTGGCGGCGTGGGCATTCGACGCCGATCGGTCGACGCTTGGCGTGAATCAGGCCGCGCTGGGGAACTCCCGTCAATTTCGCCGGCGGGTGACCGTCTGGTGGCTTTGCGCCGCCGTGTGCCTCTGGTTTGCCAACGGGGCGTTGTTCGTGGCGCCCGGATGTGCAGCCGTCCTGCTGGCGAAGTGTCGGCGGCGAGACGCGCCGCGGTTCCTGGCATCAGGACTCGTGTGGCTGGCGTCCTTTGCGCTCTGCTACACGCTTGTTCTGAGGCATGCGCTGGAAAACGTGTACCTGAAGACCTACTGGGCGTTTGCGTTTCCGCCTGTCGCCGACGGCGTACGCGCGACGCTCGGTTGGCTGGCGGCCCAAGCCCGCCCATTTGCCACGAAACCGGTGGGAAGCGGACTGCCAATGTTGTTCTGGGCGGCGTATGCCGCTGGAATGACGGTGGCCATCATGAGGCGGTCCGCCTTTGCGGTGATGTTTGCCCTCGTACCGCTCTCGGCGCTCGCGCTCGCCCTGCTACACATTGTGCCGACATTCGAGCGGCTCGCATTGTGGTTCGTGCCGTCGCTGTACGTCGGCGTCGCTCTCTGTGGTGACGCGGCAGTCTGGCTTGGCCGCTGTGGTTTCCAGCGACATGTTTCAGCGGCACGGTTTGGCGCGCTTGTGACGGCCGCAGCCGTTCTGGGCGTGGTCGTCCTGGCGGTGTGCCTCGGCGTCATCAGGCGGGGCGTCTTCGCCCTCGAGCATCGGCCGCGCAGCAATTACGGCCTCGACGACCGCGCCAGCGTGCGCGCGGCGCTCGAAGCGCACCGCCCCGGAGATGCCCTTCTAAGCACGCACTATGGCCTCGCGGCGATCTGGTGGTACGGAGGGCTGAACGTCGCCGACGCCGATCGAAGCGGCCGGCTACCGGATGGCACGCCGATCTTCGAGATACGATACGTTCCCCTCGGCGATGAGTGCTCGCGCTGGAAGACTGAAATGGATTCCGCGCTGGAGGGACGGTCGCGCATCGTGGCGTATCTGGGATTTCGGATGAACGTCGAGCCCCCCGGCTTCGATACATTCGCGCTCGAAGAGCTCGGGCGACGCGCCGCGCTCGTCGCCTACAAGGAGTACGCTGAGGAGAGTCGCGTCGCCGTGTTCGATCTCAAAAAACCGGGAGGCTTGCCGCTTCAGATTCCATCGAGGCCGGGCGTTCCACCGGACCCATCGTCTCGCCCGCCCGCGGGCTGCATCAGCATCACCCCGGCTCGCCGCTGGTGACTCCGGATCGCGTCTTCGTGTAATGATGTTTCAGGGGGGAAGCATCGTGGACATCGAATCCTACCGGCGCCGGCTGCTGTCGCTCGAGCAGGACCTCCTGAAGCGTCTTGGTCGAGAAGTCGAGGTCGCCCGTGAAACGCGCGACGACCAGGCCGAAATCGGCGACATTGCCGTCGTCGACGAGTTGAAGGAGGAGTACTTCGCGGTGGCCGAAACCGACTCCGCGAAGTTGGCGCAAGTCCGCGCCGCGCTCAAGCGTATCGAGGACGGCACCTTCGGTCTGTGCGTCATCGACAACGAGCCGATCGACGAAAAGCGACTCGACGCTGTGCCGTGGACGCCCTACTGTCTGAAACATCAGCAGGAGCTCGAAGAAGCTCCGCGCCTGCGCACACCGTCAATGTGAAAGAGAGAACGAATGAAATACGTCTGCCTGGTCTACCTCGAGGAACAGAAGCTGCGCGCCGTGCCCGACTCGGAGTGTCTGGCCTGCGGTGACGCCCTCAGAAAGAACGGCGTTCTGGTGGCCGCCGAAGCGCTGCAACCGGCCGCCACCGCCCGGACCGTGCGTCTCCGCAACGGGAAGCTGTCGGTCACAGACGGCCCATTCACCGAAACGAAGGAGCATCTGGCAGGCTTTTACCTGGTCGAGGCGAACGACCTGAACGAGGCGCTCGAGTTGGCCAGCAAGATCCCGCCGGTGCGGGAGGGAAGCATCGAGGTCCGCCCGGTCAGGGAGTTGGACGTGCGTTAGCTCTTCCAGCCTCGCTCTTCCCGCCTCGATTGTCCGTCCCGGGCCTCCTCGCCCGTCATGGGTTCGAAGCCCTTGAGAAAGGGCCTTGGCTGATGGCTGAATGGCTCAGGCTATCAACGGGGTCTCGATATTCCGCTGAACACGTACAATTTCCTCGACATGACGGCGCTCGGGCGCCAAGAAGGCGAGGATCGCACGCAGTCGTGGATTCGCCATCACGACAACTACGCAGCCCGCGCTGCTGCGGCGCACTGACGCGCCAAAACGCAAGACATGAAGCGCAGCAGGTGAATCGAGTCACGAGGCACGAGCCCAGGGCAACGGCGCTCGACGAGCATCTGTTCCGGCGCGAGGCCGGGCGTATGGTCGCCATCCTTGCGCGTATTTTCGGCATCCACAACCTGGCACTCGCAGAGGACGTCGTCCAGGACGCCTTCTGCCGAGCGCTTGAGGTATGGAAGCTGCGGGGCGTGCCGGACAACCCCTCCGCGTGGTTGATGGCGACGGCGAAGAACCGCGCGCTCGACGTGCTGCGCCGCGAGCGCACGGCGCGGACCTTCGCCCCCGAGCTCGGACGAATGCTCGAGAGCGAGTCGACCATGATTCCCGCTGTCGAGGAGTTGTGGGGAGCCAACGTGATCAAGGACGACCAGCTTCGCATGATGTTTTCCTGCTGCCACCCGCGGCTGTCAGAGGACGCGCAGGTGGGGTTGATGCTCAACATCATGTGCGGGTTCAGCATCGACGAGATCGCGAGCGCGTTTCTCAGCTCGCGCGCAGCCATAGAGAAGCGCATCTCGCGGGCGAAAAAGGTGCTCGCCGGTTCCAAGACGCTCTTCGAGATTGCCGGCGCCCGTGACTTTTCGACGCGCCTGACAGCTGTTCACCGCGCGCTCTATCTGCTCTTCAACGAGGGCTATCACAGCGCGTCCGCCGAGTCGGCGATCCGCGAGGAGCTCTGCCGGGAAGCCATGCGTCTCACGGCCTTGCTTCACGATCACGCGCTCGCCTCGACGCCCACGACCTACGCGCTGTCGGCGCTCCTGTGTCTCCATGCGGCGCGCCTGCCGGCCCGCACCGACGGATCGGGCAACTTGAGCTCGCTGTTCAACCAGGATCGATCGCTTTGGGATCGAGACCTCGTGGCCGACGGGCTGCGGTTCCTCGACCTTTCCGCCGCGGGGTCGGAGCTGTCGGAGTATCACGTCGAAGCAGCCATCGCCTCGATGCACGCGTGCGCGCCGCGCGCGGAAGACACGGACTGGGCCGCCATCGTCGCGCTGTACGACAGGCTCATGACGATTCGGCCTTCTCCGGTCGTCGCGCTCAATCGCGCGATCGCTGTTGGACAACAGCAGGGTCCGGAGCGAGGGCTGGAAGAGATCCGCGCCATTGCCGGCCAGAGCCGACTGGTCGCTTATCCGTTCTACGCGGCGGCGCTCGCCGAGTTCGAGCTCCGCTCCGGACGACCGGAGATCGCACGCACGCACTTCCGAACGGCCCTCGCGCTCGCGCGCAACGATATGGAACGGCGATTTCTCGAGCAGCGCGCAAAGGCGTGCGAAAACCCTCTCATATGAGCAGCTTCGGATGGCATCGAATCCGCTCCGCCGTCGAAGTCGTCAGGCGCGAGAACTGCGGGTGCCGCTGATTGATGAGAACGTTTCGCTCGAGACCTGGGGCTGCCAGCGACGGCACAAGCATTATCAGCGATCGACCTTCGTCGTACCACCGATCGCCGAACTGCCGGCTCGCGGTTTTCTCGTCCGCATCCCACCCGGGGAGGTCCTCCGCTTTGAGCTCCTCAACACTGGTCTCTGCCGGGACACCGATCCGAATGTAAGCGACCGTTCGAGGCAGCTTGATGCTGTTGAGCTGTCCGGCTTTCTCAAGAAGCGCCGTCGCGTAGTGTTCAGCCGCGTAGATGACGTATCTCCCCTTGCTGTTCCATCGCGCGTTCTCTGCCGCCGCCGCACCGGCGCCATCGAGAAGTGGATGCGCAGGCGAGCCTATTCGATACGCCTCCATGTTGCTCAAGCCGGAAGACCGTGCTCGACATCGCGAAGCAGGTTCTCTACTCGCCGCGCCCCGATCTCGGTGCGCGCCACGCTCAACGGCGTTTCGTCGTCAAGGAGCGGGTGCCGCCGGTTGAGAAACGCCCGCGTCTGATATTCGTCCCTCCAAATGGCCTCAGCTAGGGCAACGACTCGCGCAAGGCGTTCAGTCCGTTCGCTCTCCTGAGCCGACAGCCTGGACCGCCGCTTGAACGTCGCAGGAGGCACGACGCTGTAGACGAACGCGCTCACTGAAGCGCCCGGTTCAACGACGCGTTTTGCAACGAGCTGGAGCGATCGTTTCGGAAGCCCCGCCCGGACAACGTCATCGAGGTCGACCCACGTTCGAACGCGCCTGCGCAGGATAGCCGGCCCACCCAACATCTGTGCGACCCGTTCAACGACTTCCACCTTGTGCTCTCCTTGCTGATCATGCCCGCGAGCCCCGACGTCACCCGGTCATGGTCTCAAATGGGCCCTACTATTCAACCATATGATACCACTCTTCACGCCGTGTCCAATGCGTCATGGCGGCGACCGCGTCGAGTCTCGACTCGACCCAGCCGGCTCTCCTCGATTCATCAGCATGGCGCAGTCAGCCTGCCGGGCGCATTTGACATTCAAACGGAACATCCGCCACACTTTATTCGTATGCCTAATGGAGAACAGCACCGACCAGGCGAGCGCCGGAAGGCCGACGTGCTGCAGGGGACGCTGGATCTGATGGTCCTCCAGACACTGGCGACTCTGGGCCCCCTGCACGGCTACGCGATCGCAGCCCGGTTGGAGCAAGTCTCCGGCGGATCACTGCAACTCAACATGGGCACGCTGTATCCGGGGCTGATGCGCCTCGAGCAGCGCGGGTTCGTCCGCGGCGCCTGGGGCGTGACCGACAACAACCGCAAGGCACGGTTCTACGCCGTCACCGCCGCCGGACGCCGCCAGCTCGCCAGTGAGCGGGCCGAATGGACCCGCATGGCGGCCATCATGGACACGCTGTTGCACGGCGAAGGCTGACGAGCCATGACTGCCATGCCCACCCTGCGCGAGTGGACCGCGCGATTGTGGGGCACGCTGTGCCGGCGTCGCGCCGATGCAGACCTCGAGGCGGAGCTGCGTTCGCATCTGGAGCTGGCTGACGGCGACGCCGGTCACGCGGCAAGCGCGTATGCCGGGGGCGCACTCACGAAGACTCGGTTGAATCAACAACGCGGCGTCGCGCAAGCCATGGAGACGCTGCGCGATCAGCGCGGGCTCCCCTGGATCGACGACTTCATCCGCGATGTTCGTCACGCCTTACGCCTGCTTCGTCGGAACCCGGTGTTCGCGGGTGTCGCCGTCGTGTCGCTCGCGCTCGGGATCGGCGTAAACAGCGCCATCTTCGCCCTTGCGGACGCCCTCATCCTCCGCCCGCTTCCCGTCCCCAATCCGGGCGCCCTCGTGACCGTCAACGAGAATGGCCCCGGAGACGGGCTCGCCGGTGGGAGCATGTCGTATCCGAACTACGCCGATGTGAGAAAGAGCGCCCGATCCTTCGATGGTCTGGTTGCTGCCAGGGGCGCGCTGGTCGCGTTCAGCCGATCGCGGGACGAGAGCCCTGAAATGCGCCGGGGCATGTGGGTCAGCGACAACTTCTTCGAGGCGCTTGGCGTTCGACCGTCGGTCGGGCGGAGCTTTTCGCCGGATGAAGCGCGCGTGCCGGGCCGCGACGCTGTAGTCGTGTTGAGCGATGACTTTTGGAGGGCCAGGTTCGGAGCCGACCCATCCGTGGTGAACCGCGTCGTGTTGATGAACGGCATCGATTTCCACGTCATCGGAATCACGCCGGCCGGCTTCACCACCGATCCGGTGTTCCGGCCGGCGTTCTATGTCCCGGCGGTCATGGCCACGCGGCTCGATCAATCGACCGGGAACGTTCTGGAAAAGCGCGACGCTCGCGTCTTCGAGGTCAAAGGCCGCTTGAGATCCGGCGTCTCGCGGCGAACCGCGCAGGCCGAGCTGACGACGCTCTGGACCGGGCTGATCCGGCAGTTTCCGGAAGCCAACGCCCACCGGACCCTCGCAGTTCGGACCGAGCTGGAGAGCCGCATTCGAGAGGATCCCTGGGACGCGGTCTTGCTGGCGCTGCTGTTCGCGCTCGTGGCGCTGGTGCTCATCATCGCGTGCGCGAACGTCGCCAACCTCATGCTGGGAAGGGCGCGCACTCGCTCACGGGAAATGGCCGTTCGCCTCGCGCTCGGCGTGAGCCGGGCCCGGCTCACTCGGCAACTGTTGACAGAGAGCCTCGTGCTGTCGTTCCTGGGCTGCGGGTTTGGGCTCGTGTTCGCGTACGGTGGTATCCACTTCCTGCGGACGCTTCCAACGGCCGATCAAATCGCCATTGTTCCCGAGCTCGATGAGCGCGTGCTGATATTCAGCCTGCTTGTCGCGATCGCGAGCGCGGCGCTGTTCGGCCTCGCGCCGGCCCGTCTGAGCCTCCAATCCGACCTCGTCCCGGCGCTCAAGACTTCGGAGTTGGGCGAGCCCACCCGTCTTCGCACAACGGGACGTAATGTCCTGGTGATCGCGCAGGTCGCGATGTCAATGGTGCTCCTTCTCGCGACCGGCATGCTCCTTGATGGTTTTCGACAAGCCCTGGCGCTCGACCCGGGCTTTCGGACGGACCATCTCCTGATGCTGTCGCTCGACCCGTCGCTCGTTGGATATTCACCTCAAGAGACGCAAACGTTCTATCGCGATCTCGTCGATCGCGCCCGCGCCCTTCCCAACGTTCGATCAGCGACGCTTACGAGCGAGGTGCCGCTCCAACCCGGCCAACAACACATCGAGGCGGTCTCGCCCGAAGGCTACCGGTTCCCGCCTGGGCAAGCAAGCCTCTCGACCGTGGCCGCCACTGTCGACGAACAGTTCTTCGACACGATGCAGATCAGGATGCGTCGGGGGAGGCCGTTCACCACTGCCGACAGCCGCCTCACGCGCGGCGTCGCCATCGTCAACGACGAGTTTGCCACCAGGTACTGGCCGAATCAGGATCCGATCGGCAAGCGGATAACACTCCCGGACCGCCAGAGCGCGTGGCTCGAAATCGTCGGCGTCACGCGGACCACCAAATACACGTGGATCGGAGAAGCGCCGACGCCCTTTCTGTATCTTCCGTTCGCGCAACAGCCGCGAACGCGAATGTCGCTGCTCGTTGAATCGGCGGCCGGAGACGCCGCGGAGCTCGCGACGCCATTGCGTAACGTGGTCCGCTCCCTCGACGTCAACCAGCCGATGGCGAACCTGCAGACCTTTGCGCACCTGTACCGTGAACGAGCGATCACGCTGCCGTCGATCATCGTTCAAACCGTCAGCGCAATCGGTCTGCTCGGACTGATCCTCTCGCTCGTTGGCCTGTACGGCCTCGTCGCCTATACGGTGGCTCGCCGCACGCGTGAGATTGGCATCAGGATGGCGATTGGCGCTTCCGGATCCGATGTGCGGTCGATGGTCTTACGCCAGGGCCTCATCCTCGCCTTGACGGGCGTCACGATCGGTGGTGTGGCGAGCGTCGCGGTGGCACGCGTGCTTTCTGCACTCCTGGCCGGCGTCGGGACGCCGACGCCCGCGATCTACCTCATCGTGCCAGTCGCGTTGATCGCCCTGGCGGCGACGACGAGCTATGTGCCGGCACGGCGCGCCTCACAGGTGGATCCACTGGTCGCCCTTCGAGACGAGTGATAGCGCCGGCTCTGACAGGGCCTACTCTGCCCGGAGCGCTTCTACCGGATCAACCGAAGTCGCCCGCAGAGCAGGCACGTAGCTGGCAAGCAACGCAGCTGCAGCAAGTCCCAGCGACACGGCCGCGTACGTGAACGGATCGAACGGTCTCACCTTGAACAGCAGCGACGAAAGCATCTGCATGAGCGCGACCGCAGCAACCAGACCCGACGCCACGCCGATGACAGCCAGACGCAGCGCGTGGCCCAGAAACATCCGCGTTACTTCGGCATGCCGAGCTCCAAGCGCGATGCGGATGCCGATTTCGCGCGTGCGCCGCGAGACCGAATAAGAAATCACGCCGTAGACGCCCGCGACACCGAGCAGCAGCGCCATCGCGCCGGCAATCGCCAGCAGGACGAGCGCGAAGGACGTGCGCTCGAGCGATCGATCGTAGACCTCTTGCAGCGATCTCACGTTCGCGAGCGGCAGGTTCGGATTGATCGACCACACGGCCTGGCCAACTTCTGTGATGAAGCCGCTCGATCCGGTGCGGCTGCTCCGAATCAGGTACCCCACCGACGACTGGACGAACGGCGTTTCATCGTTGAAGTTCGACATCATCACAGGCCAGAACACAATCGCCGGTGCCGGCTGATTGAGCCCATCGTCGTACTCGTCGCTGACGACGCCGACGATTTCGCGCCATGGCGCGCCGGGCCTCTCCTGTACGCGTTTGCCGAGGGCTGCCGCGGGTTCATGCCACAGCTCGCGGGCCAGGTTGTCGGAGATCATGGCCACGTTCCGCTTGTCGTAGACGTCCGTCCATGTGAAGTCACGGCCCGCGACGAGCGAATTGCCCGCGGTCTGAAGAACGCCGGGCGACACAAACTTGAAATGACGCACTGGCGGTATCTGTGGCGGCGAAGAGATACGATCCTCGGTGAAAATCGGGTCCTGCCATCCACTTGTCAGCGGAATCGTGCTCGCGAAGCCGACAGACGTCACGCCGGGCAGCGCGGCGATCCTGTCCGCGATCGCCTGCTCCGTGCGGACGACCTGCACCGCGTCGCTCACGAGCGACCGCGGAATGGAAATCCGCAGCGTTTGGAGCTCTGCGGGCCGTGTGAATCCGGGTTGGACCTGCTTCAACCTCTGAAACGTCCGGATCATCAGGCCCGAACCAACGAGCAAGACGAGCGCCAGCGCCACCTGTACAACGACGAGCGTATTTCTGGCTCGATGCCGCTCCTTGCTGTCGCTCATGCTGCGGCCGCCCGACCGGAGCGAGCCCACGAGATGGGGCCCGACATACTTGATCACCGGAATGACGCCGAACAGCAGGCCGGCGGCAATCGAGATGCCGAGTGAGAACAAGAGCACCGAGCCATCGATCGAGATCTGGTCGACCCGCGGCAGATTGGCAGGCGCGACGGCCTTGAGGAACTTGACGGCCCCCGCAGCCATGGCCAACCCGACGATGCCGCCTACGAGCCCGAGCGTCACGCTCTCCGCGAACAGCTCGCGCGCGATCTGGTCCCAGGAGGCGCCGAGCGCAGCGCGAATCGCCAACTCCTGCTGACGGACCTCCGCTCGAACGAGCAGCAGGTTCGCAACGTTCGCGCACGCGATCAGGAGCACGATGCCGATCGTTCCCATGATCACCCAGAGGACGGTCGCGACATCGCCGGTGACGGATTCCTTCAAAGTCCGGAAGCTCGGGGCCAGTCCCGCCTCTCTGAACGTCTGGGCCGTGAACCCTGGAAACGCCGGGAAACGATCGAGGGCGGTCGAAATCATTCGTGTGGCGTCGGCTTCCGCCAGCGCCATCGTCGCGCCCGGCTTCAGCCGGGCGATGCCCGCGTAGCTGAAGTTCCCGAGGAAAGTCTTGTCGCGATCGAGTTGCAGGGGCCTGACGAGCGCCGGCTTGCGATCGAGGAAGCGGAAATCGTCGCGGAGGACGCCAATAATTTCTCGCGCGCGGCCGTCGAGAAGCAGGCGCTGCCCGACCGCGGATGGGTCAGCGCCAAATCTCGATCGCCAGTAGCCGGACGTCAGAATGACCGTTTCGGGGCTCCCCGGAGAGTCATCCTGCTGTGTGAACCCACGACCGAGCGCCGGTTGGGCGCCGAGAAGCGGAAGCAGGCTCACGCTGACATCGAGGCTGTCCACCTGCTCGGGCTCGGCCCGACCAGTCACGCTGACGGTGTTGGTGCGCCAGATGCCGACATCTTGCAGGGTGCGGCTCTCTCCGCGATAGGTGAAGTAGAGGAACGGCGCGAAGCCCGCTCTTTTGATGTTTACGCCGGGCGCCGTGTGATCGACGCTGACGAGCTCGTCGGGCCGCGGATAAACCAGCGGTTTCAGCAACACGCCTTCGATCACGCTGAAAACGGCGGCGTTCGCTCCAATGCCCACGGCCAAGGTCATGACCGCGACGGTCGTGAACATCGGCACGTGCATGAGGCGCCGCAGGATGTGTTTGAATCGCATCGATCCGGTCCGGGAGCGGCTCCCGAATGATCTTGTAGACGATTTTGGCGGGCCCAAGGTTTGCCCGCCGGCGGACTTTGCCCGCGCTAGAGGTCACCGGGAGGCTTCGGTCTCACCGCATTCGGCAACGCCAACCGGTTGTCCTTCGTGACGTAGCTGATCTGGAGGTTGTACCCGTTTGGTGTGGTCGTGTGATAGCTCTTGAACGCCGCCACGTGAATCTCGTCGCCGGTGGATGTATCCACCCGAGCTCGAAGCCCCCGCTTCTCGAGCGCCTCCTTCACCGCGTCCGTGTCCCAGGGCTCGATCCCGAACGAAATGTGATCGATTCCGAGACGCCGCTCACTGCTTCCGCCGCCGCGTCCGCTTCTCAACGATCCGAAGGTGGGATCGAGCGGGTTCCCGCCGCGAATAATGATGTCCCCGATCTCACCAATGAGGCACTCGTTCTGACTCCCTTCGTCGTAGGTTTCCTTCCATCCCAATAGATTGGTGTAAAAGGACGCGCTCCTCTTGTAATCCGTCGCGCCGAACGAGAGGTGGTCCAACCATACGGTCTTCCATCCGGTCGGCTCGAACGGCATCGGCGCCGACAGCTTGCCCGACACGGGCCTCGGGGAAGACATCCGTCGGCTTCTCGCCAGGCCGTTGCCGTTGCTGATCTGTAGATCGAATCCATCAGGATCCTTCACGTGGAAGCTCTCGAACCCCTGGCCGTCGTTGTCCGCCACCGGCGTGAGGCCGCGCTTCCGCAGCTCGGCCTCGACCGTCTTCGCGCTCCATGGCGCGATGCCGAAACAGAACGACTCCACCACCGCGCGCACTGGACCGCCACGACCCTCAGAAGTGGTGGCATCAAACGCCTGAGCAGGAGTCTGCTTGAAGATGACAGAGCCCCAGTCCCCGATATCCAGCACCGCCTGTGCTCCGTCATCGCTCCGAAGCTTCCACCCCATGAGGGCGATGTAGAACGCCGCTTCCTTCTGGTAGTCCGCGACGCGGAAGATCAGGCGCTCGAGCGCCACGGTCTTCCATCCCGTGGGCTCGAACACGGGCGCAACCGGTGTCGTGTTGCATGCCGGCGTCCCGAACGAACGCATGCAGCGACCCTGCCCGAGGACCGACAACGGGGTCCCGACCGCAGCGCCTGCCAGGACTTGTACGGCTCTACGACGCGAGATTCTCACCATGGGAATTCTTTTCGCGGGCCCTCATTTGCGTTTTTCACGCGTGCGCCATAGTTTACCAATTGGCGGCGTGCTACGGTGGATCCATGAGACGGGCCTTCGCACTCGCGTGTTTCGCTATCGTAGGCGGAGCGGGCATGCTCTTGGGTGCTTCCGCCCACGACCAGGACGCATCCCCGCTCGGCGGAGTGTGGACGCTCAACCGCGCGCTCAGCGAGGTGCCGCGCGAAATCGGATTCAACGTTGACTGGGTGCCCGCGCCAGGCGATGCGGGGCAGAGCTCGGGATCGAGCGCTGGCGGGCGCGGCCGGCGGGGCGGTGGCGGAGGCGGCGGCAACCGGGCCCCGGCCGCACCATTTTCCGGACGCCGCGAGAGCTATGAGGACGCTCGTCGGTTGCAGCTGGTCACCGCCGAGGCGCGCAACCCTCCCGCGCGCCTCATGATCGTCGATACACCGGCAGCCGTCACGATCACGAACGAGCTCGGCCAATCACGAGTGCTGCATCCGGACGGCCGGCCGGGAGATAAGGCTGCGGGGAAGCTCGACGGCAACGACGAATCCATCGAGATCCAAGGCGTGCCGGTCCGCGTGACGAGCAAACGCGAAGGGGACCGGCTCGTCGTTCTCTATCACGTCGAACAAGACCGTGACGTTCGGTACACCTATTCGCGCACGGCCAGCCCGTCGCAGCTCATAGCCGAGATCCAGTTCCTCGAACACGGTGCCGGGGACAAGGCGAAATGCGTTTACGAGCCCGGAGTCGCCACCGAGACGTCCTCCGCACCCGACAAGCCGAACGCCGCTGGACCCTCTCGGCTGCCCGGAGCCTCCGCACCCCCTGGTCCGCCCGGGACACCAGCGACACCCGGCACGCCTGGAGGATTCGACGCGCGGCCTGGCGCCGAGCTGCGCGGACTCAAGGGCCTCGGGATTCTTGTCGAGGATTTGAGCGCGCAAGCGGTCGCGTGCGGGCTGAATCACGATGCGATCGAGAGCGCGTTGACAAGACGGCTCACCGAGAGCGGCTTTGCCGTCCGCAAGAACTCGGACGAAGACACCTACCTGTATGTCAATGTGATGACGACGAGCGTGTCGAATGGCACGTGCGTGTCCCGGTACGACGTCTTTCTCTACACACACGCGACAGCCAACCTGTCGTACCGCGATCAACCCGTCCTGGTGCAGGTGTCGCTGATGCACCGAGGCGGCATCGGTAGCAGCGCGCCGGTGGGGCACGCGGCGGCAGTCACGCGAGGGCTCGAGAACTACGTCGATCTCTTCGTGACGCAGATCCGCGACGCCAACAAATGAACCGTCCAATCCGCAATCCGCAATGACGGGCCCCCAGGCCGGGGTCCCCCGCTCTCGACCTGCTTAGACCGCCGTCGCCGAACCCGGTGTCGCAAGGGACGGCGCGCGGTTGATCACGGTCGCCGGCCTGCAGTCCGGTTCAAGCGTCTTATAGCCGTCCGAACGTGTCAGCTCGAATAACAGTCCGAACGGCTTCCAGCTCAGTAATCGCGTCACGGCTACCGCGGCCGTCAGCCAGCGCGGCGGGCCATCCCAGAGGGAATCGACCGCGTGCTCTCTTCCGTCCATTTCGATGAAGACGCGCTCGGTCCATCTGCGTCGCCCGACGCGCGGGTCGGATCTGAGGATGTCGTCCGCGGTCTGGAGCACGCGTCTGACGAACGGCTCGGAGAATTCAGGGAAGACAAGGCAGTGCGCGGCGCGCCCGTCGCGCAGCTCACGCGCGAACTCGGCCAGGCATGTGGCGCGCGTGAGGTTGACGATGGCGTTCGGCGCGTACCCGTGACGATCGCCGCCGCCAACAACAGGAAGTCCAAACCCTTCGGCCAACGGCAGGACAAGTCGATTCTCCGCCCACGTGCGGTAGCCGTTCAGCTCGAGGGCGTGGATGCGATCCCGATGGCTCCGAAGAAACGCGAGGAGCGTGGAATCGTGCTGCAATTGGCCGATGCGACCGAGATCCCAGTAAGGATGATTGAGGACGACAAAGGTCTCAGGGCATTCACCGAGCGCGTCCAGGAGCTCTCCGAGCCTGTTTGTCGCTCCGGCGGTGTAGGCCGCGAGCTCGTGCTCCATCTCGTCGAGCCGCTTGGGTGAAATGCCATGCACGCCGAGATGGAAAGCGGTTCCGTCGAAAGGCACTGACCACTCGAATGACAGAGGGACGTCGCTCCTCCCCATCGCCCTGAGCGTTTTGGGCCCGTCGAGCGTGTCGTGGTCGGTGAGCGAAACCAGCGCCTTCGAGTCGAGACGCCGCTCGATCTGCTCGCGCTCGGACCGAATCACCGCCTCCGGTGTGACAGGGGGACGCCAGTACACGGCCGAGAGATCGAGCGGCTCACCGTTCTCGCGCTCGTACTCCGCGAGGCTTCGCTGCAAGAACGCCGCGACGATCGGAATGCGGCGCGCGAACTCCGGCAGCGCGTCGAGCTTCTCCCGTGAGCAGTCCGAGTGACTGTGCAACGAGACGGCCGCTCGCATGCCGGCGGGGCACGTAAAGCGGCCCCTGCGCGAACAGACCTGAATCGCCGTACGCGAAAGTCGCATAATCTAAGCTGGAACTCTCGTGGCCAGGCTGGGGTGCTGGCCGCGCGACGCTCATTCCGGCGCCTGTTATGGGGGAGGCGGGAGGGACCAACCGTCGGGCGCGTGCCTGACCGTCCTGTCCCAATTCCCTGACACTGTAGAGCCTGGACGTGAAATCCGTGTGAGCGCCGCGCGTCGATCCTGCAAGAAGTTTGCGACGCTTCTATCTCATCTTTTGCAAGGCCACGCGATCGCAGATCGGCAACGTCAACCGGCTCCCATTCGATAGACGCTCTCCGCGTGAGCTCGAGTCTGCGATGAACGCCGCGGAGACGACCCCGTTTGATCCAGCGTCACAATCGGGCCCGCCTGCGGCGAATTTCGGGCAGCGCATGTCTCACGTCCCACTTATTTCCGCTGGTCTTGCTTCAGGAACGTGCCTCGCTCGAGCTCGTCGAACGCCTCCCTGAGCTGTGCCTGAGTGTTCATCACGATCGGGCCGTACCACGCGACCGGCTCCTGAAGCGGCTGTCCCGACACCAACAGGAACCGGATCCCGTTCTCGCCGCCTTGAACGACCACTTCGTCCCCCCGATCGAACAAGACGAGCGAGCGATTCTCGACCTCCGCTGGAGGCGTCGCGTGCGGCCACCACCCGACGCCTTCGGTCGGCACCGCGAGGGGCTCGGAGGCGTTGCAGAACGTCCCGGATCCGCCGAACACATACGCAAACGCGTGTCGCGCCGTCTCGACCGGCAAGGTCTTTCGCTTGCCCGGCGGGACCGAAACGTCGATGTAGGTCGGGTCGGCCGCAATACCCTCCACAGGCCCCGTCTTTCCCCAGAAGTGACCGCACACGAGCCGAACATGCGTCCCATCGTCGTCGGTGACCTCAGGGATGTCGGCCGCTTTGACTTCCTGATACCGGGGTTTCGTCATCTTGAGCGCGCTCGGCAGATTCGCCCACAACTGAAACCCGTGCATCCGGCCGGCAGGGTCGCCCTTGGGCATCTCCTGGTGAATGATGCCGCTGCCCGCCGTCATCCATTGGATATCGCCCGCGGCGATCGCGCCGCGATTCCCCAGACTGTCTCCGTGCTCCACTGTTCCGGCGAGCACGTACGTGATCGTCTCGATCCCACGGTGCGGATGCCACGGGAAACCCGCCAGATAATCTTCCGGCACATCGTTCCGAAAATCGTCCAGCAGCAGGAACGGGTCGTAGTCAGATGTCTGGCCGAAGCCAAACGCACGCCGCAAGTGGACGCCTGCCCCTTCCAATGTCGGGCGCGACGTGATCAGCTTTTTGATGGGTCTGATAGACATGGTCGGCTCCAATCGATCTGATCCTATCCTTAGGCGAGGCCGCCCCACCCCGCGGTTTCCTGGCCTGAGCTGGAAAAGCTCACTGGCAGCGAGAAACTCCCGCAGCGACGATGCGATCTTCGTCGACGATGAGTACCTCATCCGAAACATTCCAGCCAGGATCTTCTGGAAGGTCCTGGGCGAATCGCAGCGTACCGGACGCACGGAGTTTTCGAACCGCGAGATGAGGCTCGACGCCGGCCTGGGACTCCCGCCCGTGAAAGACAACTTCGAGAGCCGCCTGATTCTGCTGCGGCACCGCCTTCAGGAGAAGTGCCCTGATCTGCAGATCGTGTCCACCGGCCGCGGTCGGTTTGCGGACGTGCCGACCTTCCCGGCGGTCTGCGCCGCGCTGCGAGACGTCACGCGGAACCCGGAATGGGCGTTCGTCCTCGAGGGCCCGACGTGGCAGGGCCGGCGGATTGCCACATGGGAAGAGCTGTTGCGTGACGCAGGGAAACCCGGTTATCGAAGGAAGGGCATTGGAATGCCGCTTTGGCGGCACACTTTAGTGAGCCACTCGATCCAGACGCGAGTAGAATTGTGCGACTTGCGGGGAATGACCAAACCGTCTCTCTCGGCGCCCGGCGGTCATCCAACCGCGACCCGCGGCGCCGATGTCGCGTCGCAGACGGGACGTGCGCTCGTCTGTGTCCGCGAGATGCTGCTCCGAGGAGAAATCGCGCGCGGAGAACGCATCTCGGAGCTTCCACTCGTCGCACGCCTCGGCATGTCGCGCACGCCGATTCGTCTCGCGCTCGAGCGGCTGGCGCACATGGGGCTGCTCGAAGCGACCGGAACCGTCGGCTTCACCGTGCGCGAGTTCACGCTGGCCGAGGTGCGCGACGCCATCGAAGTGCGCGGCGTCCTGGAGGGGACCGCGGCTCGGCTGGCGGCCGAACGCCTCGTCGAGGCGGGCGAGCTCGATCCCCTCCGCCACTACTGCGAGCTGATGGAGGGGCTGAATCGGCTGACGGTTGACTCTTTCGCCGACTACATGGACGCCAACGAAGGGTTTCATGGAGCGGTGCTCGACCTGGCTAAGAGCGCCATGCTCCGGCGCATGCTCGAACAGACCAACTCCCTGCCTTTCGCCTCTCCAAGCGCCATGGTGTTCCCGACCTCCGTCTTGCCCAAGGCGGATGACACACTGACCGTCGCGCAGGAGCACCACCGCGCGATTCTCGAAGCGATCGGAGAACGTCAGGGCGCCCGCGCCGAATCTCTCGCCCGCGAACATGCGCTGCTCGCCCGCCGGGTCCTCGACGTCGCGCTGTCAGATCAGAATGCGCTCAGCCGCGTTCCCGGAGGTCCGCTCATCAATGTCTCGGCCCGCTAGGGAGCGGGGCTATCGAGGCCTAAACTCGCCGGATCCAGTTTTTTGTATGCAACGACCGTCGGTTGGCGGTTTTAGGCCCTGATTTCTCCAGTAACTCATTGACATTTCACAGATCGCCTGCCTATCCTTGGCCGCCCTGCATGCAGTCGTTGGACTCCTGTCTGCGGGCCCCACTCGACACACGTTCGTAACTTCTCGTTCTTTTGCGGTCCGTGTTCGAAGGAGATTGGTTATGCGCACCTCGGCGAAGTGCCTGGCAATCCTCGTAGTCCTCCTCCTGCCCGGAACTGTCTTTGCCCAAGCCGCCCTCACCGGCACGGTCCATGACGCGTCGGGGGCGGTGTTACCCGGCGTCAACGTCGAAGCGGCCAGTCCGGCGCTCATCGAGAAAACACGGTCGGCAGTGACGGACGGAGCCGGGCAGTACCGGATCATCGATCTGGTACCCGGCACCTATTCCTTGACCTTCACGCTCAGCGGCTTCGCCACCGTCAAGCGCGAGAACATTGTGCTGTCCGGCACGCAGACGGTCACGATTCCAATCGAAATGCGCGTAGGAAGCATCGAGGAATCGATTACGGTCGCCGGCGAGACGCCGCTGGTCGATGTGCAGAACGCCAAGCGCGAGATCGTGATGAACAACGACGTCATTCAGGCGCTCCCGGTGGCGCGCGCCGTCGGGGCGCTGCTGAACGCCACGCCGGGGTTGACGGTCGATACGAACGGTCCCGCGTTGTCGCCAACGATGACGTTCTTCAATGCCCACTCGAGCACGGCGAACTCGGCCGGCGTAGCCGGCGAAGGGCGCATGACCGTCAACGGCATGACCATCGCGGCCGCGCGGAGCGGCGGTGTGTCGTCATACGTGTACGACACACCCAACTCTGAAGAAGTGGCCATCACCGTTGGTGCCGGACTTGGCGAGAGCGACATCGGCGGCCCGGTGATGAACCTCGTGCCGAAATCGGGCGGCAACAACTTCGCGGGCATGGGGTTCGTCAACTCGGCGGGCAACTGGTCGCGCGGCAACAACCTCACGGACCAGCTCCGCGCGATCGGCCTCACACAGACGCCCGGCATCATCCAGGCGCATGACTTCAGCGGGTCATTCGGCGGCCCGATCAAGAAGGATCGCTTGTGGTTCTACGGCAGCTACCGCAATCTCGACACGCAGACAGCGGTGGAAGGGATCAACGCCAACGCCAACGCCGGCGACCCTGCGCGGTGGGACTATGTCGGCTCACCGATCAACGCCCGGCTCGTGCAGGACCGCCAGATGATCATCGGCCGTCTGACGGGACAAGCGGGAAAAAGCCGCCTCACGTTCAATTCCGAGTATCAGCATCGCTGCGAGGGCACGCCGCTCAAGGTCGACACGCAAGGCTGCCACAACCGCGGCGCGGACTGGATCGGCCTTGGCAACAACACTCCGCCGACGTACCAGTCGCCGGAAGCGACCCAGTCTGCGGCACGCGGTTACTTCGACGCGCCGTACTATCTGAACCAGGCTTCGTGGGCGATGCCGGCGACGAGCAAGCTGCTCCTCGAGGCCGGCTATGCCGCGTTCCGCTACAATCCCATCTTCGGTTTTCCGCCGCCGGACGGTATCACGACGCTGATCCCCGTCACCGAGCAGTCGAACGCCGTCAATCCGGCGACGGGCCAACGCTATGTGCCGCAGCCCAACTTTACCTATCGCGGTGTCGAGCAGTGGGGGTGGGCCGTCGGCAAGACTGACGGCTGGCAGGCAACCGCGTCGTACGTCACCGGCGCGCACAACATGAAGATCGGATATCAGGGCAACCGTCTGGACCAGCTCGATCAGACCCTGACCGACTCAACGCAGCTCGCCTACCGGTTCAGCCAGGGCGTGCCGAACGCGGTGACCTACCGGCTGCCTGACTTCGGCCACAGGACTGTCACGAAGCTGCAGTCGGCCTACCTCCAAGACGGCTGGACGCATGCTCGCCTGACCCTGCAGGGCGCCCTGCGCTACGACCACGTCTCGAGCTACTCGCCGGTCGACGGCAATGGCACGACGCGGACGTCGGTCTTCAATGCGGCGCCGATCTCGTTTCCGGAGGTTCCCGGCGTGAATGCGTACAACGACATCACGCCACGCGTGGCCGCCACCTACGACGTGTTCGGCACCGGCAAGACGGCGCTGAAATTCAACTGGGGTCGTTATCTTGCGTACGCCGCGAATGATGCGCCTTACATCTCGAATAATCCGGCCGTCACCGTCGTTTCGACGGTTGCCAACCGCGGCTGGACCGATACAAACAACGACAAGGTGGTGGGGTGTGACCTCCTGAACCCCGCCCGCAACGTCGGGCCGGACGGCGACGTCTGCGCCGCTGTCGTCGGCAACCAGGTCAACTTCGGTAAGGTAGGCGCGGCGACCGTCGTCAATCCAAGTGTGTTGAGCGGCTGGGGTAAGCGTCCGGGCGACTATCAGTGGGCGACCACGTTTCAGCAGCAGATCCTGCCGCTCGTCACGGCCGACGTCAGCTACACGCGGCGGAGCTTTTTTGGGTTCCTGGTCACCGACGATCTGAATCACCCCGTCAACACGTCGTACGAAACCTACACGCTCACGGCGCCCGTCGATCCGCGGCTGCCGAACGGCGGCGGCTACCCGATCACGATGTATGCGCTCAAGGATACCCTTCCTGGCAAGACATATCTGACGTGGGAAAGCGACTACGGTCCTGAGCGCACGAGCTACTGGCACGGCGTCGACTTCAACCTCAACGCGCGGTTTCGCGGACGCCTGACCACGTCGATCGGCACGACCACTGGCCGCGCGGTTCTCGACGATTGCGCGACGGCGACGAAGTACAACCAGGTCAACCCGATCACCAACACCAACGCCGGTCCCGATCCGCGGGGGTGCCACAGCGTCGATCCGTTCCAGACTGCGGTGCGCGGCTTCGCCTCGTACATCGTCCCGAAGATCGATGTGCTCGTCAGCACGACGATCCGGTCGCAGCCGCCCGTCCAGCTCAGCGGGATTCCGGCAAACGCCACGATCTCCGCCGGCGGTGCCTCGGCAATGTGGATTGTGCCGAACACGGTTATCGCGTCTGTGCTCGGGCACCTGCCCGCCGGTACACTGGCGAATGGCAACACGACGGTTCAAATCACGGACAACGTCAACCGGGTGTACGCGGACACCCGGCGGAACCAGGTCGACATGCGGTTTGCCAAGGTCCTGCGCTTCGGCCGTACCCGGTCCGATATTGGCATCGATATCTATAACCTGCTGAACACGAACTACCCGACGAGTTACAACACGACGTACCAGTACACCGCGGGCAACTCGGCACAGGGCGGCACCTGGGGCAACCCGACGAGCATCTACACGCCGCGGTTCCTGCGCTTCAACTACACGATCAACTTCTGATCGCGGTCGAACGGCTCCACCAACACCGGCCTGGCTCCCTCTCGTGGGACGTCGGGCCGTCAGCGCCGGCGCGCACGCTTCCGAACCCGCTTGGCGACGCCCGTCGATTCGACCGCTCATCACGCGAAGCCAGGAAAGCGCGCCCAGTCGCGGTCGTTTCTCAGGATGGAAACTGAAGGTGGCGGGCGGCGGGAAGCGCTGTCACCCATCCGTCACACTCTCCCGTCGCGTTCCGTCAATGACATGACGCGTCAGTCACCGCGAATGCGAAAACCGGAGGGAAGAGCAATGAAGATCAAGCTGACCAGCGTTTACGTGGACGACCAGGAAAGGGCTCTGCGCTTCTACACCGAAGTGCTGGGTTTTGCCAAGAAGGCCGATTTCAGCCAAGGGCCGTTTCGCTGGCTGACCGTAGCCTCACAGGAGGAGCCCGACGGGACTCAGCTGCAGCTGGCGCTTAACGACAACCCGGCGGCCAAGGCCTATCAGCAGGCCATGTTTCAGCAGGGCCAGCCCGCCGCGATGTTTTACACGGACGACCTGAAGGCGGAGTACGAGCGCATCAAATCCCGAGGGGCCGAGTTCACCATGCCGCCGACCCAGGTTACAGGGGCGACGATCGCCAAGCTGAACGACACGGGCGGCAACCTGATCCAGATCACACAGCTGGCGCGCTGGTAGGACTCGCACTCAGCGGGCGCTCGGGGGGCGTCTCACCATCGTCGACCGGCGCTCCTCGGGCTGGAGATCCGACCCGTTGGGTGACGGACAAGAAGGACGTCATGAAATCCGTGCTGTTGGTCCATGATTGACGGCGACGGAGGCCTGCGACCGATGCCCACACCTGAGTGGCGCGCCGAGCAATTCGAACAGCACCGGGCTCACTTGCTCGCCGTGGCGTATCGGATGCTCGGGTCTGCGAGCGAAGCAGAGGATGCCGTCCAGGAGAGCTGGATTCGACTCGGTCGAACCGATGTCAAGGACGTCAAGAACCTGCGAGCCTGGCTGACGACCGTCGTCGCGCGCGTGTGCCTGGACCTGTTGCGGACGCGGACATCACGGCGGGAGGACCCCTTGGACGTGCACATGCCCGATCCCGTGATCACTCGAGCCGACTGGGATCAGGAGTCCGACGCGATGCGTGCAGACTCGATCGGACTCGCGCTGCTCGTCGTCCTCGAGAAACTGGAACCCGTCGAGCGCCTTGCGTTCGTCCTTCACGACGTGTTCGGGATGACGTTCGCGGAGATCGCGCCCATCGTGGAGCGTTCGCCCGTTGCAGCCAGACAGCTCGCGAGCCGCGCGCGCCGACGCGTCCAAGGTCAGACACCGACGGCAGAGATGGATCTGCACCAGCAGCGCCGGGTTGTCGACGCGTTTCTGGCGGCGGCGCGCAACGGCGACTTCCAAGGCCTCGTCTCCGTGCTCCACCCGGACATTGTGCTGAGGGCCGACGGCGGACCGCTCGCGGGCGCGTCACGCTTGGTGCGCGGCTCCGAAGCCGTTGCCGCGCAAGCGGCAACGTTCTCGAAATTGGGCCTCTCGAATCAGGTCGTCCTAGTGAACGGCAGCGTCGGGCTGGTGTCGCGCCGCGCGGATGGGCGACCGTTCTCCGTGCTCGGCTTCGCCATCGCCGACGGCAAGATCGTCGAGATCAACATCCTGGCGGATCCCGATCGGCTGAGTCGGCTCGATCTGTCTGCTATCGAGAACTGAATTGCTGGCGGGTCGTTGGATACGTTGATGCGTGAATGACTGTTCGCAAGCGGCTCGCGACCTATCGACAACCTGTCGATCGCCACGCAGGTTGTCCAATGGGTCAATGAACGCAGCTCACCAGGCCGCTGCCCTGTAAGCCACAGTCCCTCAAGCTCTTAGACGCCTGCCTCTATCCCCCACCGCTGCTGGCGCTCCGATTGCCCCGTGTCGCCCGCGAAAGGTAGCCGGCGTGGCCGTCTTTACGTTCGTGAAAGTGCGACGAATCCTCGTATGGACGACGCTTGCCGTCGTGATGCTCGCGGTCGGGTGCTCGCACGCGATGGCGCAGCCGACGGCCTGCTGCATCCCGCCTCCCGGCGAGGGCATGTCGCAGAACCCTGAGCCAGTTGCTGCGACCATCGCCGATCGCAGCGACCGGGCCGCACCGAGCGTCGGGGGGAGCGGCAGCAACCGCATGTTTGGCGTGCTGCCGAACTACGCCACCGTAGAGGATCCAGCGGAGGTCCCACCGATCAGCGCATCCGTGAAGTTCAAGCTTGCGGCGTTAAATACCTTTGATCCCTACGTCTATCCGTTTGTCGGTGCTGTCGCGGCAATGAATCGGGGCTTCGGCACCGACGGCGTCGGTTACGCCAAGCAATACGCCGTAACATTGACAGACAATTCCATGGGCAACCTGCTCACGTCGGCGGTACTGCCGTCCGTGCTTCATCAGGATCCGCGATATTTCGCACGCGGCTCTGGTGGCTTCCTCAGCCGCCTCGCGTATGCCGCGAGTCGCAGCGTCGTCACACGCGGCGACTCCGGGCATGCGCAGTTCAACGTGTCGGAGATTGGCGGCAACGCCATGGCGGCCGGGCTCTCCAACATGTACTATCCCGCGAGCGAACGGACCGTGACCGCAACCTTGAGCCGCTGGGGGATGCAGGTGATGTGGGATACCTTGTCGAACGAACTGAAAGAGTTCTGGCCGGACGTGCGGCGGAAGCTTCACCGTGAGTGATCGTGAACGTGGGTGATGCCCGCGGGCCTCGGCCGAGAGGTCCTCGCAAGTTGTTGAAAACAGCGGGGAAGTTTTGTGGCTGGCTGCGGGACGACGTCCGCAACTGGCGGTTACACGACGACGTTCTTCGAATCGCCCGCAAGGAACGAAAGGACATTGTCGATTGCCATCGCGAGGCCTGCCTCTGTCGTTTCCGGCGTGATACCCGCGGCGTGCGGTGTGAGCACCACGTTGTCCAGCGCGTGCAGCGGCGAATCTGCTGGTAACGGCTCGGTTTCGAACACATCCAGGCCGGCTGCAGCAATCCGATTCGCCCGCAGCGCGTCGATCAGGTCCGCTTCTCTGACGATCGCCCCGCGAGCCGTGTTCACGAACACCGCGTGCGGCTTCATGAGCTCGAACTGTTCACGGCCGATCAGCCCGGTTGTTTCCGGCGATTGTCGGACGTGCACGCTGACAACGTCGGACTGTCGAAAGACGTTTTCGAACGACACGTATTCGATGCCATCGGCGCGTGGTCGAAACGTCCAGGCGATCACGTGCATTCCAATCGCCTTTCCAAGTGCGGCAACTTCCCGGCCGATAGCGCCCGTGCCGA
>DATKHR010000089.1:0-13123 GCA_035510155.1 Vicinamibacterales bacterium
AGCAACCGCATCGTGCCGCGTCTCGGGGCCTCCTACGACATTCTTGGCAATGGCAATCAGATCGTTCACGCGACCTACGCTCAATACTCAGGCCGTTACGACGAGGCGCTCGTCGGCAAAAACAGCCCGGTCGGCAACCCCCCCGAGATCGACTCGTTCTATCAAGGCCCTCCCGGTGTCGGGTACAGCTTTGCGCCTGGAACCAGTCTCGCCAGCTATCCGGTGAATTCCTCGAACTCCGCGGCCAGCGATCCCACGCAGAACGTTTTCATGGCGCCCGGCACCAAGTCGCCCTTGACGCATGAATTCTCAGTGTCATACGGAGCCAACCTTTTCTCCCAGCGAGGCTGGGGAGAGGTGGTCTATGTGGCGCGGACGACGCACGCCCTGATCGAGGACTTCCAGACTCTCCAAGGGGGGTTTACGGATGTGATCGTGCAGGGCGTCGACGCGGGCAAGTTCACGAACATCATCTATCAGAACACCGATCTGGCTCATCGCCAGTATCAGGGGATGGTGTTCCAGGCCCGTTATCGCATCAAGAACAATTGGACGATCAACGGTCACTATACGCTTCAACTCAAGAACGACGGCAACTACGAGGGGGAGGGCACCAACTTGCCCGGCGCGACCTCGCTGATTGGCAACTTCCCAGAGGCATTCAACCCTGCGCGAAATTACCCTGACGGGCACTTGCAGGATTTTCAGCGCTCTCGCTTGCGCATTTGGAGCGCCTACACGTGGAACATGGCGCGGTATGGCGACCTGTCGGTGTCGGGGCTCTGGCGGGTCGATTCAGCGCGTGTGTTCAGCCTCGTCGCGCGGAATCAACCACTGTCGGCCACGCAGACCGCTATCCTCACGAACGCTGGGTATCCCGATTCGCCGTCGACCGAGAATGTGTTCTTCGGCGATCGCGGGTCGCAGCAGTTCGCCGGGTATGGCGTGCTCGATACGTCGGTCAACTACAACATCCCCGTCTTTCGAACGCTCAGACCGTGGATCAAGTTCGACGTGTTCAACCTGTTCGATAACTTGAAGCTGATCGCCTGGAACACGACGGTTTCCCAGAACAGAACGGCCGGTGTCGACAATCTGGGACTGGCGACCACATACAGAGAAGGGACCGCATTTGGAACGGCGACGGGCAACACGGCAACCAACCTGAACGTCAACAACATCCCGGCGTTCCCGCTGGCGTTTCCCGGCGCGACGCCGGGCGGCCGGACGTTTCGTTTCGCGTTTGGTGTCCGGTTCTAGGTTGCGGCCGGGAGTCAACGCGACAAGATCTCGCGGACAGGCGGCTCGTCTAGGGCCGCCTTTTTTTCTTGACTTACTTAACGCCGTTAAGTAGCATGACGCCGTTAAGGTATGTCGATGGCCGTTAAAGACCGCCGCGCGCGTCAGCGCAGGCTCCTCCGCCAGCAGATCCTCGATGCCGCGCGGGAGCTCCTCGTTCGTGACGGCTACGAGCGCTTGTCGATGCGGCGCGTCGCCGAGCGAATCGACTACTCGCCGACCGCGATTTACCTCCACTTCAAGGACAAACTGGAGCTCGTCTTCAGCCTGTGCGAGGAGACGTTCGCCAAACTCGTGCACGAGCTCGAAACGCTCCCCGAGGAATTCCCCGACCCGCTCGTCCAGCTTCGAAAGGGGATGAAGCGGTACATCGACTTCGGGCTGAAGCATCCCGACCATTATCTGCCGGCGTTCGTGCTTCCCCCGCCGCCGGACATGAACCCACGGCGCAGAAAGGCCATGACCTCTCCGGAGTCCAACGGCATGAAGGCGCTCGGGTTTTTGCGAGACTGTATCGCGTTGGGCGTCAAAACGAAGAAACTGCGGAAGGTTGATCCGGACATCGCTGCGCGGTCGACGTGGGCCGCACTGCACGGCCTGACAACGTTGCTCATCGTTCATAAAGATTTCCCGTGGGGCGACCGCGAACAGGTCATCGACACATTGCTCGACTCGCTCATCAATGGGTTACGGCTTTGATGACTTCTGAGCCACGGGCGATTTTTTTTGGAACCTTACTTAACGGCGTTACGTCAAAAGACGGTGTAAATAGGTTCGCGGGTTACGAGCCACGACGATGCGACTGAGACTCTCCGAGCTGGCTTGGCGCAACCTCGTCCACGACAAAGTCCGGCTGCTGGTGACAGTGACCGGCGTCGTCTTCGCCGTCGTGCTCATCGTGGTGCAGTTCGGCCTGTTCCTCGGCTTTGCCACGACCACCTCGAGCCTCGTCGACCGATCGCGTGCCGACCTGTGGATCACCTCCGCCAACGTCCCCTACATCGAAGTCGGCGTGAACTTCTCCGAGCGCAAGCTCTCGACCGTGCTGGCGACGCCGGGAGTCGCCCATGCGACCAAATACATCGCCAGATTCTCCCAATGGCAACGCCGCGACGGACGCCAGGAAAGCGTTCAGATTGTGGGTTTCGATCCGGATCAGACGCTCGGCGGCCCCTGGAACCTCGTCGAGGGCAGCGTCAGCGACCTGAAGCTCGACGACAACGTCTTCATCGACGAGTTGTACAAAGCGAAGCTCGGCGTCACCCGCATCGGCGACGTCTTCGAAATCCGCGGACGCCGCGCGCGGGTTGCCGGCTTCACGCGCGGCATTCGATCATTCACGACGTCGCCGTACGTCTTCACATCCTTCAAGAGCGCCCAGACCTACGTCAACCTTCCCGAGGACCAGACGGTGTTCATCCTCGTCAAGGGAGATGGGTCCGTCGGCCTCGACGTGCTCCGTCACCGTCTGCTGTCGAGCCTGAAGGGAGTCGACGTCCTCACCACGACTGAGTTCAGCCGCATGACCACTTTCTATTGGATGTTCACGACGGGCGCCGGCGTCGCCGTCCTGCTCGCTGCCCTCCTCGGCCTCGTCGTCGGCGTCGTCGTCGTCGCCCAGACGATCTATGCAACGACGATGGACCATCTGCAGGAATACGGGACGCTCAAGGCGATGGGCGCCACGAATGGGTATCTCTATCGCGTGATCATCCAGCAGGCGGTCATCAGCGCGGTGATCGGCTATTCGCTGGCGATGATCGCCAGCTGGTTCGTCGTACGCGGAAGCGCAAAGGGAGGGGCGGCGATTCTGCTGCCGTGGCCGGTGGCGGTCGGCATGTTTTGGCTCACGCTTGCGATGTGCACAACGGCGGCGCTCGTATCGATTAACAAGGTGACGCGTCTCGATCCTGCAATGGTGTTCAAGGGATGATCGACTCGGCTGTCCAGGGCGTTCAACTGACCAAGACCTACGCGCAGGGTGACGCGGCGATCCGCGCGCTCGACGACGTGACGCTCGACTTGCGTGTGGGCGAGCTGGCGCTGCTCGTTGGTCCGTCGGGCAGCGGAAAGACGACGCTCCTGTCGATCCTCGGATGCATTCTGCGGCCGACCTCTGGTTCGCTGTGGGTCATGGGCGACGACGTGACGCGACTCGACGAGCGCCATCTGCCGGCAATCCGGCGGGACCGCATCGGGTTCATCTTTCAGGCGTTCAACCTGTTTCCGACGCTCACGGCGCTGCAGAATGTCGCGCTCGCCCTCGACCTGAGAGGCGTCACGGGACGGGCGGCACGCGACCGCGCCGCCTTGCTGCTGGACCAGGTCGGCCTGTCGGCAAAGCGGGATGCCTATCCTGCCGACATGAGCGGCGGGCAAAAGCAGCGCGTCGCTATCGCGCGCGCCCTCACGGGCGACCCGCCGATCATTCTCGCCGATGAGCCGACGGCGGCGCTCGACTCGCAGAGCGGCCGCACGGTGATGGACCTCTTAAAGCGGCTCGCGCGCGAGCGCGGGCGCGCCGTCGGCATAGTCACCCACGATAACCGGATGTTCGGCTATGCCGATCGTCTCGTGAAGATGGAAGACGGACGCGTGGTCTCTGACGAACGACCGACGATGCCGGATGAGCGCGTCCTTGAAGGAGCAGTGGCATGAAGCGCGCGACGATGTTTACGGCAGTGGGGGTCGCGGTGATCGCCGCCATTAATTACGGGCTCCTCGCGGCCCGGCACCAGCCTGCACCGGCTCCGGTCTCGCCCTCCGAGCACCGCGGCGCCGTTGTGGCAGGGCCGGGTCGCGTCGAGGCGCTGTCTGAGGAGATCCGCGTGTCCTCGCAGGTTGGAGGACGCCTCCAGGCCGTGCTGGTCGACGAAAACGATCGCGTGACGGCCGGACAGGTGATGGCGGTGATCGAGAATGCCGATTATCGCGCCCGTGTCGCGTCCGCCGAGGCCTCCTTGACGCTGCGTGAAGCCGAGGCGTTGCGCGCGCACAACGGGGCGCGCGAGCAGGAGCGGCGGGATGCCGCTGCGGCCCTGCGCGAGGCGGAGGCGGTTCTGGCGAACGCGAACCTCGACATGGCCCGCCGCCGCGACCTGTTCCAGCAAGTCGTCATTTCCCGTGCGGAGCTCGACGACGCCGAAAAGCAGCTCAGCGTCGCGCAGGCCAGGGTCGACTCTGCCCGCGAGCGCCAGTCGCTCGTCGATGCCGGTTCGCGGGAGGAGGATCTCGCGCGCGCCGACGCCGACGTCGCGCTTGCCCGAGCGGCTCTCGACGAGGCGCGAGCGATGCTCGAAAAGACCTTTGTCCGGGCGCCGATTGACGGCGTTGTCCTGCGCCGGCACCACCGGGCGGGCGAGAGCGTGTCGACCCAGTTCGATTCGCCGATCGTGACGCTCGCGGACCGTTCGCGGGTGAGGGTGCGCGTCGATGTTGACGAAGCGGATGTGGCCCGGCTTCGGGAGGGACAGTCCGCCTACGTCACCGCCGATGCGTTCGGGGACCGCCGGTTCGCCGGCCGCGTTGTTCGCGTGGGTCAGATGCTGGGCCGGAAGAACGTGCGGACGGATGAACCCACCGAGCGAGTGGATACGAAGATTCTCGAGACGCTGATCGAGCTGATCGACGGCGGCGACTTGCCGCTTGGGCTGCGCGTGCAGGCGTTCATCAACGCCCCGATGTAGCGCTCAGCCCTTTTCCAGGATCGCGATCCCGCAGTACCACCGCTGCCACAACAGCACCGCCTGTACAAGCAGGTGGCGGAGCGGGCCGTACCGCCTGGTGTAGAGCGCCTTCCCCAGGTGCTGCGGCGCGGGCACGACGCGGGACCGCGCAAATCCGACTAAACGCGCGACCCGGCAGACGCGTGATGGCGGCATGTCCTTATCGGTGACATCGTACTTCGCGTCGATTTCGCGCGACTTTCGCTGGTGACCGCGCCCAGGCTCGAGCACCACGCACACGCCGCCCGGCTTCAGCGCCCGGAACGCGCCACCGAGCGCTGCGCGTTCGTCGACCGCGTGATGCAATGAGTCGAAAAAGACGACGACCTCGAACTCGGACGCGAACGTGAGCGCCTCGGAGTCGGCGACCTGAAATCGGGGACTGCCGCCCTCGTGGAACATGGGGTGAGCCTTGGCCAGCGCGATCGCGTCGGGCGAGACGTCGGTTCCCACGACGTCGTAGCCGCGGCGAGAGAGAAAGTAGGCGAGCCAGCCTGTGCCGCACCCGCAGTCGAGGACGCGAGCCGGCGGTGACGGCAAGAGGCTGAAGAGCGCACCGGCGCGGAGCAGATACAGGCCGCACTCATCGTCTGAGAACGGCTTGAAGAGCGCATGCTGCCGCCCGTCCTCGCCGATGCGCTCGTAGTAGGTGAGCTCGCCCGCGCGTGGCATGGCCCGCTGGCATCACGGCTGCGCAGCCGTCGACGCCGGCCGCTCGGGTGGCGTCTTGATGTCGTTGTAGTGCAGCACCACGTTGAACAGCATGTTGAACTCGCCGAAATTCTGCCACCGGTAGCACGGATTGCCAGCAAACAGAATCACGCGGCCCTTGCCTGACGGGGTGTCGACGATCGCAGGGCGGTTGCGGATTTCAGCAGCCCCCCGCATCAATCCGCTCAGCACGTGATCGTCGCCACCGGGGTACCGCATCAGGATGGACTGCGGGGGCGGCGGCGGTACGGCCGGCGCCTCCTCGAACGGATTGGTGCCGGTTTGGACGGTGAGGAGCGGCCCGTTCGCATAGCGCACGGGAACGGTCTTCTTGTCGTAGCCGTAGAAAATCGGGTGATCCGGCCTCAGGATCTCGGCCTCGACGATAGGTCCGGGCGCGTAGAATTGGGCCGACGCGCGGGCGGCATCGACGCGCGGCGCCAGGCCGAACTCGGCGGGAAAGTAGCTTGCCGTGCCGAGCGTCACGAGGACGCCGCCGGCTTTGACGAACTTCTCGAACTGGGCGACGCCCTCGATGCCCATGCCTCCGGTGATGTCGTCCGACTCGCCGTAGACGCCGAGGAACTTGAACATGTCGGATTTCTTGTACTCGATCGGCCGACCGCGATTCTCGATGTCGAACACGAGCCGCTTTGCGGTGCCGCCTTGTGTCGGCACGATGATGACGTCGTAGGCGGCTTTCAGATCGCCTTTCCTGACACGTTCTTTGTAGATGAGGTCGTACGGCACGTCGAATCTGTCGAATGCGTAGCGCACCCACCCGACGTCCTGTGTGTTCCCCCACGTGCTGAACATGGCGATCCGAGGCAGGTCGACGTCGTGCGAGGCGACCTGGGGCGCGGCCGGGAGGGTGACGGCCGTGAGTCCGAGCTTCTCGACCTCGCTCTTCACGCGCCCGGGATCGCCGGAGATGATGAAGGAGCCGGCTGGAACGGTCGCCTCACCCTGCTTGAACTCTTGCTCGACCGCCTGCACCTTCAAGTCTTTCAGATGCAGCCGCAACGTGATCATGTTGTTCGAACCGTAGTCGGCGACGGCGAAGAGCGGCCCTGATCCGCGCACGCTCCCTGCGAGATGGATCTCCTTCTCGGATACCGGCGTGACCGGCAGATCCAGGATCTTCTTGTCGGCGATCTCCTTGACATCAGCCTGGCTCATCAGCCCCATCGTCCACGCCGCGTCGTCGTAGGTGCGCAGGCTCGGGTCCGGATACACCTGTTTCTCGAGAAGTATTTTGGCCAGCCGGCTGTACGGCTGGTCGCGTTTGACGATGAAGGAGCCGGCGGGGAAGGTGCCTTCCTGGAGCTTGACCTCGGAAGTGGCGCGGCCGAGCTCGATGCCCTGCAGGCGCAGCAGATTGACGAGTCGCTCGATGCGCGTCATGTCGCGCTGGCCGGCCGGAATCACGTACCCGGCCACGGTCTCTTTGCGCCCCGTTTCGATCGAGTTGCGCGACTTCACGTAGAAGTTCTCGAGGATGATCTTGGGGAACTGCGAGGTGTACTGGAGGGCGGTGATCACGCCCGTTTCGCCGTAATTCGTGTTGTCGCGCAGCGACCAGTCGAATTCACCCGTGGCGGGCCACGGCCGGTACCACTCGCGCACGCTCTGATTGCCGCGGCCCGCGGCATTGGCGGCGGCATCGGGCGCCGCTCCGAGCCCGCGCCCGCCCCCAGCGTTGGGATTGCCCAGACGCAGCTTTTGCGTGTTGGCGCCGCTCCCGCCCTGGATCTCGTACATGCGAATCATGCCGTTATGGTTCGACGACATGAACGCGAGATAACCAGGCGACCACATGTCGACGAACCCGTGCGTCCACACGCCGGGCATGCCGTATTTGGCAAACTGTGCCATCTCAAAGTTCGCCATCATCGGGAGTTCGCCGTAGAGGATCGGATCGAGATTCGGGTTCTGCGGGGCCTGGCCGCTGAAGGTGTACAGGAGCGTTTGCGCCTGATGGAGGTCGTGCATGATCGGGGGGTGCCACTCGAGGTACCAGTCGAGGAGCGATCGCATCTCGACCTGCGAATAGTTGATGTCGCGGTTGTCGTCGTGAAAGACGTACTTGCCCCAGTACGGCACGCCCGCGCCCGTGGTTTGCCCCTCGGTTTCGCTGATGCCGTACTTGTAGTACCAGTCGACGTTGCGATCGCGCCCGTCGGGATCGGCGACGGGGGTGATCGAGACGATCACGTTCTCACGGATGGCGTTGATGATCGGCGAGTCTTCGGCGACGAGCCGATACGCAAGCTCCATCAGCATCTCGGAAGGACCGACTTCCGCACTGTGCAGGCCGCCTGAGAGGTGATAGATCGGCTTGGCCTTTGCGATGATGTCGGCGGCCTGTTCCGCGGTGATGGTACGCGGATCGGCGAGCTGGGCGAGGTAGGTCCGGTACTGGGTGAGGTCCTTGATCGACTGGTCAGAGCCGACGAAGACAACGACCAGATCGCGGTTCTCGTTGCTCTTGCCGATGCTCACGATCTTGACGCGAGGACTCGCGGCCGCGAGCGCCCGGTAGTACCGCAGAATGTCGGCGTAGTAGGTCAGCTTCTTCGGCGCGCCGACATGGTGGCCGAGCACGTCCTTTGGCGACGGGAGGCCCGCGACCTTGGGCAGGTGATCCACGAGTGGACTGATGAAATCGGGCCTCGTCGTCCACTCCTTCACTCGCGCCTGGAAGTCGTCGTCTCTTGTGATAACCCCTTTAGTTGACGGCGATTGCGAAGAAATCGTCGAGTTGGCGAGCACGAGCACGACGGCGAGAAACGAGAAAACCGGTATGAGACGCCGGCCCAGGGACATGACAGAACTCCTTGTTTACGTGATACTTAGAGCGCGGTCAAAAAACCGTTGAGATGCCCGCAGGTCGGTCGGTACAATTCGCGTCTTTGGGCTCACGGGGACCGCTATACCTATGATCAACGTTGCCGCGATCCGCATGCAGCAGTTCGGCGTGCAATTCTACCAAGCTTCGCTGACGGCCAGTGACATCGACAAACTGGTTCGGTTCGAGGTTTTGAGCTACGGCGATCAAGCGCAGACGCCGGTGCGCGGCGGCAAGCAGAAGCCGGGCGCCACGCCGTCCAAGGTGAACTGGGACTTTCTCGAGCGCCGGATTGCCTCGAGCGAGAAGGCCTATCAGCGGCAGATCATTCGCCGCAAGATCGACGAACTGGTGCAGTACTACGAGCAGTGCCGCCAGGCCCGTGACCTTCCATCGATTCCGGGCGCCGTCATCATCTCTTGTGACGAGCGGCTGACGTTTCAACCCGCGGACGGCGACTCGCGCCTCGGCATCCTCAAGGTCCCCGAGCGCGAAGGCATTCTTCGCGCGATTGACGGCCAGCATCGGCTGCTCGCGCTGCACGCCGACATCGAGCGGTTTGAAGGCGAAGAGTTCGCGGTGCCCGCCATCATCTTCGATCGGCTGCCGGAAGATCATGTCGTTCAGATGTTCGTCACGATCAACGCGAAGCACACGCGCCTGAACGCGTCGCACCTCGTAAGCCTGTCGGGCCGCCAGTTGTATCGCGATGACGCGCTGGCCACGGGCCACGATATCGTCCGCGCGCTGAACGATCGCGAGGATTCCCCGCTCTACGACGAGATCAAGCTGCTCGGCGTGGGTCGCGGCCGCGTGGCCCAGGCGCCGCTGGCGCAAGAGCTCAAGAAGCTCTTCACGCCCGACGGCGCGTTCGCCGGGCGACGGTCGGGGGACTCGCACGAAGAGGCCAAGAAGTTCTTCGTCAACTACTTCAAGCAGATCGCGCTGGTCTTCGGGGGCGCCTGGAACGGACGCAAGTACAGCATCCGGAGCGCGTCGGCGCTGCGCGCGTTCATTCGGGTCGCGCCGGACGTGCTTCGACGTCTGGATCAGGAGCACGCGGATCGCGCCGACTTCCGGGCGATCGGCCGAGTGATCGCGCCGTGGGGGCGCCGGATCGGCGACCTGCGCTTCGAAACCGAGGGGGCCTGGAAGCGGACCGGGACGACCGTCGATTCCCTCGCGAAGGAGCTCAGGCTCGCGCTGCAGTATCCGGAGGGAGCGGCTGTCTAACTCGTGGCTCGGGGCTCGCACCTCGGGGCTCGCCGCGTGGCTTGTAGCTTGAGCTCGTAGCTCGTCGTTCATGCAGACGTTGTTGATCACCGGCGGAGCCGGGTTCATCGGTTCGAACCTGGTTCAATACAGCCTCACGCACACCTCAGACCGCATCGTCGTCATCGACAAGCTGACGTACGCCGGCAGCCTGCTGAACCTCGAGGGCCCCTTGCGGGACCCGCGCGTGGCCTTCGTCCGCGCCGATATCGCGGATCGAGAAGCGGTGGCGAAGGTGTTCGCGGACTATCGGCCGACGGCGGTCCTCAATCTGGCCGCGGAGACGCACGTGGATCGTTCGATCGACGGCCCGAAAGCCTTCGTCGACACCAATGTTGTCGGCACGTTCGTCCTGCTGGAGGCGGCCCGGTCTCATGTCACGACGCTCGATGAAGGCCTGCGGGCGGCGTTTCGATTCCTGCATGTGTCCACCGACGAGGTCTACGGCACGCTGGGGCCGTCGGGCCTCTTCAGCGAGGAAACGCCGTACGCTCCGAACTCGCCGTACGCGGCCAGCAAGGCAGCGGCCGACCACCTGGTGCGCGCCTACTTTCATACCTACGGCCTTCCAACGGTCATCACCAACTGCTCGAACAACTACGGGCCATATCAATTTCCTGAGAAGCTCATTCCCCTGATGATTCTCAACGCGATTGACGGCCGGCCGCTGCCCATTTACGGCGACGGGGGGAACGTTCGCGACTGGTTGCACGTCGAGGATCACTGCGCGGGCATCCTGTTGGCGCTCGGAACCGGGCGTGTGGGCGAGAAGTACAACGTCGGCGGGGGGAACGAGCGGACGAATCTCGAAATCGTCGATCTCATCTGCGATATCCTCGATGAGCTCGCGCCCACGGGAACGAGTCATCGTGCACTCAGGACGTTCGTGACGGATCGTCCCGGCCATGACCGGCGCTATGCCATCGACGCGACGAAGATCCGGCGGGAGCTCGGCTGGCGTCCTCGCCATACCTTCGAGTCGGGTTTGCGCGACACGATCCGCTGGTACGTCGAGCACCGCGAGTGGTGCGCGCAGGTTCAGTCCGGGCGGTACGACCGGCAGCGTCTGGGCCTGCGATCCGCAGGAGAGGGAGCCGCAGTGAGCCGGAGCGATGGAGCCTCGCAGTAGAGCCCCGCGGTAAGCATGTCGCTCAAAGGGATCATCCTGGCCGGCGGCTCGGGATCGCGCCTGCATCCGCTCACGCGCGCCGTGAGCAAGCAGCTCGTCCCGATTTACAACAAGCCGATGGTCTACTACCCCCTATCGACGCTGATGCTGTCGGGCATCCGGGATGTGCTCGTCATCACGACACCGCACGAACAGGATGGCTTCAGACGTCTGCTGGGCGACGGCGCGGAAATCGGGCTGCGCATCCAGTACGCGGTGCAGCCCAGCCCTGACGGATTGGCTCAGGCGTTCATCATCGGCCGATCCTTTGTCGGCGGGGATCGCGTCGCCCTCGCGCTCGGGGACAACGTTTTCTACGGTGCACATTTCTCAGAGTATCTGCGGAGCGCCGCCGGGCGGGAGACAGGGGCGACCGTCTTTGGCTACCAGGTGCGCGATCCGGAGCGTTACGGAGTCATCGAATTCGACGCGCTGGGACGGGCGATCAGCCTCGAGGAAAAACCGACGAATCCGAAGTCTTCGTACGCGGTGACGGGCCTCTACTTCTACGACAACCAGGTCCTCGACATCGCGGCCAATCTCCAACCGTCAAACAGAGGCGAGCTGGAAATCACCGACGTGAACCGAATCTACCTCCAGCGGGGACAGCTCCTCTGCGAGAAGCTTGCACGAGGCATCGCCTGGCTCGATACCGGAACGCACGAAGCCCTGATGCAAGCGTCGAATTACATACAGGCGATCGAGGAGCGCCAGGGGCTGATGGTGGCCTGTCTCGAGGAGATTGCGTTTCGGATGGGGTACATCAGTCGCGACGATCTCGCGCGCCTCGCCCACTCCATGAAGACAAGCACTTACGGGCAGTACTTGCTTCGAGTGTTGGAGCAAGAAGGCTGACTGACGGTTTTGTGATCTGCCGATCAGAACTGGTGGGCAGTTCTCGTGGTTCACTGCCGCATTTCCCAGTTTCGCGAGGAAATCGAGCGGGCACGCGCCTTGCCCCTGCTGGTTGGCGTAGTCGCCAGTCTGATTACGGCAGGGCGCCGTGAATGCTGGGGGAGCCAGACTGGCGAGGCAGAGGGGCATCGCAATAACGCGGTGCCCTTTTGTTTTGTACCTGATACATTCAGCCGGTGCACCGCTTTTTCCTCCGGCTGACGGCCGTTCTTGCCCTGGCCCCGACCGCCGGTGCGGTCCACGTCGCAGAACCCGCGGGGCCTGCCGCCGCGCTGTCTGACTTCTTCAAGCCAGGAACTGTTTTTCAGGATCGTAACGGTGACGGGGTCGTTGACTTCGTCTCCGCGCAGATCGTCTTGGGGGACAAGCCGACGGCGGGGGAGATCGCGGCCGCAGCGGACGTTGCCGCGCGCCTCGGATTCGAAACAACTGCAATGAACATCCCGGTCCCGCGACCTTCCCAGGGGAGCGCCGGGTCCGGCAGCGGGTCAGGTGTTGCGCAGGCTGTCCGGTCGGCCTCCGACGTGGGGGCAACGGTGTTTATCGGGGCCAGGGCGCTTTCGAGAAGCGGCCTGAGCGCGGACAGCCTGGGCTCGCTGGGCCTCGGCGCTGGCGGCGTTGGTGCGGCCGGCCTTAAAACTGGTGACGGGCTCGTCGCCGCGTTCACGACCGGGGGGAAGCCGGCTGTCGCGATCCTGGGCGGCGACGACAGCGGGATCGCGGCGGCCGCGTTGATGTTTGCCGGCCACCTCCCGTTCGTCGGTGACTCGAAGGGCCCCACGACTGACACCATCGCGGACGACCTGAAGCAGTTCCTGGCAGGCAAGGGGATTCGCGGGACGGCTAACGCCTCGGCGCTCTTCGTCAAGGCAGGCGCCGATGGCGTCGACCGCCTGATCGTCGATGTTCAGCTTTCAGGCGCCGACCTCATCAAGGCGCAGGTGGCGCTCAACCAATTCAAGGCAACCGCCGAGCGCAGCGCCAGGCGGCCGTTGTCGTATCCGCAGGTCCGCGAGCTGCGGATCCGGCTCCGGGGTCCTGCGGGCGCGAGCGAAACGCTCGATCTGCCGCGAAGCGCTCCACTCGACCCGCCGACGCAAGGGCCGGCGCGCCGGCCCGGGACCAGCGCAAAAGAGACGGTCGATCTGTCATCGTTCTACAGCATCGATGGGGCGCTCGGAGACT
>DATKHR010000090.1:0-17604 GCA_035510155.1 Vicinamibacterales bacterium
CTGGCAGTTGGGGCGGAGATCATTCGTTCAAGATCGGCGGTTACTGGAGAGATAACGACGGGCGCAACTCCAGCCACACGCCGGGCAACGCCGCTGCGCGCTTCCAGACCTTGGCTGACGTCACAAACCCGAACGACTGCCCGACAGTCAGCGCGACAAGCAGTACGAACTGCCAGGCGGCGCTCACGCGTGATGGAGCAACGGAGTACAAGCTGACCAACGTCTCTGTGTATGGTCAAGACACGATCACTCACGGCAAGGTGACACTGCAGTTGGGCGTTCGGTACGACTACAATCACGACCGAGCGTTGTCGTCTTCGGTCGCGGCCAACCCGCTCATGCCGGCCCTTCTTCCAGCCTTAAACTTTCCCGGCGCCGAGGGAGTCAAGTTCAACAACGTCTCACCGCGGCTCGGGGTCACCTACAACGTGACGGGCGACGGAAAGACGGTCTTGCACGGGAACTACGCGATGTACTGGGGCCAGGTGGGAACCGGGGCCTTCTCCAATCAGGTCAACCCAGTCACTCGTGTGAGCGCCCGCTATCCGTGGGCCGACCTGAACCACGACGGGTTCGTCGAGCCGAACGAGGTCATGAGCTGCGACCCGGTCACAAAAGTCTGTCTCCCGCTCGTTGCGGGTGGGAATCCCGCGAATTTCCTCTCTTTGGTCGGCAATTGGGACCCGGCCAATCCGGCGTCGACGACGACGGCGAACACCATCGATCCGAACATTAAGAACGATCGCACGGACGAGATTATCGCCGGCGTTGATCGTGAGATCGGTGCGGGCTTCGCAGTGGGTGCGAACTACATCTGGCGGCGCTACACGAACTTCAACTGGACCCACACGCTCGGCCTCGCGCCATCGGACTTTACCGCGACGACATTCGCACCGAACCCCGCCAACTGTCCCGGCGCCGATAATCGGACGGTCGCTGCGAACTGCACGCCCGGAACGGTTTACGTGCCGAACTTCCAGGTGGGAGCTATTACAACGCTCACCAACTTCACGTCGGACCAGTACAACCGCGCGTACAACGGCATCGAGGTCAACGCGCGGAAACGGATGTCGAACCACTGGCTGATGAACACGAGCCTCGCGTACAACAGCACCGTCGTGAATATGAACGGCTGGCCGGGCGATGCTGCAAACGGTGTTCAGCTGGCGTTATTCGGCGAGGACCCGACGAACCGTACGACCCGAAACGGCGCGCAGTACGACTTCCTGACGGGGGGCAGCGGCCTCGGCAACGTCTACGTCAACGCGAAGTGGCTGTTCAAGGTGAGCGGTCTGTACAACCTTCCGTACGACTTCAACGCGTCGGCGTTCTACAACGCGCGGCAAGGCTATCCGCTGGAGTACGCGCTGAACGATACGGCCGGGCGGAACGGCGTCGGATCGATTCTGATTCTCCAGAACCCTGTCGGCGACACGCGTCTGCCGACTTACCAGAACCTCGACTTTCACGTCGATCGGCCGATCAAAGTCGGCACCGCGCGGTTCGTGCCGGCCATCGATCTCTTCAACGTGTTCAACAACAACATCATCCAAGCAGTGCGCACTAGCCAGAACGCGGCGAACGCCAATCAAATCCAGGCCATCACAGCGCCGCGTGTCGCGCGGCTCGGTGTCCGTGTGACCTGGTAGGCATTTCGCGCGAGCGTGGCGTGTAACGTCTCGCGCGTTCCCAATCGAGTAGGTCCAGGGCGGGGCAAACAACCCCGCCCTATTTTTTTCTCAGAAACGCGCTATCCTGTCACCGGTGATTCGAGACAGCGTCGTCAAAGCCTTCGCGCACGCGGCACACAGCCCAGACCCTGATCTCGCCGTGGCGGCCCTGATGATCGCGCGCGTGGAGTATCCGCGGCTCGATGCCGGGCCGTACCTCGATCAGCTCGACGCTCTCGGGCGGGAAGCCAGTCGTCGAGTGAGTGAAGCCACGTTGTCGCGCGGTGATGCTCCCGCGGGAGTGGATCCCCAGGCGTACGCGCGCGTGATGGCCCTGAACGATTATCTGTTCGGCGAACTGCGCTTCACTGGCAACGACCTGCACTTCGAGGATCCTCGCAATAGCTTTCTGAACGAGGTGATCGACCGGCGGACCGGCATCCCGATTACGCTCGCGCTTCTGTACATCGAGGTCGCCCGGCGGGCCGGGATCCACGTCGAAGGCATCAACTTTCCGGAACACTTTCTGGTGAGGTGCCCGACGCCGCGCAGCCAGCCGTACACGGAGGACCTGATCATCGATGCGCACCATGGCGGCGCGCTGCTCTCGGAGGCTGCGTGTAGGCGAATGCTGCGGCGGCGCGCGAGAGGTGCCCGGCCGGACGACCTCGAGGAGGGTCAAGAGGCCGAAGAGCGCGACCGGGTCCTCGAATCACGGGTGTTCGCGCACGCCACCAAGCCGCAGATGATGTCGCGGATGCTCCTGAACCTGAAGAACATCTACGTGCGGATGCACTCGTTTCCCCAGGCCAGAGACGTGACCGAGCTCATGCTCGCGGTCGACCCGTCCTCGGCCAGCGAGCTGCGCGACCGCGGCCTGCTCGCATACCACCTCAACGACTTCCATACAGCATTGCGTGATCTGCAGGCCTACCTCCGACTGTCTTCAGGGGCCGATCTCGACGCCGACTCACGCGAAGAGCACGAGCAGATCTGGGAGCACATCAAGGCGCTTCGCAGAAGGGTTGCCTCGCTGAACTGACGCTGGGCGTGCCGCCTCCGCTACTCTGCCACGCTATCTTCGCTGGCCCTCTGGACACTCTTTGAGCAACGGACAAGCGCCGCATTGCGGATCAGCTTCGGTACACGTCCTCGCCCCGTGGTGATTCAGATATAAGTATGCCTGGCGATAGACCGACAGGTCAGTTGAAAGACCGGCGTGGAGCGCTTCGCGGACAGAACGGGCGGTCTTGGTGAAATCCCTATGCTCTTCGCCGAAGCCAAGGCGCCTGGCGACCCGGCTCACCCGCGCGTCGACGGGCATTACAGGATGATTTGCGGCAAAAAGCAGCATCCGGTACGCGCCGGCTTCACCCATCTGCGGGATCCCCTTCAAGGCGCGCCGCGCCGGCACCAGCGGGCCCCGGATCACGGTAGGGAGATCAGGCAGCTGGCGAAAGCGATCGACGCCTCTTCTGAGCGCCGTGAGTCGTTGCTTGGGGTACGGCCCGGCGAGGGAAACGCTCTCCTCGAGCTTCTTCTGGGGCGCCCGCCACATCGCGTCAGGTGTCAGGGCCCGGATGCGCTTCAAGGCCGCGAGCGCCGCGTCGCGCTTGCGCGGCGTCGAGTGTCCCGAAAGCACTTCCCAGACGAACAGCGTGAACGGGTCTTCGGGAGGCGCCGGCAACGCGCCATAGAACTTCCGCAGGCGATCGACGAGCCCCTCGAGCCTCGTCACTGAGCCTTCGCGATCTCGTCATACAGAATCGCGGAAGCCACGATGCCGCTGTGGAAGTTTCCGACGTCGAGCTTCTCGTTGGGCGCGTGCGCGTTCTCATCGGGCAGGCCGACGCCGAAGAGCACGGACGGAAGGCCCAGCTCCTCCTGAAAGGTCGACACCACCGGAATCGACCCGCCCTCACGCGTATACACGGGTTTCTGTCCGAATCCCTTCTCGATCGCGCGGCCGGCGGCCTTCACGAACGGGTTGTCGTACGACGTCATCCACGGCTTACCGCCGTGCATTCGGGTGACTTTGACGTCGACCGTCTTCGGCGCGATGTCGAGGACGTGCGCCTCGAATAGCTTCGCGATCTTGTCAGGATCCTGGTTCGGCACGAGCCGCATGCTGACTTTCGCCATCGCCACCGCGGGAAGCACGGTCTTCGCGCCCTCGCCGGTAAACCCGGACAGCAGACCGTTGACCTCAAAGGTCGGCCGCGCCCACGTCCGCTCGAGCGTCGTGTAGTCGGTCTCGCCGTAGACCTTCGGGATGCCGAAGTCCTTCTTGTACTTTCTCTCGTTGAACGGGAGCGAGGCCCACGCTTTTCGCTCCTCCTCCTGCAGCGGCACCACGTCGTCATAGAAACCAGTGATCTTGACCCGGCCGCCGCGGTCCTTCATTTGCGCGAGCATCTGGGCGAGAACGAACGCAGGATTCGCAACGGCGCCGCCAAACGATCCGGAGTGGAGGTCCGTGCTGCTCCCTCGCAGATCGATCTGGCAATAGACGAGACCGCGGAGCCCATAGCAGATCGATGGGACCCCCCGGGCAAACATCGGCGAGTCGGAGATGACGACGACGTTGGCGGCGAGATCGGATCGGTGGGCGCGGACGAAATCATCCAGGTTGACGCTGCCGACCTCCTCCTCGCCCTCGAGGATGAACTTCATGTTCACGGGCAGGCGAGCGCTCTGCTTCAAATGAGCCTCGACGGCTTTCAGATGCATGAAGACCTGACCCTTGTCGTCGGCGGAGCCGCGCGCGTAGATTTCGCCGTCACGGACCGTTGCTTCGAAGGGCGGCGATTCCCACAGCTCGAGCGGGTCGACGGGCTGGACGTCGTAGTGTCCGTAAAACAGGATCGTCGGGGCGCCGGGGGCGCCAAGCCAGTCGCCGTACACGACGGGGTTTCCCGGCGTCTCGATCAGGCGAACGTTCTGCAAGCCGATTCGCCGCATCTCGTCGGCGCACCATTCCGCGCAGCGTTTGACATCGCCGGCGTGCTGCGGCAGCGCGCTGATGCTTGGGATGGCGAGCAGCACCTTCAGCTCGTCGAGATACCGATCGCGGTTCACGTTGATGAAGTCGATGATCTTCTCCATGCGGCCATGGCCTCCCGTATTTGTTCCTGCAATGGCGCCGAGGCCCCGTGCTCGTCCTCCGCGAGCTTCTCGAGGTGGGCGCACACGTTCTCGCGGGCCGCGGGCATCAGGGCGGCATCGAGGCCATGATAGATGCTTTCGGCGATGGCCTCCACCGTCGTATGCCCTGCGCGCAGCGCAGCGATGACCTGCTGCTCACGCTGCCGTCGATGCTCGAGGTAGGCGGTGATGAGCGCCTGTGGATGCTCCACGCGCGGGCCGTGCGCGGGAAGCAGAACGACCGGGTTGAACGTGAGCACCCGCTCGAGCGAGTGCATATAGTCGGCCAGGTTGCCGCCGCGGCTCGCATGGATCATCACGCTGGTCCCGAGCGCGACGAGATCGCCCGTGAACATCGTGCGGCTGGCTTCGTGCCAGAAGGCCAGGTGATCCGGCGAATGACCTGGCGTCGCGACGACCGTGATCTTTTCCTCAGCGGCTTGCACCTGGTCGCCGTCACAGAGTGCGCGCCAGGCGACAGGAAAACGATGGTCTTCTTCTGGCCAGGGATGCTTGAGAAATTCGGCATCCGGCTGTGCCGCTGCAAGAGCGGTCGCGCCGCCAGCGTGATCGGCGTGGCCGTGGGTCACAAGGACGTGAGTGAGCCGTGCGTGGCGAGCGTCGAGCGCGGCCGCGAGATCCGCAAGGTGCCCTGGAGCACCGACGCCGGCGTCGATGAGCATCGCCGTGCCGCCCTCTGCGGCCAGGAGGTATGTGTTGTTCCCGGTTCCCGTCATCGGGCCGGGGTTGCCTGCAGCAAGAAGGAGCGGGATCATCGATTCTGAGAAAGCGTGCACTTCAGTAAGGCGCGCGCTTCAGAAACTATAACGAACCGTCGTGGAGACGTTGGAATTGCGGTGATACTGGCCGATAAAGTCAGTGTCGCTGCCTGCAATGCCGACGCCGCTCAGGGTCACCCTCCAGTGCTGCCCTCGACTCTCCGAGTATTCGAATTTCGCGTAGAGGCCTTGACCGTTCTGATGCACGACGCCCTCGAAGGCCAGATTGCGGCGCGGATCGACTGTGTACGACGCGCGGCCGACGATCGACTTCGCCAGCCCGCGGTCGGGCGCGAATGCGACAGCGGAGCGGTTCTCGGTGACGGCGTCGCCGATGTAGCCGCCGATGAACACCCATTCGCCAGCCTGTCGTTCAAGCTGGATGCCGTACAAGACGTAATCGTCGGTCAAGACCGGCGGGAGCCCCTCCTCACCAGGCGTGGCCGGGGCGTCGCCCGGCCGCAGCGTGAAATACTCCGCCTCAACCTTCAGCGTAAACCAGTGCGTCGGTACGGCGGCGTCCGCGCCGTAGGCGCGAATGGCTGGGTACGCCCGCAAGAGCACCTGAGCCGGCGGCACGCCGACGACTGCCGACTCGATGGTCGGCAGGTGATTGAAGCCGTGAAAGAAGGACAGGGAATACTCGAATCCGGTGCCGACGTGACTCCAGCGTGCGCCTGCCTGGGCACCGCTCGGGAACACCGATCCGGCGTCGACAATGGGAACTGTGACGGCTTCTTGCGGCACGGAGGTCCAGCGTTGACCGAGCAGCGGCAGGCGGCTTGGCGTCAGGCGTGGTACCCAGACGCCCTCGAATGTTTCAGCGCCTCGCTGATACGAGGCGCGGGCCCCGATCACAGGCAGGAGCTCTGAAGAGATCACATTGAGGAAGTCGCGCGGCGCGAAGCGGTCGGTTGGCGTAACGATGTCCGTCTTGCCCCAGCGGATGAATTGCTTGCCAACGTCGATGTTGAGGCCTCCGTGTGTAAACGTTCCCGCCAGCCTGCGCGCTGACAGACGGGGGCGCTGAATACCGCGGTCACCAAAGTCGAGGCGCCAGCCGGGCTCGACCTCATCGTGGGAGCTCGCGCGCACGTCGAAACCCGCGGCGAACTGCAGCCAGACGGCTGGCTTCCAAAAGACCTCTTCACGGACAAGGCCGTCGCCGACGACCTGCGTGGCATCGTTTGAGGTTGTCTGGGGGAAAAGGAACACGACGCCTTCAGCGAAGCCACGTTGCGTGAGTGTCTGTGCGTTGGTACCGCGTGCGCACACGAGGGCGAGCGCAAGGGCGAGCGCGGAGGCCCGCCTCATTGACGGCGAATGGCCAGCAGCGTGAAGTCGGCGTCGTTCAGATTGACGTTGTATTCGAGGCGGTCGAGCGTCAGGCGCGTGCGGCTGCCAACGCGGAGGTCGGACATCTCGAGCTGCCTGGCGGTCCAGATGCCCTGGACATTCCGGATGTCGGAGTATTGAAGACGCCGGACGACTTCGCTTTTGATGAAATTCTCAATTCGGGCGAGGGCGTAGTTGTCCTTGCGGATCCAGACGATGGCCTTGGTGTATTGCGATGATTTTGACTGCTTCGGCGTGGACTCGATTTTCCAACAGGCTGCGCCGTCAACGACTTCTTCGCCGGCGAGCGAGTAGTCGTACTGATCGACGTCGCGCTCCTCGAGGTCCTCGAAGCTGAAATCGGTGCCGAAGAACCGTGTCGAGCGATCTTGCAGCGCGATGCGACGCTCACGTTCGATGGCCGGGGTCCACATCCACTGATCGGATGCGCGATCCGGATGATTCACGACGAGCAAGGCGACGCCCTTCACCTCCGAGGGCGCCGTGAATCGCAGGACCGCCTTACTCCGGCCGTTCGAGCCGAGGCGCTCGAACGTCCATCGCTTGTCGGTAATTCGACCCTTCCTGTCAAAAACCTGAAGCAGACCTTCATACCTCTGGGATTTCGCATCGGCGCGGCGCTGGGACTCGCCGACGATGTCGCGTGCGGTGTCCGCGCCGCGAAGCGTGACGGAGAGGGCGAGGGTGGCGACGATGAGGGCGTTTATTGCTGTGGCGGCGGGGCCCCACCCCGAGCGCGCGCTGGCGCTACTCATATTCCAACCCCTCCACGAGTGAGCCGTTGACGGCGGCCTCGGCGGGCCATACCGCTGCGATGAACGCGGCGCCGAGGATGAGCGGCACGAGCGCAAGCACCGTCGGGACAGGGAACGTGTAGTCGAGGCGCATGCCCGCGATGTCGTGGTGCACGATTTGGAGAATGTAGTACAGGTTCACCGCCCCCAGCGCGTAGCCAAGAATCAGGCCCAGGACGCCGATGACGAGCGCCTCTATCCAGACTGTCCGGCGAATCTGCCCCTTCAAGCCACCGACGGCTTGCAAGACGCCAAGCTCGCGCCGGCGATCGGTGATGGACACGGTCAGGGTATTCACGATCCCCAGGATCGCGACGAGCACGGCCACCGCAATCTGCACGGACGTCAACCCGAACCATTGATCGGTGATCTTCAGGATGTAGCGTTTCAGCTCGTTGTTCGTCAGCACAAACACCTGACGCTGTCCGGCAAATCGCTCGATGATGCGCCGGCGAACTTCTGGCACGTCAGCGCCTTTCTGTAAGTACACGCGAAATGCGTTCACTGAATCGTCGTTCCAATACTTGGTGAAGACGCGACGATCCATCAGGATCGTTCCCAGCTGGTCGGAGTAGTCGACGACGATGCCGACGATAGGCAGGTGGAGGGTTCCACCGGGAGTGGGAAGGTCGAGGATGTCGCCCAGCGAGAGGTGCTGCAGCTGCGCGAGGTTGTCAGAGACCATCAAACCTTCGCCTGCTGCCGTCTTCCTGTACATTTCGGTGGCGTTGCCTTCGACCGGCTGGCGGCGTGCCGTTTGCGCGATGCCGTCGACCTCGATGGCCACCAGCATGACTGGAGACTTTCGAAACATGATGCGCCCGTCACGAACCATCTGAACGCGCTCGACACCGGCGAGGCCGGCAATCTGCGGGCCCATATCCGGCGGAAACCGAATCGTTCTGAGCACGATGCTCTCCGAGGGCAGGACGAAGAGATCCGGATTGAGCGCGGTGTTCATCCAATCGATGATCGAGTCGTAGCTGGAGCGTGCCATGCCGGCAAATGCGACGACGAGCGCGAGCGAGAGCATCAAGGCGGCCACGCTCGCGGAGGTGCGCCGGGGCGCCTGTATCAGGCTGTCGGCTGCCAGCGCGCCTTCGACGGGTCGAATCCATTTGAGGACGGGCCTTACCGTTCTGGCGAGCGCGAGCGATAGCAGAGGAGCAAGGAGCAGGGCTGCGACGATCGCCAGGAAATAGCCGGCGTAGAACCGAAGCATTCCCAGCGCTCCGCCACCGCGGGGGACCATAAGACACACGATCGAGACGGCGCCGAGCACGGCGGCGATGATGGCTCGCATCCGGCTTTCACCCGCCGACAGCACCTGGTACTTGCCTTTCTGGAGGGCCTTGACCGGATCGACGGTCGCCGCGCTTCGCGCTGGAATTGCGGCTGCGACGATGCTCGTGACGACACCGATCGCCAGCGCCAGGAGGAGGAACGCTGGGCTGGTGGCGAGCTCGTCGGCGCGTTGGGCGACGCCGTACACGTCGGTGATGAGCGCGCCGATGGACGCGGCGATGGCGTGCGCGATGAGCACCCCGAAGATCAGGCCGCCCATCGATCCGATCAATCCGGTGATGGCGCTCTCGGCAAGGAACAGTCGGCGGATCTGGCTTCGGGTGGCGCCGAGTGCGCGCAGGATGCCGATTTCGGAGCGGCGCTGGGTCACCGCAATCGCGAATGAGTTGTAGATGATGAACATCCCGATAAAGAGAGCGAACAGGCTCGACATGCCGACCATGATCGAATACGCCGAGAGCATCGCTTCGAACTGTTGACCGCGGCCGGATGGCGGATCAACATCGAAGCCCGGGCCGAGCAGGGCGCGCAGCTCGGCCTGCGCCTCGGCGATGCTGCGGCCCTCCTTGATGGCGAGGTCGATGCGATCGAAGGAGCGGCCGCGGCCGAACATCTTCTGAGCCGCGTAGATGTCCATGATGGCGAGGTTGCCGCCAAAAGCGCTCGCCAGACCCGATGACTTCATGATGCCCCGGACGACAAAGGCTTTCTGACCTTCAACCGTTCCAAGGGTGAGGCGGCTGCCGGCGTCGAGCCGGTTCCTGGCGGCGAACTCGTTCGACACGATGAGCGAGTCGGGTTGCGCGAGGAATACCAGCGGGTCGTCGATGACTGCGTCTTCGCCGCTTTCCAGGTCGTAATCGCGGAGGCTGCGATCGCCGGTCATATCGATGCCGAGCACGAGGAGGCTGCCCTCGCCCTTCAGATTCGAGGCCTCTTTCACGTTCGAGTCAACTACCGCTTCGATGACGGGAACAGCGACCCGCACGGAGGGAGCGGCCTGGACCTTGTCAAGAACGGCTTCGCTGAAACCTGTTTCGCCGGCGCTGACCTGCAGTTCCGTCTTGCCGGCGATGCGGTCCACCGTTTGCGAGAACGCGAAGAGGACGCTCTGGTTCGCGGTGCGCATGCCTACGAAAACGGCGACGCCGAGGACGATGCCGGCCGTTGTCAGCATGGTGCGGAGCACGTGCTTCCGGAAATACGGCCAGCTGATTAGGCGGAGGAGCATCATGGCCGTGGGGTCGAGTGGGTCAGGTCGGTCGAGTGGGTCAGGTCGGATGCGTGGGTCGGGCCGGTCGTCGCGCGAGTATCGTTCGCGTGGATCTGATCAGAGACGACGCGGCCGTCGCGCAGAGTAATGGTGCGGTCGCAGCTTGCCGCGACTCTCAGGTCGTGGGTCACGAGCAAGACGGTGGAGTGCAAGCGACTGTGAAGGTCGCGGATAAGCGCCAGGATCTCGTCGCCGGTTCGCGTGTCGAGATTGCCGGTGGGCTCATCGGCCAGCAAGATAGGCGGGTAAACGGAGAGCGCTCGTGCGATTGCGACACGCTGCCGCTCGCCGCCCGAGAGCTCCTCGGGAAGGTGATTCAGGCGGTGGTCGAGCTGAACGAGGGCGAGGAGCTCGCGAGCGCGTTCGTCGACCTTCTTCCGGGGCCAGCCACGGAGATGGAGCGGCAACCCGACGTTCTCGAGGCTCGAGAGTGTCGGCAGCAGGTTGAAGAACTGAAAGATGAAGCCTATCTTGTCGCGGCGGACGCGCGTAAGAGCGTCATCAGTCAGGCTGGCGAGCGCTTCGCCGTCGATGCGGACGTCGCCCTTCGTCGGTCGGTCGAGGCCGCCGACCAAGTTCAAGAGGGTTGATTTGCCCGAGCCGGACGGTCCCACGAGCGAGACGAGATCGCCGCGCGGGATGGAGAGGGAGATCTCGTCCAGGGCGGTGACGTTACGCTTGCCGGCGAACTCTTTGGAGACGTGGTCGAGGTCAATCATAGGCGGGAGAGGCAGGAAGGCCAGGGCTAACCGTTCGGTCCCTGTGAAGCAGCCGCCTGCCGGACATCGGGCTATTATGTGAAAACTTTCACAAATTCGTCAATAGACGGTTTCAGGCCGAAGAGCTGCGGACCGCACACGGCGGTCCTCTCAGACCCCTCAGGTGCCGCCGAAGCCGATAGTAACCTTGTCGCCGTCGACGATGACCGGTACTTCCCGGCGTCCCTTGCTGTAGCCGAGCATCCGCTCGAGTTCAGGCGCGTGGTTCTTGACGTTGATGTACTGGAACGCGACGCCGCGGCGTTGATAATCGTCGCGGGCGGCTTGCGTATACGGACACGCGTCCTTGCCGAAGATCGTGACCATGCCTGATTCTAGATCGGGAACAGCATTCATGGGGGGCGCGGAAGTTCCCAGGCTTGTGTCGGATCACCGACGACTGCGTTGTCGTTCCCAGTCCTCCCGCTGCCGTGAAGCGGCGGCGATAGATGGATAACGATGGACACCAGTCGGGAAGCGTCGCCGCGCAAATTGCACGGCAGTGGTGGAGAGTTCGCAGGCTAGTTCAAGATTTTTCCCTGAGCGCGGCTTTCAGCCGTCTGACGTTCTCTTCGTCGGGGCTGACGAACACATCGAGATGTCGTGTGGCGCGAACGATGCCCTGAGCGGCCATCGCCATCGAACCGATGAGCACATATTCGACCTCATTGTGTTCAAGCGCCCCCAGGATGCGGATCGCTTCGACAAACTTCACGCGAGGTAGAATACCCGACCACGATGCCCTTGTCTGTCCCTCGCTCCCCTGCCGGCGTCGACGCGTTCACACCGGAGGAGGCGCGCGCGCTCGCCCCGTATTTCACCAACACCGATCGTCCGATCTTCGCACTGACGAACCTGCCGGAAACGGTGAAGGGCGCACTCTTCGCGCGGTACTCGCGGTCGGCGAAATCGATCCGGCGGCTGTTTCTCGACGAATTCCTTGGGCAATTGCCAGCGGGAGAGAAGGACAACCCGATCGGGCCGGCGCAGGTGGCTGATGTTGGCACGCAGCGCGCAGACAGGCTCTACGCTCGTGTGCTGAGTGAGTACGGCGACGATTCCGTCGCGCAGCTTGGAGGCGCACACATTGCGTGTGAAGGCGTCTCGAACGTGCTCACCAAGGTGCTCGAGTGGGGACGCCTGATGGCCTATCTCGAGCAGTCGACGCGTTACGTCCCGTACACCGCGCGACCGGGGGGACGCTGGAAATACCACGTGCCGGCGGAGCTCGATCGGTCGTCCCTCAAGAGTCTTTATGTCGACACGCTGGATGCGGCGTTTGACACCTACGCCCGCTGGATTCCGGCGATGGAAGACTACTTCCGGGCGAAGCATCCGAAGTCACCGGACGATTCGGACGGCGTCTATCGGTCCGTCATTCGCGCGAAGGCCCTCGACACGCTCCGTGGTCTGCTGCCGGCGGCTACGACCTCGAACGTTGGCCTCTTCGGCACGGGGCAGGCCTTCGAGGCGCTGTTGCTGCGGATGTTCGCGCATCCGCTCCAGGAGGCCCGGGCGTGCGCGCAGCAGATCCTGAACGAGCTTCGGGTCGTCATTCCGGCATTTCTGACACGCGTCGACCAGCCGGATCGTGGGGGGCGGTGGACGACCTATCTCGCTCAGACCCGCCAATATTTCGAGGCTGCCGCTGAGCGCCTTGTCGCGTCAGTCGAGGCCGAGCCCCGCGACGAAGTTACGCTCACGGACTTCGATCCAGAGGGCGAAACCAAGGTTGTCGCCGCCGCGTTGTACTCCTCCTCCCGGCTCCCTGACGACCAGCTCCTTGCGCTGGCACGGCAAATGTCGTCGGACGACCGTACCGGCCTCCTGCGCGCTTACTGCGGCTCCCGCGCCAACCGGCGGCACAAGCCCGGACGCGCCTTCGAGCGGACCGGCTATCGATTCGACATCCTGGCCGACTATGGGGCGTTTCGCGACCTCCAACGCCATCGCCTGCTGACAATCGACTGGCAGCCGCTCAGCACCAGCCACGGCTTTGTCGAACCTGCGGCCATTGTCGACGCCGGCGCTGCCGCCGACTGGCGTGACGTTATGGGTCGATCGGCCACGCTGTACGAACGGCTCACACGCGAGGGCTTGCGCGACGTCGCGCCGTACGGCGTGGTGATGGCCTTCCGCGTTCGCTTCTTCATGGAAATGAACGCGCGCGAGGCGATGCACGTCATCGAGCTCCGCACAGGGCCGCAGGGACACCCGTCCTATCGGCGTATCTGTCAATCGATGCACCGCGCAATCGCCGATGTCGCGGGGCATCGCGCCATTGCGGATGCCATGCAGTTTGCCGATCATTCAGAGGTCGAGCTCGAGCGGCTCCAGTCGGAGCGCAGCCTGGAAAGACGACGCCTCGAAGCGTCGACGGCACAGAGGAGTGGGGTCAGTCCTTGACCCAGTAGCGGGAGTACTCGTCGAGGAAGGTCAGCGACTCGAACGACCGCATCCGATCGAAAAAGAGCACGCCGTCGAGGTGATCGGTTTCGTGCTGAAAGACGCGCGCCGGAAAATCGTGCGCCCGCAGCTCGAGTCGCCCGCCCTTCCGGTCGAGCGCGCGCATCAGAATCTCGCGGGCCCTCGGCACGCGGCCACGGATATCGGGAATGCTCAGACAGCCCTCCCAATCCTCCACGACGTCCGATCCGACCGTCACAATCTCGGGGTTGATGATCGCAATCGGCTCGTGATCGGCCGGCTCATGGTTCACTCCAGAGTCGCCGGAGTCGCCTCGGCCGAGCGCTGCCACAAAGATTCGCACGCGCTCGTGGATCTGAGGCGCCGCGAGCCCGACGCCGTGATACTCGGCCATCGTGTCGAACATGTCGTCGATGAGCTTCTGGAACTCTGGTCTGCGGATTTCCGACTTTTCGAGCGGGCGCGCCTTCGCGCGCAGCACCGGATGGCCCATGCGCGCGACCTTCAGGATCGACATGATCAGAGGAATTATACTGGCGCAGTGGACGACGACTCTTCCGCCTATCAGTTCTGCCCGCGGTGCGGCGGCGCACTCGAGCGCCGGCAGCTCAAGCCGACCGAACCGTTACGCCCGGTCTGCGCACGCTGCGGATTCATTTTCTATCTCGACCCCAAGGTCGCCGTCGGCACGATCATCTGCACTGCCAGCGATCGACTCGTTCTCGTCAAACGCGCGATCGATCCTGGATACGGCAAATGGGTCTTTCCGGGGGGCTATGTCGACCGTGGCGAGCCACTGACCATAGCGGCCGTGCGGGAGGCGCGGGAAGAGTGCGGACTGGACGTGCGGCTCGATGGGCTCGTGAACCTCTACTCCTACCCAGGGCGCGCCCCGGTCATCGTCGTCTACGCTGCGACCGCAGTCGGGGGCGTCCTGCGTGCGGACGATGAATGTCTCGAGACCGCTGAGTTCGCGCCCGATGATCTTCCGTGGGAGGAACTGGCCTTTCGCTCCACGCAGGACGGGCTGCGGGACTATCTAAGCGGCCTCCGGCATCCCCTCAGTCAGCCAGCCCCTCGGCCTTTTTTTCGGACGCGGTAATCTTTCCCCCGGCAGCGGCAATCTCGGCGTCGCGGGCAGGGGTGGATTCGACGGGCGTGATGAACCGCGCAACCACGGCGGCGGTGTCGTTGATCTTCAGCTGCCGCATCAGAAATGTGAAGCGCTCCTCGAGCGACTGACCGATCGCCTGGCGGGCCGCGTCGGGAAGGCTCCACATTCTCTTTTTGAACGGACCGATGGCCTTTTTCCGCGCTTTGTAGATGAACTGCTCTTCGGTGTCCTTCGGCTTGCGCTCCTCCGCGGCATTCTCACGCACCCAGGCGTACATCTCGCTCTTGAGATCTGCAGGAAACTGCGGGTGCTCGTACACCATGTTCTGAAAATCGGTGGCAAGGTGAATCTCGCATGCGCCCACGCGGGGAAACGCGTCAAAGGCGTCCGGCGGAAGCGTTGACGCGCCGTGCTGGACGGCGCCGGCCAGGCCGTAGTCCTTGCGCGCGGCGGTCGACAATTCCTGGAGCGTCTTCAGATCGATTTTCACGTCGGTCCGGACCGTCCCGTCCGGATTGATGAAACCACCGTGGGCGGTGCCGGTCTGGACGCTGATTTTGCTGAGACCAATGAGTGAGGTGCCCGACGGGCCGCGCTCCTTCAGCTTGCGGTTGAACCCGTCCATGTACGCGTGCAGCTCGTGAACGTCTGAATTTTTCCCACCGACCTCGCCGATCTCACCGCCCACCGAGATCGTCAGCCCGCGCGGCTCTTGCCCTCGTATGAACGTGGCAAACTCGGCCGCCAACGCGACGTTCACCTCCTGCTGCTCGGGCAGCGTGGGCTTCGAGAGGTCGACCAGGGTCGAGGTGTCGATATCGATGTTCAAGAAACTGGCGGCGATTTCTTCCTTCACAAGCGCTCGAAGCGCGTCGAGCTCCTTGTCGCGCTCGGGGCCGTTGTACTTCTTCGCGTTGACCTGAACGTGGTCGCCCTGGATGAAGACAGGACCTTTGAACCCCTCCCTGAGCGCGGCACCGAGCACGACCGCCACGTATTCGTGCGGGCGCTGCTCGGTGTAGCCAATCTCCGACCGGGCGATTTCGAAGATGAACGCACCGGCGTTGAGCTTCTTCGCCGACCGGATGACGGCACGGGCCGTGTCGTACGCCATGGCTCGCACGTTGATCGCGGGCACGGTGAAACCGCCTGCATCGCCGCGTCCCATCGCGATGTACAAGTCGTGAATCGACGACGGACGGATTCCTGCAGCGGCGGCCGCAGTTCGGATGTTCCATCGCGCCGTGCCCCGCAGCTCCGGGTCCGCGCCAAACACGGCGGTCCAGACGAGGCGGTCGATTGTCTCGGGGGTCAATGGGGCGACGCTGGTCATTTCTTTCACAGACTGAAACATGCGAGCTCTCCTCGGGGCTCCGGCCCCCGGACCCAGCCGGTCATTCTAGCACCGGGTATTTGAAGTCTTCTACGTCAGCCGCGGCAATGGCGGCGGCGACCATGGCGCCATGGTTGACGTTTTCCGCAGCGGCCAACGCTTCCTCGGCGGCCTGGATCTCCTCCAACCTCGCGCGCGTCGCGGGGCGGTGTGGCGTGAAGAGCGTGCAGCAATCCTCATCCGGGATGATCGAGATGGGATACGTGCCGATTCGCTGAGCCTCGGCGCTGATTTCGTCCTTGTCCATCCCGATCAGCGGCCGCAAAACTGTCATTTCGGTCGCTCCTGCAATCGCGGTCATGTTCTCCAGCGTCTGAGAGGCCACTTGACCGATCGCCTCGCCGGTGACGAGCGCCCGCGCGTGCCAACGGCGCGCGAGCTGTTCGGCGATGCGAAGCATGAAGCGCCGATAGATGACGACGCGCAACTCGGGCGGGACGGCCAACACCACTTTCCGTTGGAGGTCACCGAAGGGGACAAGGATCAACCGCGAGCGAAGCTGGTATCTCGTGAGCAGCGCCGCGATTTCCCGAACCTTTTCCTGCGACGCACGCGACAGAATCGGATAGCTGTGAAAATGGATGAGCAGGACCGAGCAGCCCCGCCGCATCAAGCGGTAGGCCGCGACCGGGGAATCGATGCCGCCAGACAGCAAGCACGCGACGCGCCCTCCCGTGCCCGTGGGCAGCCCGCCGGCGCCAGGTTCCTTCGCGAAATAGTAGAGCGCGCCTTCAGTCAGCATCTCCACGTGAATCGTCAACGCGGGCCGTGCAAGGGCGACACGCCAGCCCTTCGCCTGCTTGATGAGCCCACCGACTTCGCGCTCGACCTGCGGCGACGTGAAGGGGAGGCGCTTGTCCTGGCGGGTCGCCGACACGCGGAACGATTCCGGGCACCGGTCCCCAAGGTCGTCCAGAATTGCACGCGCGATCTCGTTGAAGTCGTGCGTCGCTCGCTTCGCGAACGAGAAGTTGGCGATGCCGAACACGCGCGCCAGACGACTTTCGAACACGTGATTCGGGATGTGCGATTCGGGGTTCGAGATCTCAGCGGCGACATCGATTTCTATCCGACCGGCGACCGAACGCACCGACCGGACGGGAAGGCCCTTGAGGGCATCCTTGATGTTACGAACGAGCAGCTGAATGAACCAGGGACGGTTCCGCCCCTTGAGCGCCAGCTCCTTGTAGTGAACGACGATGAGCGTCATCGGTGACTGGCAAGGGTTGCCGCGCGATGGCCGCTTCGAACCGCGCTCTCGATCGTAGCTGGCAGACCCGTATCGATCCAATCGCCCGCAAGCAGGAAGCCTGGCAACACGGTCTCGGTCGACGGCCGCGGCGGCTGGCCGGGCGCCAGGGAGAATGTCGCGCGGGGCTCGCGGACGACCGTCGCGCGCACGAGGCGCGCGGCGCGCACACCCGGCAGCGCATCGAGCAGCTCCCCGTGCGCTGCCGCAATCAGGTCGGCATTTGTGCGTTCGACCACCGCGCCGGCGCCGCTGGACACAAGGGCCAGGTACGAAGCGGGGGCGCCGAATACCGTCCTCTTATCGAATACCCATTGCATCGCTCGTCCCGGAAGGCCAATG
>DATKHR010000091.1:0-27845 GCA_035510155.1 Vicinamibacterales bacterium
AATACGTGTACGAATTTCTCAAACGGAGTACTTAGGCACTGGTAGGACCGGGGGCGCACGCTCGATGACGCTCGACGCTACCAGCCCGGTGTCAGCGACCCGTCGGCCAGTTCATATACGCCGCGCTCGAAGGTGTCGTAGATCGCGAGCGCCTTGGTGTCGGCAAACGGAAGGAACTGCATCATGACCACGCCCGCGATGCCGCGCGCCGGATCGATCCAGAAGTACGTGTTGTTGATACCGCCCCAGCTCAGGCTGCCCGCCGACCGCTTGCCCGGCACGTGACGGGTCGTGAGGAGGAATCCGAGTCCCCACTTGTCCTTCCCGTCGTCGATGAAGGTGAAATCCATGCTGAGTTCCGGTTCTGCGGTCTTCAGCGCGGGAACGCCAACCTCGCCAATTTGATTCCTGGTCATCAGCGCGATCGTATCGGCCGAGAGAATCCGTGCGCCGTCGAGCGTGCCGCCGTTCAAAATCATCCGCTCGAAGCGGATGTAGTCGCTCGCCGTCGACGAGAGCCCGCCTCCTCCGTTGAATGTCGTCGCGGGACGCTGCGGCTGATTGGGCCGCTCGATGAGCGGTGCATCGGAATGGCCATCCTGACGCCGATGCACCGTCACAAGACGCGCTTGCTTGGTTTCCGGTACGTTGTAGAACGTGTCGGACATCCCGAGCGGCATGAAGATATGCTCGTGGAAGTACTCTTCCAGATTCTTACCAGAAAGCTTCTCAACTAGACGCCCCAGCCAATCGACGCTCGTCCCATAAATCCACTGTGTCCCGGGTTCAAAGAGCAGCGGACCCGCCTCATATTTCTCGCCTTCGCGTGGCTTGAAATCACGCACGGTCGGACTGGTGAAACCATAGCCAAGCCCGGACGTGTGGGTGAAGAGATGCCTAACGGTGACTTTCTTCGCCGCCGGCCGCACTGTGTATCCGCCGGTGGCAGAGTCGAACGACTCGAACACCACCAGGTTTGCCAGCTCAGGCAGGTACTTCTCGGCCGGATCGTCGAGGGCAAAGCGGCCCTGTTCGTACAGCTGCATCGCAGCAACTGAGGTGACAGCCTTGGTCATTGAGGCGATCCGGAAAAGCGCATCCGAAGTCATCGGACGGTCCTGTCCGACGTCGGCCTTTCCGAACACGCCCTGGTACAAAATGCCGGCGCGCGTGGCGGCAACCCCCACGAGTCCGGGCACGTCACCATGAGTGATCGCCGCAGACAGCTTCTCATCCAGCGAGGCAGACGGAGTGGCCCGTCCACCTACCGGAAAACGCGGCGTGGCGTGGATGCCTGTGGTGAGAAGAAGGCCCGCGGCAACAACAATGCGTGCAACGCGTCGAAGCATGTTTGGCGACTCTCTTGCGCTTAGCGAACCACACTACCGCAACACCCGTCAACAGCGAGCAGAGCGTTGCAGACCACATCTCGGACACCGCGGACACCACGCGGAGCCGCAATTAGAGGATGAGGACTCGCACTGCGACCCGCAAACATTTGATTTGCCCCACATCGCTGACCGGGCAGCGCCTCCGCGCAGATGTTGAGGCCGCCGACGTGCACGCGTTCTGGGTTCGTGCGGGTGTCAGACGCAGCCGCGTTACCTTCGAAGACTCCGGGTGAATTCGGCCAGCGCTCCCCAATACGTTTCCGGGTCGGACGGCGTCAGGTCGTTGTGGTCTCCCCCACGGAGCGTGACGAACCGTTTGGGCGCGGCGACAGCGTCAAACAAGGCTCGTCCCTGGCTAATCGGCACGATGTGATCGCCATCACCATGCAGGACGAGCGCGGGGACAGGCGATCTCAAAGAGCGCAGGGACTCGGTAGCAGAAAATCGATAGCTTGACAGGTGCGCGAGCATCCTGAACAGCGGCGAGCCTCGCAAGAGCGAGCGCGCGTCTGGAAATCCGGATTCGAGAATCAAGCCATCGGGCTCGCGGATCGTGGCCGCGTATGACGCCATCGCCACACCCAGCGATCGTCCCCAGTAGACGATCGGCAAGCCGCTCGGAGCGCTCCGGTGGAATCGCTCAACCACTGCCTCGACATCGTGGTACAGGCCACGCTCGGTCGGGTGTCCCGTGCTGAGACCGTACCCACGATAGTCGAAGGCCACCACCGCATAGCCGTGCGTCGCAATTGCGGTCAGGATGGGAGCCCATAGCGAGAGGTTCCCGCCGTTGCCGTGAAAGTAGAGAATGTGCGGGCAAACGCTGGACTCGCTGATGGCCCAACCATGCACGCGCTCGCCGTCTCGAGTCTCAATCGTCAAGGGCTCGTATCCGACGCCGAAGTCCTGCGGCGTTACGGTCTCGCCCCTCATCGGAAAGAACGCGACTCGGGGTTCAACCCATCGGACACACGCAAACAGACTGGCAAGTACCGCGAGGATCCCAAAAATCAGCAGCAACATCACACGAAGGTCCGCATGAATATCGCTCGAAGCCCCTGGGACGGGGGCCTCCGGCTCGGGTTTTTCCATACTTTCGTGCTGTGTCGTCGCGTGCCATTCCTAGCCGGTCTTCGTTGCCGAATGGGCAAGAAAGGGCAACAGTTGCCTTGGTCTGCACCCGCGTCCCACCCGCACCCGTCTGTGACACTCACGCACCTGACGGGCTTGTTCAGGGTGCGGCCAAGTCGCACCATGGTACACGCCTCGCGTGCAGCGATTCTGTGAGGCAGCACCGTTTTTGCGAGTCTATGCTGACGCCATGAGGCCCATTCGAGATTACGCAGTGATCGGCGACTGCCGCACAGCCGCGCTCGTCTCGCGAGACGGATCGATTGACTGGCTCTGCTGGCCGCGGTTCGACAGCCCCTCGATCTTTGCTGCGCTCCTCGACGAAAGCGCGGGATATTGGCACCTTGCGCCGACCATGCCGTTCGAAACGGTCCGCTCGTACATCGACGACACGAACATCCTGCAAACGCGTTTTCAGTCACCATCCGGATCGGCGGTCCTTACCGATCTGATGCCGGTCGCCTCGGAAGAAGCCAAGCGCACGCTCCTTACGCCTGATCACGAAATCCTTCGCATCATCGAATGCGAGCAGGGTGAAATCGACGTCCAGATGCGGCTCGAGCCGCGCCCGGACTACGCGGGGCAGCCGCCGTCCATTCGGGGTGCCGGCAGACTCGGGATCAAGATCGAAACGGGGGAGGGGCTTCTCGTTCTTCGCACTGACTTACCGCTCGAGCATGTCGGCGCCAGCGGCGTGCGGGCGAGCGCCCGGCTGCGGGCTGGCGAGAGACGATATGCGTCTTTAACGTTCGCCGACGAGTGGCCGACCATCCTGCCGCCCTTGGGTGATTGGTCGCAGCAGGCCGTGACACGCTCCGTCAGTTGGTGGCAACAGTGGGTATCACGAATTACCTATGACGGGCCAGCCCGAGATGCCGTCGTGCGAAGCGCGCTGGTGCTGAAGCTGCTCGCCTATGCGCCTTCAGGAGCGGTCGTCGCCGCGCCCACGACGTCCTTACCGGAGCGGATCGGTGGCGACTTGAATTGGGATTATCGCTTTTGCTGGCTGCGCGATGCCTCCTTGACCGTTCGGGCCCTCTTTGGCCTCGGCTGCGTTGAGGAGGCGGACGCGTTCATCGGCTGGCTGCTGCACAGCACTCGGCTGACGCAGCCCGCATTACGCATCCTGTACGACGTATACGGCAATATGCCCGACCGCGAGCGGATACTCAAGCAGCTCGGCGGCTATTACGGATCGCGCCCCGTGCGGGTCGGCAACGCAGCGACCGAACAACTTCAACTGGACGTGTACGGTGAAGTGATTGATGCCGTCGCGCACTTTGTCGGGACCGGCGGCACGTTGGATAGAGAGACGCAGCGCATGCTCTCCGGGTTCGGCGAGTATGTCTGCAAGCATTGGAACGAACCAGATGAAGGAATCTGGGAGCCGCGATCGGGTAAGGGTCACAACACGCACTCGCGCGTGCTCTGTTGGACCGCGCTCGACCGCCTCCTTCAACTCCACGCCAAAGGCTATCTTCGCGGGGCGCCCGTCGCCGACTTTCAGCGGAATCGGGAGCTGATTCGAAACGACGTTTTTGAGCGCGCGTGGAATAAAGACATCGAAAGTTACGCTGCCCGGCTCGATGGCGACCGCTTGGACGCCAGTCTGCTGCTTCTGTCGTGGTACGGTTTCGAAGACGCACGGTCATATCGAATGCGCAAAACGTACACGCGCATCCAGGAGCACCTCGGGGCGGGCAACGGTCTGCTGTTCCGATATCGAACCGCGGACTCACCCGGGGAGGGCGCGTTCGGAATCTGCAGCTTCTGGGGCGCCGAATACCTCGCGCTCGGCGGCGGAACGCTCGAGGAAGCGCAAGCCGCGCTCGAGCGCCTTTCTGCCTACGCCAACGATGTCGGGCTGTTCGCTGAGGAAATTGATCCCCAGACCGGAGATGCGCTCGGTAACTTCCCGCAGGCGTTCACACACGTTGGCCTGATCAACACGGCGCTGTCGCTGATGCACCGGCTCGGAGGCGAAAAGCCGCTGGAACGCACGATCCCGCTGCGCCAGCCGCAGCCGAGTGAGCGGAAGGCGCGCGTATGAATTGGGCCAGTTGGCTTCTGTGGGGCTTCGTCGGGACGATTGTCCTGACGACGCTCATGTCGGCAAGTCAGGGGATGCACCTGACACGGATGAATATCCCGTACATGCTCGGGACGATCTTCACGCCGAACCGCGATCGCGCCAAGGTGATTGGCTTCGGTGTCCATCTCGTCATGGGCTGGCTCTTTTCGCTGGTGTACGTCGCCGCATTCTACGCGTGGGGACGCGCGACATGGTGGAGGGGCGCTGCGATCGGATTCGTCCACGCCGCGTTTGTGCTGACGGTCGGCATGCGGCTGATGCCGGGCATGCATCCGCGCATGGCAAGCGAGCAGCAGGGGCCGACCGTGATGCGACAGCTCGAGCCGCCGGGCTTTCTCGCGCTCAACTACGGTTACCAGACCCCGGTGAGCGTGCTGATCGCACACCTGGCGTTCGGAGCGATTCTGGGTGGGTTCTACGCGCCGCTGGCTGGAGGGTGACTGGGGAGACACTTTGCAGAAGCTTCGCCTTTATTGGCACAGCGATTGCTCGGTTTTTTGCCCATGGACGAATATGAGCGTCGTCTCAGGTTCATGAACGCTTCACATGTCGAGACCCCAGCAGGTCACCTCAGCAATGTTGTCATCGTCGGCGAGAGCGATCGTGCGCTCGGGAAACTCGACGGCATCATCTTCGATCCGATCGAGCGGAGGGTTCGCTATTTCGTCATCAGATCCCGTCGCTGGTGGCGGGTCCATCGGTACTTGTTAGCGGCCGAACCTCTTCGTGTTGAACGGGAACGAAAGGTTCTTCGCCTGATCAGTAAATCCGGGACCCTTGATCAGCTTCCCGAGGTCACGCCAGACACGTTTTCACCGTACTCCGACGAGGATCTCGAGGACGCAACCTTCTCAACACACGCCGCCTGATCTCGGCGACGTACAGGATTTCTCATTCGTGTCGCTATAGCGCGAACGTCTCATGTAACTGCCGCAACACGACCAGTATCGTCTGCGAATCAAGCTGGCCGAGCGATTTTGATAGACGCTCCGCATCCACAGTGCGCAATTGATCAAGCGCAACGAAGCCGGCGCGGCCCTGAAAGCGGCAGCGCGGTCGCCAAGGGTAGGCATGCCCACGGGGCGTCATGGGTGCGACGATGACCGTCCGGAGGTGCTCGTTCAGTTCGTTCGGCGATACGACCACGCAGGGACGTGTCTTGTTGATTTCACTACCCAGCGTGGGATCGAGTCGAACCAAGTAAACCTGACCCCGGGCGACCGGCGGCCGCGTCACCGCCACTCCCACTCCTCAACATTGATCTCGGCGGTCTGATGCCGCCGGGATGAAACCAGGACGGAAACCGTCACTATTAGTTGAGCTTGCGGAAAGAGTCACGCGCCTTGCAGTAGTCCGTTCGTGGTGGAGAAGCCCGTCCATAGGAGGTAACCCCATGAAGGTCGCCAAGACATTGGCGCTGGCTCTGCTGTTAGCTGTTGGATTGGGAGTCTGGGTAGCACCGTATTTAACAGAGCGTCGCCACGTGAGCAACGAGCCGCAGCCAGCTACGCCCGCTGCAGCGCCAGTCGCGGAGGCGAACCACGCAACACCAACGCCACGCCCACGGCCGACAGTCCGGCGAGCGAGCCGAAAGAGCACCACGCCGTCCGAAGTGGCCCCAGTTACCGTTTCGGCATCAGCGCCGGAACTGCAACGCCGATTGAAGCCCCTCTTGAACAAGGGCGCGAACATGAAGATCGCGTCACAAGAGTTCAAGGACGGAGAGCAATTTGCGACTGTCGCGCACGCTGCGCGCAACACTGAGATACCGTTTATGGTTCTGAAGCATCGCGTGCTCGACGAGGGCAAGAGCCTCACGAAGGCGATTCAGGAGTTCAAGCCAGAATTGGACGCGAGGGCCGAAGCCGCGCGCGCGAGAGTCGAAGCCAAGTCCGACGTGGCAGCCGTTAAAGGATGAACGTGGGACCTCTAGACGGCCGGGCCTGCGCCCGGCCGTCCCCATCCGGGGCGCGCGCTTCACTCTCCCCTTTTTACAGCCTCTCGCGCAGTGCCTCCAGGTCCGCGCACACGCTTGACACCGCGTGTTCGAGTTCTTCGCAACGTGCGTCTACCCCTGTCAAGTCACCTCCGCGGGCGGCGTGTTCGAGTGCGCGGGCGATCTCGTAGGCGCGGGCCTTCGAGAACAAGCCGACGGATCCTTTGAGCGAATGGGCAGCCGCTGCGAGTGAGTCTGCGCGCCGCGTGGCGGCAGCCGATCGCAGTGCCGCGAGGTGTTCCGGCACGTCGGACAGAAAGACGGAAATCACCTCTGCAAGCAGCGTTCGGTTCTGCCCGAAGTCCGCGAGCAGGGCATTCTCATCGATTGTCGATGACGCGCGCTCGCTAACGGAAACGACACCGGCTGCGTCCCGCTCCTGCGGAACGGGGGCCTGCTGGCACAATGCAGATCCGGTGGCAAGGACATTGTCGATTGTTGCGAGGAGCTCGTCAGGTCTGAGCGGCTTCGACACATAGGCATCCATCCCCCCGGCCAGGCAGCGCTCACGGTCGCCGGCCATAGCATGTGCAGTCATTGCGATGATGGGTATGTGACCGCCGCTCGCCTGCTCCCGCTGCCGGATTGCGGACGTTGCCGCGAACCCGTCCATCTCGGGCATTTGAACGTCCATGAGAATCAGATCAAAAGGCCGCTCGCTCGCTTTCTCCACGGCCTCACGTCCATTCGCCACGGTCGTGACACGGTGATGGTGCTCGTCGAGGAGTAGCACGACCAACCTTTGATTGGTCGGATTGTCTTCGGCCACGAGGATGTTCAGGCGCCGCTCCCCGTCGCGCGGTGGCTCACGGACAGTCGCGATGTCTGCCGGATGCGCGACCGGTGGCGTGCCGAACGCGGTCAGGATCGCGTCGAGGAGGTCAGATTGCTTCACCGGCTTGGTGAGCTGCGCCGCGATAGCGCCGTCGCCGGCTGGCCGGTCGAGCGCGGCGCCCGAGGACGTCAGCACGATGACCTTTGCCACTGCCAGCCGCGCGTCGCTCGCGATCTGATGCGCCAGGGTGAATCCGTCGATGTCGGGCATCAACGCATCGGTCAGCACCAGATGGAACGGGCGCTTGTCGATGGCCGCGGTCGTGAGCGTTGCAAGAGCCGTCGCGGCGCTGTCAACCGCCGTCGCGTTCATGTGCCAGCTATCCACCAGCTCCTGCAGGATCGTGCGGTTGGTTGCATTGTCGTCCACGATGAGCATGCGCAATCCGCGAAGATTCTCGATAGAAGGTGGAGGTTCGATTCGCGGAGGGGACTGCAGCCCCAGGCGGGCGACGAATCGAAACTGGCTGCCGCGTCCTTCTTCGCTCGTCACCCAGATTCTGCCCCCCATCATCTCTACGAGCTGGGCCGAGATCGTGAGCCCCAGCCCCGTCCCGCCATACCTGCGCGTCGTTGACGAATCGGCCTGCACGAACGGGCCAAAAATCTTCCACTGCTTCTCCGCGGCGATGCCGATGCCAGTGTCCGACACGGTGAATTGCAGGACGGCTTCGGCCTCCGTCACGCTCGTAAGAGCCACTTCCACGATGACGTCGCCGCGGTCGGTGAACTTCACGGCGTTGCCGACGAGATTGACGAGCACCTGGCGGAGCCTGCCTGGATCTCCGACTAGTGCGTCGGGCACGTCCGGCAGAGTGTGGCACACGAGCTCGAGGCCCTTCTCGTGGGCGCGCGTCCCGAACAACCTGACGGCATCTTCGACCGTGTCGCGCAGGCTGAACGGCATCAAGTCGAGCGCCAGCCGTCCCGCCTCGATCTTCGAGACGTCGAGGATGTCGTTGAGGATCGCGAGCAGTGCGTCGGCGGCCTTGTTCGCGGTTTGGATGTACTCGCGCTGTTGCGGCGTCAGCACGGTACGCAACGCCAGGTCGGTCATCCCGATCACCGCGTTCATCGGCGTGCGAATCTCGTGGCTCATGTTGGCGAGGAATTCGCCTTTGGCCATTGCCGCCGCTTCGGCCTTTTGGCGAGCGACCTCCAGCTCTTTCACGAGTTGGCCGAGGTTGTCCGCCGATTCCTTGAGCGCCTGATCGGCGTGTTTCCGATCGGTGACGTCGCGCGCCGCCGCGTAGATGGCCTCCTCGTCGACGGACGGTGTGGCCGTCCACTCAAGCCAGCGATACGACCCGTCGCGGGCGCGGTAGCGGTTCTCGAAATTGACCACGCCCGAGCCGCCAGCCAGGACTGACACGGCTTCGGTCGTCCTCTCGCGATCGTCGGGGTGAACGAAATCGAGGAACGGCGAGGCGCGCAGTTCGGCGTCCTCGAAGCCGAGCACCCGAGTCCACGCCGGATTAAGTCGCTGAAAGTAGCCGTCGAGACTGGCGACGCACAACAGATCGCTCGACAGAGTGAAGAACATCTCCAGTTCATCAGCGGCCCACTTGCGAGCGACGTACAGCCCGATCTGGCTACCGGCCGTCATCATCGTCTCGATCAGCGCCGAGTCGGGCTCTCGAATGTCGCGGCTGAAGAACTCCATCACGCCCAAGACGTCGCTCCCGCGCAGAATCGGCAGGCTGAACGCACTATGAAGCCCGACGCGCTCGGCAGACGCGGCGCGCGGGAAATTGGAATCGAGAGTGGCGTCGGCAATCCACGCGGGCCGCCCGGTCTCCCACACGCGCCCCGGTAGTCCCTCGCCGCGTGCGAAGACGCTTGTGCGGCTCCGTTCGACGAACTCCGTCAAATGCAGAGACGGATCGCTCCAGACGCCCACGCACCGAAGCGTTTTTCCGGAGCGAACCACCTCCCACAAGGCACCAAACTCCCAGCCGAGCGGCTCACAAACGGCTGCCAGCATGTGCGGAGCCGCGTCCAGGAGCGTCGCCGACTCGGCGAGCGCACGCGCAACGTCGCGCACAATTGGTGCGTGCGGGCTGTCGTTGGCAAGTCTGCTGACAGGATGCGGTTCTTTCATCTCAAGATGTCGCTCCTCTCAAGATGCCGCCCTTCCATCTGGCTCAGCCATTCGCGTTGCCCTTGGAGATCCATGCCCAGACGCCGTAACGCGACCTGACGCCCGAAGGTTGCCGGCGAATAGAGTCTCGCGAGGCGGTACACTACTCCGATTCATCGCGCGTTTCTTCGGGCCTTACAAGAATTTTCATGGGGGCTTCGAGGTGACAGGCTTTCCTACCGGCGGACGACACGTTCTCGTCGTGGACGATGACCGACCGCTCCGCTACGCCATCACTGCGCTTCTTCATGAGGCGGGATACACCACCGACCAGGCTGGCGACGGAGTCGAAGCGTTGGACAAGCTGCGACGGCGCCAGACCGACGTCATTCTCCTCGATATCGGACTGCCAGGGATGAGCGGGCTCGAGGTGCTCGCGCAGGCGCGACAGGGCCCAACCCCGCCGCGCGTCGTGGTGATGACGGCAGACGACACCCCCGAGACATTGCTGCGATCCCTTCGCGCTCAGGCACACTCATTTGTCAGGAAGCCATTTGCACCCAAACGCATCGTTGGCGTGGTGAACGATGTGGTCGCGGCGTCTCCCGCTGCAGGCCTGGCGATCGAGGTGGTGTCGGCGCGGCCCGAGTGGTTGGAGATCGTCGCGCCCTGTTCGCTGGCGGTGGCGGAACGCGTTCAGGAATTCGTCATGCAGCTCGACGCGAAGCTGCCAGACGACATTCGGGAATCGGTCGCTCAGGCTTTTCGCGAGCTGCTCACCAACGCCATCGAATGGGGTGGACGGCTCGACGCGACGCGCCAGGTTCGGATTTCTTGTGTGCGGTCGAAGCGGATGCTCCTGTACCGCATCGCCGATCCTGGCGAAGGATTCGACATCGAACATTTGGCGCACGCCGCGATTTCCAATCCGGAAGGGAACCCGTTCGACCACGACCGCGTCCGCCAGGAGATGGGGCTCCGACCGGGAGGCCTCGGCCTGATGATGACGCGCGCTCTGGTTGACGAGCTCATTTATAACGAGAAACGCAATGAAGTCATCCTGGTGAAGTACCTTGCCTGAAAAGGCCGAGCCTATTTCCCCTGGTACTTGGGCGGACGACCTTCCGCTTCCGCGCGTCGGCCCTCCAGGAAGTCCTCCGTTCTGTAAAGCGCGCCGTACTGGGCGCCGAGCTTCGACAGCGCATCCGCTTCTTCCGGATCGATCACCTGGTGCGCGGACGCCAATGTGGCTTTGATCGACAGCGGCGCGCACGCGGCGATTTTGCGCGCCATCGCGATCCCGGCTTCAATGGCTTCCATGGGCGTCGGCACGATCAGCTGCGTAATGCCCATGCGATACGACTCCTCGGCGCTCCAATGATCGCCGGTCAGCATGTACCGCATCGCGTTGCCCCACCCGGCGTCACGCACGAAGCGTACCGTGGCGCCGCCACCGGGAAACCGGCCGTGCGTGTTTTCGTCTTGCCCGAACCGCGTGTTCGCTGCGGCGATCCGGATATCACCGGCAAGGTAGAGTTCGTGGCCGAGGTTCCATGTGTCACCGTGCACGACGACGACGAGCGGTTTCGTCCGATGCGGTGGTGAATTACCAAGCGGATCGAGGGCATTGGTTCCGGTGAGCGTGCGCCGGCCCGCGATCAGTGCGGCCTGCGACGCGTCCACGTCGATACCGCGGGAGAAATTCTCGCCGTGTCCGAACAGAACGGCCGCGCGCAGCGTCGAATCGTGCTCGTACTCATAGAACACTTCCGCCAGCCGGACGCGCGCCGGTGGATCAAGCCGGTTCTGGATGAACGGTCGATTCAGACCGATGAGGGCGATGTCATCGCGGCGCTCAACACTGATCGTGGCGTCGGCACTTGGCGGCACGTTTGTGAGCCGTGTCCCAGTCTCCTGGGGTGGCGGCTGCGGCTGCGCGCCGGCCACAGCTGCGACGGCACCAAGTGCCGCGCCAGTTATCAGAGCTCTACGCGCGACGTCGACATGTGCATGGGACATACTTACTGTTCCTTCCCCAGTGCCCGTTCGACCTCGGTGATGAGCGCCTGCGATTCGCTCAGGATCGCCTCGCGCTCTACCCGGCCGACTGGAACGATCATCATCCCATCCGGTCCGACGCGATTCATGAAGACGAACGCGCCTCGGGCGCCGCCGATATCGCCGTCGGTCAGATTCGGTCCATAAAACATCAAGTGGGGGTTCGATGGCGTGCGTGTGACGGCGCCATCTTCATCGATCCGAAATCGCATCGGCGACAGCATGTAGGCGATGCCCGCACGCGCCGGCGCATGGTACTCGCCGCTCTTGAACCGATCGGCGACGATGGCGGCGACTTGCATGCTCGACTTTCCCGACAACCGCAAAAGCGCATCGTCGAAGTCGATGGGCAACAGCGACCGCGCGCCCTCTGCGTCCCAACAGACCGGGAAGAGATCGCCGCCCCGTCGGCTGACGAGGCACGTGAACGGGTTCGTCCCTTTCTTTGCCAGCGTATAGCCGTTGGACTCGAGCAGCCACACCGACGCGTGTTCACGAAGGTGCTTCGGCGCCGCGCTCAGCGCAAGCTCGATTTCGAGCGACCGCGGGAGCAGGGGATATTGCGGCGACTGCGCAAAACGCAGGTGATCCACGCGCCGCGTCCCTGGATCGGGGGGTTGCGTCTGGGCGCCGGCCGGTCGAACGAGGGCGACGAGGATCGCCAACGAGAACGCACGCACTGCCCGCATATCGATCTCCCTTCTTTTCTGCGGTCACAACCGGGCCAGCGTGGCCGCCGCAGCTTGGAGGATCTCGTCCGACAGTTTTGGATCGTCCACGGCGCGAGACAGGATCAACGCGCCGACCAAGCCGGCCATTGTCGCTAACGCCTTTCGCCGCCGGGCAGCTGTGCGGCCCAGTAAGACACCCTGCAGCGCCTCGATTCGCGCGCGGAGTCCGTCCGTGAAAGCGCGACGGACCGACCGAGGCTGGCGGACAACCTCCGAGCCCAACGCAGCGAACAGGCAGCCGTGTCCCGCGTCGTCACGATGGCGGGGCGATAAGTACTTCCGAACGACGTCGCCAATTGACGGGTTGGGCGCGCCCGTCAAGCGTTCCAGCCAGCCTTCGGGTCCCAGGATGCGCGCCGTGATTTCAGCGGCCAGCTCCTCCTTCGAGGCGAAATGACCGTAGAATCCGCCGTGCGTCAAGCCAGCACACTTCATGATGTCGGCGACGCCAATCCCGTCGTAGCCCCGCTCGCGAAAGAGTGTGCCGGCCGCGTCGAGAATCGTCTCTCGGTGCACCGCCGCCTGATCGCGCGTCACTCTCACCGATGCCTCCAGTGCCGCATGCGCCTCATACTATACATGATGGTCGTCATAAATACTATTCGAGCGACCGAGCGAGGCTACACCAACCGCAAACCCGCTGCGTGCTACCGCGGGACGATGGCAAAGCGCCGGCGGCGTCCGGGACGGTAGATGGAGAAGTGCTTCCGGTCCAGCGTGAAGATCTCGGTTAGTGATTCGCGCTCGGCGACGCGAACGAGGGCGGCGTCGGCAAGGTCCATTGGCAGGTCGCGGTACTTCTCCATGAGCTCCCGCATGCGCGGCGCGTCCCCTGGGTCGAGCGGCGCCAGCGCCAGCGCCTGGGTCTCCAACCGGCTCCACAGTCCCTTCTGCCCGAGCCAGGATCCGCCCAGCAGGTACATCGCTTCTGTGAACGCGGGCCACACTGTGATGAGGGGCTGTCGCAACGCCCTTAACGTTGCGACGCACGCCTCGTGCTCCCTGTCGCCTCTGTCGAGGAGCGCAACGAGTGGACCGACGTCAACGAGTACGCCGCGCACGTGTTCGTCGTCGAAGCAATGCGGTGAATTGCTCGCCAGTTGTGCGCTCGAAGTCGCGCACACCGAGATCTATCAGGCCAATGACATCGACCCACGCATCATACGGACGGCCACTGGCCGCCTCATCACCGTCCAGGCTCTCATAGTGAGCGAGGGCTTCGCGAACGACATCAGATCGTGTCAGTTGCCGGCGCTTCGCCATGGCATTGAGGAGACGCTCGGCCTGAGGAGTCAGGCGAACTGTCAGCGACATCTGAAGTAATACGTATAAGTATTACACCGTGCGCATGCTCATGTCAAAAGCGAGCTCGGACAAGTCGGCTGATTTTCATTCTTGCATGAGTCGCGTTCGCCTTCCTGTCCGCGCCTTGGTAGATCGAAAGGGCAAGAATTGGGCAACTACTGGGCGGCCTCGCGCGCCAGCGCCTCGACAACTGCAAGGCTTGACAGCAAATCAGCCGGCACGCCATGTCGCTGTTGCAGATACTGCGGGCTGTTGTACGACACCCAAACCTGTCCTTCCCCGTCCTGCCACACCAGGATCTTCAGAGGGAGGTCGAGGGCGACGCTGGGAGCCGCAACCATCAATGGTGTTCCGGCTTTGGGACTGCCGAAGATCAGCAGTTTCGTGGGACGCATGCTCATCCCGACCTTTGTCGCCTCTCCGCTATGGTCGACGACCACGAACAAAGTGACTCCCCCGGCCTGGAGAATCGCTCTGAGCCTTTCAACGGTCTGATCGACCGATAGAGGGCTCGGCCTGTCGATGATTCCTTGGTGTGTTCCGGATGTCACAAATCGCTCCTCAGTGACTTCCTCAGCGTCAGGTTGGGCGCCCAGTGCGTGTCAGCGTAGGTCAGGCGTTTGGCGCTGCGCAACGTTGCGCAATCCTGGACTCAGCGCGAGAACTGGCAATTCGATGACCCACCTGTACAGAAATAGGGCCCGCGAGAGACTCGCGGGCCCTGCCGAATCTGCAGTGAGTTACCTGTCGTTCCTTGATCACCGCGCTTCGCCGCGCACCGGATATGGCTTCCCGCCCATCAGCCCGTCCCACAGGATCCGGTTGAACTGCTCGGGCGGAACCTGATCGGCCTCCGTGAAATCGAAGCCGGCGGTCACCGCCTCCCAGTACGCGGCGTCGTGCTGGGGGTGGACCATCGGGCCTGCAGCGTAGCGGGTTCCGTCGACGCCGGCGGCCGAGGCGAGACTCGTGCCCGCGAGCACCGTCGAGGCCTGCGCGGTGAAGCTCCACTTGCCGTTTCCATGCGGGTCGAACACATCGGCCATAGGCCGCTGGTAAGCCGTATTCAGGTTCAGGTGTTCCGTTCCAAGGATGTCTTCGATCGTGCGTAGTACGCTGACCTGGCTGTAGTGCTTGCTGACGACCTTTCCCTGCTTCACATACGGGCCCACGACGAACGCGGGGCCGCGATGCGAGTCGACGTGGTCGGGGCCGTCCTGCACGTCGTCTTCGACCACGAAGATCAGGGTGTCTTTCGCGTACGGGCTGTTCACGACCTCCTGGATCAGGCGACCGAGCGACAGGTCGCAGTCCGCCTGTTGCGTCTCGGGTGTGTTCACGCCGCCGAGCGCGGTGCCGAAGCTGCCCATGTGATCGTGACTGATGCGGAACGTCGTCAGCGTCGGAAGGTTCTTGTTCGCGACGAACTGATCGAACTCCCGCTTCCACTCGTTGAAGCGCCAGAGATCCGGGTAGCTCTGATCGTAGCCGCGGAAGTAGACGTCGGTGAACGGTTTAAGCGTCGGATCGAGCGGCGCCACTTGAATGATCCCGGCGGCGAACGGATCGGACACCGGGTTGGCCTTGGTGCCGATGCTGCCGATGTTACTCACCAGGAACCCGTAGTTGCGGACCGTGCCGCCCGCCTTGAGCACTGCGTCGAAGATGTAGCCGTGCTGGATGCCGAAGGGCGCGTCACTGGACGCGTGGTTGCCGGTACCGGTGAGGGTATTCACCGTTCCGCCCACGTTGCCGGCGGTTGCCGCGCTGTAGTTCGTCGTCCCCGCCGGTCCGGCCGCGGCGTCGCGCTCGGCCACCGTCGGGTAGTTCACCGGCGCGCTCCGGTTCGCACCTTCGGACTCGTACGACAAGCCGCGGTTGACGAACGCGTAGTTGATCTGCTGCGTGATCGTCTCGGTGTTCGTCACGCGCCCCTGCAGCGACCACGACCAGCCGTCCATGCTTCCATCGCCTGGATTCGTGAAATTGTCGAGCGTGACGAACTGATTCGCAATCTGGTGGTAGTTCGGCGTCAGCACTTGGCCGAACTGCGTCAGGCTCGGATCGGCGTTCGCGCCGTTCGTCAGGTCGCCGAGGACCTGATCGAACGTCCGGTTCTCCTTCACGACGTAGATGACGTGCTTGATGTGCTCATGCAGGAAGTGCATCGTCTTGTCGTCATCCTTATCCGCATCCGTTGTGTAGAAGTTGTTTTTCGCCACGCGCTCAGTGAGCTCTTCCAGATCGTGCGAGTCTGGCACCGGCGCGCTGACGAGCGACGCGCGTTCGAGCTGGAAGTGGTACTGATTAGTGGCTCTGGCGGCAGGACCGGCCGGGTTGCACGGCACGTTACTGGGGCAGCCGATGAAGTCGGTGTTGCCGGCCAGGTGGCCCGGGTTCGGTCCGGTGACGCTCTTCCCGTTGATGAAGTACAGCCACGAGCCGTCGGCGCTGAACGTGATGTCGTGCGGCTCGTAAGCCGTCGGGATCAGGCCGCTGACCGTGTTCGCGTTCTTCCCTGACAGCGGAATGACCGCGATCGAGTTGGCGCCGCTGTTCACCGCGAACAGCGTGTCGCCGTCGCGCGACAGCGTCACCGCAGTGGTCCCCGCGCCCGTGTACTTCGGACCGGAGAGCAGTCTCGACGGCGCACGAGCGTCGATCTTGCGGATCACGCTGTTGGACGACGTATCGATCACGGCAACTTGGTCCGCGTTGTCCTGCGCCACATACAGGCGGGACTCCGCCGCGTCAAGCGTCATCCCCATGCCGTTGCCGTCGAGCTTGATGCGCTTGATCAGCTGCCCGTGGCTGTCCAACGAGATGTCGACGACGACGACCTCGCGGTCCCGATCCGAAGAGACATAAGCCGTGGTGTTGCCCTTGACGACGACCCCGTACGGAAACGTGCCACCAACGCCACCGTTGACGCCTTCGTTGAACATGAAGTACGGCCGCAGATCGTGCTCGTATCGCACAGTTCTCGTCGCCATGTCGACGACGCTGATCGAGTCGTTGTAGTTGTTGACGACGACGAGTGTATTCCCGTCGGCGGATAGGGCGAGGCCGCTGGCGTTCGGCTTGACGCCCACACCAACACCTTGGCCGGCGTGCCCGAGCGGAATCGTTCCGGCCGGGGCGAACAGGCCGCCGCTCTTTGTGTAGACATACACGACGTCATCGACCCCTCCGGCTGCGTAAAGCGTTTTGCCATCGGACGAGAACACAAGGCCGACGTGCGAGTTGAACTGCTTGATGACCTGCGTCAGCGCCGGCTTCGCCTTGTTCGCGCCCTGCACGTCATAAAGGAAGATGTACTGCGTTGAATTCGCAGCGTCGGTCGTGCCGTCCGACTTGTCAAGCGAGTTCTGGCCGGCGACGATGACGGCCAGCGTGGTCCCATCGGGAGTGAGCTGCGATCGCACGGCCATGCCCGCCAGGAAGTTCGGGTACGCCGGCAGACCGGGGTTCAGAAACTGTTGAAACGAGTCTTCGAGCGCTGTCGGCGTGATGAATTGCCCGGTCGCAATCCGGGCGAGTCCTCCGCTGGTACGATCGTCGCCGTCATCGTCGTCGCGGCGTTGGCTGTCGTCGCGGCGTTGGCTTTGGTCGCGGCGATCGGCGTGATCGCCGTAGTGGCGTGCCTGCAGATTGAAAGGCGCTGTGAGGGCCAACAGCGCCGCGGAGGTGAGCACGGTCACCCTTCGCAGGTGTTTGATCGAGCGCTTGTTCATAGTCCGTCCTTTCCGAGTGGAGTTTGACCAACGGCCGAGCTGCGGATTCCGTCAAATGAACTAACAGCTGTGGACACGGGAAGCGTGACGATCAATCCCGCGACCCAGGGTGCAGCGCAGCATTGCAAGCGTGGCTTAGGATGCGCGCGGTATGTGACTGAAACGCGATGGCGGAGAAAAGCAAATGTAAATTGTGCTCGCGTGTAGCGTCTCTCCTGCGCGGGAACACCAGACCCGGAGGAGTCGACGATGGTTTGCGAGAAGCAGGTTCTAATGGAATAGCGTTGACGGCGACCGGGTGACTGTAATTACCCGGTCGCCCTGCGACTACCGAGCGACGAGGACCGAGCGACGAATTCCCGCCTCCCGAACTAGGGTTGTCCCGTCGCCGAATTCAAGATCAGCCGCGGCGCTCGAGCATGATCCTCGTTGAAATCAAACAGACGCATGAGCGAACCCGCCGTGGCGTCGCTCGATTGACCGCCCAGGCGCCCGAGCTCCCAGTTGTCTTCGATGAACCGCAACACCGACGACTGATCGGTGACGTCGTGGTCGACGAAGTTCTGTCGCGCCCACGGAGAGATGAGGAGCAGCGGCTGACGCGGACCGAGCCCGCAGCGTCCCTCGTGCGCTCCCGCAGCCGCCGTCCCACAGTTGCCCGGCCCGAACAGGTTGTCGTCAGGCGTGTTCGACTGTCGCAAGACGGGACCCATCACATGGTCGTACCATCCGTCTGAATCGTCATAGAGCACGACGATCGCCATGTGCTCCCATTCCTCGGACTGCATCAGCCGGTTGATCGTCTCGACGAGGAACACCTGCTCGTCGAGAGGGTTCGAGTAGCCAGCATGCCCGTCCTGATACGCCGCGGCTTTGAGATAGCTGACCGCCGGCAGATGACCGGTGTCCAGAGCCGTCAAGAAATCTTCGAGGTCGTACTGGTGGTTCGCGCGATCAGTGTGCCCAATGTGCGCCGCGCTCGTCGGCGTCAGATGATGAGGGTTGGCGGTCTCCGCGTAATACTGGAACGGCTCGTGGTGCGGAATGTAGTCGGTCGATACGCCCGATAGACCAGTGTGCTGCGAAGCGCATACGGCCGGCGTGGTCGCCGTCGCCGCTTTCGTCGGCCTGAAGCCGCCTTGGAACCAGCCCCATGTCACCTGGTGCGCGTTCAGAAGATGGCCGATGTTGTGGCCGGCGACCATCGTGGCCTGCGAGGCGGTCGCAATAGTGCAATCGTCGAGCGCCGCCGACGGCCGCGGGTCGCCGATGATTGTCCCGATCTGAGTCGTCGGATCGATGGCCGTGACGTTGCCGGACGCACTTCCCTGGGTCAGCATCGCGCCCCACGTCTGCCCGGCGACCAGGTTCAGCGCGCCGGGCGTCGACGGCCCGAACCCCGTGCTGAACGAGTTGTCGCTCATCGCGAAATGCTGCGCGTAGTTCCAGAGCGCTGTGACGGTGTTCCCGTCGTAGTAGCCCATGACGAGCCCCTTCCCTTTTCCCGCGTCGAAGCACGGGGGGCCGCCTGTTCCGACCGTCTCTGGAAACTTGTTCATCGCTCCCGCGCTGTATGCCTTCTGTTCATTGGCGTAGCCGTGATCCTGATCGCAGGTCACGGCCTGCGCGTGCGTCAGTCGGAATGGCTGAGTCGAGTTCGGGTTCTGATCGAGCAGCCCGCCTTTAAAGAGCCCGTTCACGATGGGCGTTCCGGCCCTGGCGGTGAACATCGGGCCATCCGTGTTCGCCGCCTTCGGGTAAGTCGCGAAGTAGTGGTCGAACGAAACGTTTTCTTGGAAGATCACGACCAGATGCCGGATGGGCGACCCCTCGTCTTCGTTCTCCGAATCTTTCCGGCGCTCGGGATCGTCGCGCCGGCCGCTCTTGCCCGATTCTGATTCTGATCGGGCCGCGCCGATACCCACGGGCATCGCGATGGCCACGACGAGCGCGGCCGCATACAGTGCAGAAGTAAGTCTCATTAAGATCCTCCGTGCTCGGGTGAATGGTTCCCAAGGCACGGTGGACCTTATCCGCGACCGTTGTCGGCGGTGCGACGGGGACTTAACGAATCTGTAACGTCACGTCACCCATCACATCGCGGCCACTGCTCGTCGGGGTCGCTTGTTGCGCCGCAGCCTTGCCGGCCTGGCGAGCGTCGCGAGTCGACCCGACGGTCGCTTTGAGGCGCGAGTAGACTCGGCCGCCGCGATTGGTTCGCACCCGGTCAGCGGCGGGGAAGCGTGAACGCAACGTACTCGCCCGAGTAGTTTCCTCCACTGATCGCGACGACGATGTACTGCTTGCCGTCGGCGAGATAAGTCATCGGCGACCCGCTCTCGGGCGCGGCCATCCATACGGCGCCCACTTCCTTCCCTGTCGCCTTGTCGTACGCGCGCAGCATCGCGCCACGCGGATGCTCGGCTGTCGTCGTCAGCTGCGGATCGCCCATCACGACGAGCGTTTTCGTCACCATCAGGCCCACGCCGCCGGTGCCGGCCTGCCCCGTCTTCGGAACGTTCATGCCCTTGAGCGCAGGGTGATTGCGCACGGCGTCAGGCGTGTCGCCGTGCGGCACCTGCCAGACGATTTCGCCGCGATCGAGATTGATCGCGGAAATCGTGCCGTACGGCGGCTTGAGAATCGTCATCCCCTCGACGGTCAGGCCGCCACCCGCGGTGGCCGACACGAGCGCGCCCGACGGCCCGCGCTCCTGCGCGGCCTGCGCCGCCTGCGCCGCCTGCGTGCGCGCCCGCGGCGAATCCGCGGCGCAGCAGTCCCCCGGCCCAAACACTTCCTGGAATGGCCGGCCGGCGACGCCCGAGACGTACCGGATGTCCGAGAAGCCCGGTGGTGGCGTCACGAGCGACGTCGAGGTGATGCCGACGTTGTTCGCGTTGGCGAAAACCGTGTGCAGCTCCGGATCGTACGCAACGCCCGGCCAGTTCGTCCCACCGACTGCATTCCCCATGTTGATGGCGCCGAGCGTCCCGTTCACGTCACCGAGAATGGCCGGGTTGTACATCCACGGCGCGACTTTGTAGCGCGCGATCTGCTTCACCGCCTGCGCACGGAGCTCCGGAGTGAAATCGATCAAATCGTCCGGAATCTTCACGGCGTTGCGCGCGTAGGCCGGCGGCCTGGTCGGGAACGGTTGCGTTTGCGATGTCTTCTCGCCCGGCACGTCGGACTGCGGCGCCGGACGTTCTTCGATCGGCCACACCGGCTGGCCGGTGACGCGATCGAAAACGAACAGGAATCCCTGCTTGCCTGGAACCGCCACGGCCTTGATCGCATGGCCGTTGACGGTGATGTCCGCGAGAATCGCCGCCGATGACATGTCGTAGTTCCAGATGGGATGGTGAACCATCTGGTAGTGCCACTTGCGCTGGCCGGTCTTCAAATCAACGCAGACGATGCTCTCGGCGAAGAGGTTGTTACCGGGACGATGGCCGCCGTAGTAATCGGAGGTCGGCGTTTCGACCGGCAGATACACGAGGCCGAGTTCCTCGTCGACCGTGATCTGTGTCCAGACGCCGTTGTTGCCATTGGCAGCCCACGAGTCTCGTTCCCACGTATCGCTGCCGAACTCGCCGGGGCGCGGAATGGTGTTGAACGTCCAGAGCAGCTTGCCGCTTCGGACATCGAACGCGCGGACCAGGCCCTTCGTGTTGTTGTGCGTACTGACGGTTGCGCCCTCCCGGAACGACGACCCGATGATCGCGACGTCCTTGACGATCGCCGGCGTCGCGTGCAGGCCAATCTCTCCGGTCTCGAGATCGATCGGCAGGCCGTCGCCGAACACCGCGCCCTCCTTCAAATCGACGATACCGCTCTTGCCAAAGCCGCCGATCATCGCGCCGGTATGCGCGTTGAGCGCGACGAGCCGGTAGCCGGTCGTTATGTACAGGACGCGATCGTCACCGTGGCCGTCTGTCCAGTAAGACAACCCTCGGCCTGACAGTTGACGGGGCGAAATGCCTGCGCGGCGTCCCTCGCGCAGACTGTGTGCCCACAAGAGCTCGCCGGTTTTCCCGTCAAGGGCAACCACCGATCGCCGCGTGCCCCCGGTCGTGTACAACACGCCATCGACCGCGAGCGGCGTGCCTTCGAGCTTGTATTCAGGACGCGGTCCAAGCATATCGGTCTTGAACCGCCACGCGACTTCGAGCTGATTGAAGTTCGCGGCATTGATTTCCGCGAGCGGTGAATACTTCGTCCCCTTAATGTCGGCCGTGTAGTGCGGCCAATCGCCCGCGGAAAGCGACGGAACGTGGGGACGATCCTGACCTGAAGTCGTGATCGAGACCAATGCAAGCGCACCGAGTAAAAGCGGCACGGATCGACGAAGCATCGTAACCTCCCGCGTGGTTGTCAGTCTCCCATGACTGCGCGACGGTTTCTTGCGTCCTCTCGGAACGCCTCGACTCAAACCACCGTACAATGTCTTCGAGCGTGTGATGCTATACATCAAATCCATCGTTGTCGGCGTCCTGGTCGGCTTCGTGTCAGCCTTCCTGTGGGCCTACAGTAATCTTCCTCTGCGGCTGTATTGGAACGAACTACTCACGCGCTGGAGACATGAAGGGTTTCTTGGTGGGGCATTTGTCAGTACTGTCAGTTCTAATTCCACTACGCTCGTGGGATTACTCGGCTTCCTCGCGGGATTCTTCTGGAGCCTGCGGAGAACGCGGCGCTGGCTTCCCAAGTGACTAGGGAGTGGCGCATCGCAATGTGGCATCGGCCGGATCTCCGGGCGAAGCTGCTCCTGGAACGCGCCGGTCACGATACACCCTGTGACACGCTTGACAGGCATCGCTTAGTTCGTTGGTCGCGTCGCTCACTTTCTCCTGGTTTCGTGTCTTCGCCGCTTCATAGGCAACCTGAGCCGCATGCAACATGTCCAGTGTGTATCTCACCCAATCGGACCTTTCGACCGGAACGCGTCTTCCGTTCTGACAAACCCGACCAGGGACAAGCAGCAGTGGAGTGACCTCTGATAGCACGGCTGCCGCGTAGTCCACATCTTCCCATCCCGAATAGAGACTTCCGCCCCACTGCACCCAATCGATGCTACCAGTAGACACTGACACGCTTTTCTTCGCGGGATCATGTGACTGCACATTGAAGATCATGTTCGCGGTCGGAAGATAGACACCGCGCATGAGTTGCAGGAGATTGCCCGTCAGCGCCCACTTCGGAGCCTCTGGTTGAGGCTCGGCTTTCAGCTGCCCATGAAGGTCGACGCTGGACCGCGCGATCAATACGCAGACCAGGACCATCATTACGGTTGAGGCACAGCGAGTTATCCGAGGTAATCGCGCGTTCAACCGCAATGTTGGCGCAGGCATCGGACCTCCGAACTCTGTCGAAATCCTAACCGATGTGACTTGCTCGTATCTCAATGTTTCCGCCGCATCGATGCGCCGTCGCTCGCCGCGCGGGCACCTGGCATGCCGCGAGGCCGACGACGTAGAGCATCTCAAGGTCCAACCAGCCGATCAGGCCGCGAACCCGCACCTGATAGCCGACATCTCGATCACCGGAGCGGAGTCTATCCCACAAACGAAACATCGTCTCATCGGTGCGGTCGATCGAATAGTCTCATCGGCGCGGTCGATCGAGTTGTGGGACAATTCGAAATTGTCAAAGGAGTGGATAGCCATGGAACAAATCATTGCGAAGCTCCTTCATGAGTTCGAGCAGGGGAGAATGAACCGGCGGCAGCTGATTCAGAGCCTGACAGCCGCTGCCGCTCCGTGGATTGCTCTCTCGTCGGCCGCCGCAGCACCCGAAGGTCCGGCATTCCAGGCAACGGCCTTCAACCACGTGTCGTATCAAGTGGCCGATTACCGCAAGTCGCGCGATTTCTATGCGGGATTGTTCGGAATGAAAGTCACCTTGGATGATGGCATGCAGTGCCGCCTTGCGTTCGGGGACAACATTTTAATCGCTCGCAACCGGCCGTCCGCAACGCCAAAGGTCGATCACATCGCCTACACTATCGCTGGCTGGGATGCTGACAAGTCCGTCAAGCCCGCGCTCAGATCGGCGCTGGAGCGCCAGGGGCTGCAGATACGCGAAAGCGCGACGGGCGGGAGCAGCTTCCATGTGATGGATCCGGACGGGTTCGAGGTACAGATGGGCGGGAAGGATCAGTGACGTCCGCTCTGCTTCCTGAAAACCGGCGACCAGCGTTGCGATTGATGTTGTCACCATCCTTGTGTAGGCTTTTCTCTGGTGCGCGGCTAGCGCGCGCACTCAACTGTCGGTGGCACTATCAACGCCCGCGGCCACGGCTTGAATGAACTCGACGTGCGTGCCGGAGATGTCGCTCAGCGAGATTCGCCGCCACGCAGACGGCCCTCAAGCGCGCCGCAGTCGACGACGCCGAACGCAGGCAGCTCCAGCGACCAAAAACATTTGGCCGAGCAGAAAAACGAACGCAGAACCGAGCGTGCCGGAGTACCAGCCGCCTACTTGAGCGGCCGGTGGATTTCCCGCCATCGCGACCGTGACGACGGCATCAAGGATCAGAACGGCGAAACACCCGGCCATCTCTCGATCACCCGCTCGATGTGCCAACAGGACACCGGTGATAAACGATCCGGCCCAACCCAGGACGAGACTGGTGCCGACGACCCGATTCATCGACAAGGCGGGCAAGGCGCCAGGAAATACATAGACAATCAGCAAGGCCGCAGCGACACCCTGGAACGCACTGAAGAGGATGGTGATGACGAACCCGTATAAGGCGAGACCGAACATCCCCAAAGGCGCCACCGAGAAGTCGCGCCAGATGAGCGAAAACGCCGTCCAGGCGATGCTCCCCCAGAAGGCGAACGGGCGCGCTTCTTCCTCGACCAAGTCGCCGATCGTCGCCGCCGCCCGTTCCCGACTGGTCACGAGCGACAGGATCCACTCGGCCAACGCGGCAGCATTACGCATCGACGACCTCCGGCAATCTGAGCCCCTTTAACAAACGCTGGTAGGAGCGCTGCGCACGCACAACCGCAGCAACACCCGCCGCAGTGACCGAGAAGTAGCGCTTGGCGCGGCCACCTCGCCGCGGTGTCGGATCCCCAAACTGGGACGTGAGCAGGCCTTTGTCTTCGAGTCGATCGAGCGTCGTGAACAACGCGCCCGCGGTTGGCCGCCGATCGGTGCGTGCCGCGATCTCGGTTCGGATGGTAACGCCGTAGGCGTTGTCCTTCAGGCGCATGATCGCAAGGATGACAACTTGCTCGAACTCCCCCAGCGGACCCCGTTGCGACTCGTGCGCCATGTGCAATATAGCCTACAATATAGTTAAAATTGCCGCAAGAGGGAGTGCGGCTGGATGGAATTCTGCCGACCACACCAGTTCACACCGACACGATATCGACCCCGCGCCTTACGACCCGTGGTCCGGCACAGCCGCTTTCGTCTCGCCAGACGACCCGATCGCCACGAGGGAGTTGATCATGACGAAATCCGCCGCACGCTCAATCTGGCTCGTCTTGTTCCTGCTCGGTCCGGTGAGCGTCGCGAGGGCGCAGGCGAAAAATCTGGACATCTATTGGATCGACGTCGAGGGTGGCGCGGCAACGCTGATGGTGACGCCGAGCGGCGAATCCTTGCTGTATGACGCCGGCTGGGAGGTGGGTGAGGGCCGGGATGCGAAACGGATCGCGGCTGCCGCTCAGCAGGCTGGGCTGAAGAAGATCGATCACTTCATCATGAGTCACTATCACCCCGACCACGCCGGGAGCCTCCCGGCGCTGGCGAAAGTCATCCCGTTCGTCCAATGCTACGATCGCGGCGACTTCGTCGAGCCGATGAATCAAAAGTGGTTTGACGCCTATTTGAGTGCGTGCGCGGGGAAGCGGACCATCGTGAAGCCCGGCGACAGGATTCCGCTCAACGGTGTGCAGATCGACGTGGTCGCCTCGGACGGCCGCCTCATCACCAGGCCAATCAACGGAGGAGGGCCGAATCCCCTGTGTGCTACCGCGGAGAACAAGCCAGCCGAAGGCCCCGAGAATCAGCGCATGGTCAGCGCGCTCTTCACCTACGGCAAGTTCAAGTTCTTGAGCCTGGCGGACCTCGATTGGGAAAAGGAAATGGAGTTGGCCTGTCCGGTCAACAGACTGGGTCAGGTCACGCTTTGGCAGGCCGGGCGCCACGGCGCGCTGGACGGTGCTGGAGCGCCCGCGCTTCTATACGCAATCAAGCCGCAGGTGGTGGTCGTGAACAACGGACCCCGGAAGGGACTCGGGAGTCCTTCGCCCGGATCGCAAAAGGCGCTGACGGCGCACTACGAGCGGCTCGCGACGTCGCCAGGGATCGAAGGCATCTGGCAGGTGCACCTCTCGCTTCTCGACAAGGCGCACAACACGTCGGAAGACATGATTGCGAACTTCGAGGACACTGCCGAGTGCGTGGGCAACTTGATCAAAGCCTCGGTACGCCCGGACGGAACGTTCACGCTGACAAACGGGCGAAACGGCTTCAGCCAGACGTACACCGCACGTTGAACGCCTCGGCCATCGTGGCGTTCACGGCAATGAAGAGCGTCCATTTTCAACCCTGCACGTCATTTATGGTGCCTTGTCGCGTTGTCCCGGCGACGAATTCGAGAAAGGCGCGGACCTTCGCTGACATCAGTTGCGCGGAATGGCGATGGCGTGCAGCGGGTACGTTTCATCAGTCCACCTTCAACACGCTGAGACCGTCGAGCGTCCGGCGGTCGAAGCAGCAGACCGACTTTTTCTCATCGTGAGTGTTCTTAGTATGCGCTTGAGGAAGTCTCGAGGAGCGCCGCATATTCATACAGGACGGCAGTGATATGAAGATTTTCGTGACAGGCGCGACCGGGTTCGTCGGTTCGGCGGTCGTTCAGGAACTCAAGAGCGCCGGCCATCAAGTGCTCGGCCTGGTGCGCTCCGAGGCCAACGCCAGGTCACTGGCGACCACGGGCGCCGAGGTCCATCGAGGTTCGCTCGAGGATGCCGACAGTCTGCGGCGAGGAGTCGAGGCGTCGGATGGGGTGATCCACACCGCCTACAACCACGACTTCATCAACGTCACGCGCGAGGCTGCGGCCGAGGCAGACAAATGTGTTATCGATATCCTCGGCGCCGCGCTTGAGGGATCGGGTCGACCGCTGGTCATCACCTCCGGCATCGGGCACTTGGCAAACGGCCGTGTGTTGACCGAAACCGATGTTCCAGATCCCAGTCCAGGCTCAGTTCGGGTGATTGCGGAACGTGCAGCGCTCTCGCTGGCAACACGCGGCGTGCGCCCGACCGTGGTACGCCTGTCGCCATCGGTGCATGGTGACGGCGATCACGCCTTCATCCCGATGCTCATCGGCATCGCGCGCCAAAAAGGTGTGTCGGCGTACCTCGGCGAGGGCCGCAACCGATGGCCTGCTGTGCACCGGCTCGACGCCGCCCGCCTCTTTCGCCTGGCGCTCGAGCGCGGCACTGCGGGATCGACGTTTCATGGCGTTGCCGACGAAGGGATTCCGACGCGTGAGATCGCCGAAACGATCGGCCGGCGGTTGAACGTACCGGTGGTTTCGCTGTCACCCGAAGACGCGGCCCAACATTTTTCCTGGCTGGCGAGATTCCTGGCGGTCGACGCGCCCGCGTCAAGCGCGCGAACGCAGGAGCGGCTTGGATGGTATCCGCGAGAGCCGGGCCTGCTAGCCGATCTCAAGCACGGACGCTACTTCGAGGGCGGCGCGCTGCTTCCTGATAGACATCGGGCGCCGGTTTGCCCCGAGGGACCTCTTCGGATGAGACCGTTGCCCGAAAGAACGGCGTCAGCCTGGCGATGTCGAGCGCCGCATCAATTACCGCCCGGTTCGATGATGACGCGAGGCCGAGCGGGTAGGCAGCGGCCAGCCGCCGCACGACGTCGACGGCGCCGTCGACGAGCGGCAGATGAACGCGATACGAGTTGAGTACGCGTCGAACAACCTCGTCGTTGATGATGACTGGCTCGTCCGGCACTCCAGCCACGTGATGTAGGTAGCGCGACCACTCCATCGAATTCATGCCCATCATGGCACGCTGGATGTCTGGACTGTAGCGCCCGCCGCGCTCTCGTACGTATTTCTCGCGCACTGCGTCCCACACCTCTTCAGACTGGAGCAGCACGCCGTCGAGGTCGAAGACGACGGCGTCGATCGCGACGTGCGGTGCTCGCCTCATTTGAGGTTCATCGCCACTGGCACCAGCGGCCGTGCGCGCGCTATTCGCCCATGTCTGTAACGGGCGTTCGGATAGGGACGCTGCCGTCTCTCAACCAGACGACCAGGACAGAGCGACACCTTTCGCACTCGCGAGTTTGAAACGCATCATCTTACTTTCACGTCAGGTTCGACGGACATGCCGGGGCGCAGCAGGTGTTCGGGATCCTGTCCTCGCTCGAACACGATTTTCACGGGGATGCGTTGCACGACCTTGACGTAGTTACCCGTGGCGTTTTCGGGAGGCAGCACGCTA
>DATKHR010000092.1:0-8013 GCA_035510155.1 Vicinamibacterales bacterium
TTCGTGTTCATTTACCGCATGTTCAGAGGCAAGGTCTCGTCTGTGAGCTCGACATATTACGGTCGTGAAGAACCTTGATCGGGGCCCCGCGAGCAGAGTCGACACACAGGCGTTAAGCTGCTGCAGGACGGACCTCGGCGGCGCGAGTCCCTTGTCGGCCTGGCGAGGCTCGAAGATCACATGCTGTCCTTGCCTGAGCTGGTCGAAGCGGAGGCCTCCGCCAACCTCGCTTCGGTGAAAGAACGGGAGCTCACGGACTAGAATTTCTCTGAAGACATGGACAGGCGCGCGCCATTCAACCCGACTGCGGACGTAAATCGGTTCCTGGCGGCCATTGTCGCATCGTCAGACGATGCCATCGTCGGCAAAGACCTCGACGGCGTAATCGTCACTTGGAATCAGGGCGCCGAGCGCCTCTACGGCTACTCAGCCGATGAGGTGAGGGGCTGTTCGATTGCGCTGTTGATGCCCGATGATCGGCCCGATGAGCTCGCCGCCATTCTGGATCGTGTTCGTGCCGGACAACGCGTGGAACACCAGGAGACCGTTCGCCGGACGAAGGACGGCCGTCTCGTCCATGTGTCTCTCACCGTGTCGCCCGTGAGGGACGTGACGGGGACCGTCATCGGGGCGGCGACCGTCGCGCGCGATCTCACCGTCCAGAAGGAATCCGAGCTCGCGCTCAACGTGAGCGAGGCACGATGGCGTGCCGTGATTGAGTCAGCCGTCGATGGCATCGTCGTCATCGATTCGTCAGGCCGGATCGAAGCGTTCAACGCGGCGGCCGAACGGCTATTCGGCTATCGCGAAGCAGACCTGGTGGGGCGGAATGTCAACGTGTTGATGCCGCCGCCCTACCATGCAGAACACGACGGTTACATCGCCCGCTATCTGGCCACGGGCGTGCCGAAGATTATCGGGTACGGGCGCGAGGTGACGGCGCTCCGTCGTGACGGGACCACGTTTCCCGTCCATCTGGCGGTCGCTGAAATGACGGTCAACGGAGAACGGAAGTTCACGGGCATCCTCCACGATCTGACCGCACGCGTTCGCCTGGAAGAGCAGCTGCGCGAACGGACCGCCATGGCGCGGCTCGGCGAGATGGCCGCCGTGATTGCGCACGAGGTCAAGAATCCGCTGGCCGGGATCCGCGGCGCGATTCAGGTCATCGGCAGCCGCTTGCCGGCAGGCAGCCGGGAGGCGGTCGTCGTGAAAGAGGTCATTGCGCGGATTGATGGCCTGAACGACCTGATCAAGGATCTGCTGCTCTTTGCCCGCCCGCCGCAACCCCGGCCGACGGCTGTGGACGTTGCAGCGCTCGTGTCCGCGACCGCGAGCCTGCTCGCCAATGATCCAGCGACGGCGAATGTTCGGGTCGAAATCCGTGGGGCTGCACCACCGATCACGGCTGACCCCGATCTGTTGAGGATCGTGTTCGTCAACCTGCTCGTGAACGGCGCGCACGCCATGCAAGGGAGTGGCGTGATCCGCGTGTCGGTGACGAACGCGGGTCCCTTCTGCCAGATGGCATTTCAAGACAGCGGTCCCGGCATTCCGGCTGACATTCGGGACAAAGTCTTCACGCCGTTCTTCACAACGAAGTCAAAGGGGACCGGATTGGGCCTGGCGACCGTGAAGCGGCTCATCGACGCGCACACGGGACGCGTCGACATCCAATGCCCGCCCGACGGCGGCACCATCGTGACCATCCAACTTCCCGCGGGGGCTGCCGCATTGACGTAGCCGGACCATTGGCGTCCTTCTGTCCGGCGACCTCGCCACGCGATGCTGCGTGCGCCGGCGGGCCGGTATACTTGGTACGACGGCATGCGCGCAACCATCCTTGTTGTCGACGATGAGCAGCTGATTCGGTGGTCTCTGACCACCCGGCTGCAGGACGAAGGCTATCGGGTGCTCGAGGCCGAGACGGTGTCGGAGGCGCTCAAACGCTTTCGTGAAGGGGTCGACCTGGTCCTGCTCGACTACAAGCTGCCGGATGGTGATGGCCTGGACGTCCTGAAGCAAATCAAGAGCGCCGACCCCGATACGCTCGTGATCATGCTCACCGGGCACTCGAGCGTTGAGAGCGCCGTCGAGGCGATGAAGCAGGGGGCGTACCACTACGCCAACAAGCCATTCAACCTCGACGAGATCGTGCTCCTCGTGCAAAAGGCGCTCGAGACCACCGAGCTGCGTCGCGAAGTTCGAGTCCTCCGCCGCTCGCAGGCCCAGCCCTATAGCCTGGATCGGATCGTGGGCGAGAGCGACGCGATTGTCGCGGTTCGCGCGCTGCTGAAGAAAATCGCCGCGAGCCCGGCGTCGACCGTGCTCCTGACGGGAGAGAGCGGCACTGGGAAAGACCTCGCGGCCAAGGTCATTCATTACAGCAGTGATCGTGCGAACAAGCCGTTCATGAACATCACATGCTCGGCACTGCCAGAGACGCTGCTCGAGAGTGAGTTGTTCGGCCACGAGCGCGGCGCCTTCACCGGCGCGGATCGCCAGAAGCGAGGCCTGTTCGAGACGGCAGACGGCGGCACCGTGTACCTCGATGAGATCGGCGAGATGGTGCCAGCACTGCAGGCCAAGCTGCTGCGCTTTCTCGAGGAGAAAACGCTCAAACGGGTCGGCGGGTTGGCGGACATTCGAGTCGACGTTCGCGTGATTGCTGCGACCAATCGCAAGCTCGAAGATGAAGTGCGGCACGGCCGCTTTCGCGAGGATCTGTACTACCGGCTGAACGTCTTGCCGATTGCGCTGCCGCCGCTTCGCGAGCGCTCGAAGGATGTCCCGCTGCTGCTCAAATACTATGTGGATGTCTTCAATACGGAATTCAAGAAGCACGTTCAGGGCATCGCGCCGCAGGCTGTAGCGCGCCTCCAGGTTTATGGGTGGCCAGGCAACATCCGCGAGCTCCGGAACGTCGTCGAGCGGGCCATGCTGCTCGGCGAGGGCAAGACGCTGATGCTCGACGACTTTCCGATGACCTCCGCCGGCCCGGCGCGACTGACCGAAGGGGTCGCGCTGCCGGCGAACGGGATCGACTTGGAGCAGCTCGAGCGATCGCTCGTCGTGCAGGCGCTGATGCGAAGCGGCTGGAACCAGACTCGCGCGGCGGCGTTCCTGGGTCTCAATCGCGACCAAATCCGGTATCGGATCGAGAAGTTCAAACTAGAGCGCGTATCCTCGTAGACGCGGCCTCAGCCAGCCAGGCCCATACCAGGTCAGGCACGCGTTCCCCGCACTAATGCCTGACGGCCGGTTCTGCGTCACCGTGGAGCCCCAGTGATCCCGTTGCGCTCCACGTCGACACAAGAATCGGGCATGCGAGCGTCCCCACTACGGCCTGATTGTTGAAAGAGTTACGGATTCAGCGCGCGGCCGGCTTGCAGAAGAGAGTTCTTCGCCGTCCGGCGTGTGCGGCGTAAAGGTCAAGTGTGAAATTTTCCACGTCCGTGGTTGAAAAGTCCGCAAAGCGACACGTTTTAATCGTGGATGATGAATCGCTGATCCGCTGGTCGATGGCGGAGACGCTGGGGCATGCCGGGTACGAGGTCAGCGAGGCCGGGGACGCGAAAGAAGCGCTCCGGCGACTGTCGACTACGCCCTCGCCTGACGTCATCCTGCTCGATTACCGATTGCCCGACTCCGATGACTTGAGACTCCTCGAGACGATCAGACAGGTTGTGCCGAGTGCGTCGGTGATTATGATGACGGCGTACAGCACAGCCGAGATGGTGAGCAACGCCATCAAACTGGGCGTGTTCCGCGTACTGAGCAAGCCTGTCGAGATGGACGATCTCGCCCCGCTCGTGGAGCAGGCGTATGCGTCCCGCCTCCCCTGAGCTTCCAGTCAACTGTCCGCCCGAGCGCCTGTGGTACGAGCGTTGCTCAGTCACCAATTGGCTCTAGTCGGCCAGCCGTCGCCCTGGAGGCAAACGATGTCACGCGTGGGCTGTGTCTTCGAGTGTTCATCAGAGAACGCGAGCCAGCGGGGCGTCGCACAGACGACGACCTCGACGACGACGATCCCTGACTGGCTGCAGTTGATCCGGGCCGAATATCTGGAGATCCCCGGACTCCACCTGACCCGAAGCCAGGTGCAGCGGTTGTGGGGGCTCGATCCGGCGACCTGCGACGAGCTCCTCGGCGCGCTCCTCGACGCGCGATTCCTGACACGAACTCGTGACGGCGCGTACGTCCGTGCGGACGCTGACGATCGATGAGGTCATGGCGCATGGTGATCTGTTTCAGGTAGAGGGACAGCAAACAGGTGTCTCAGCTCGACGAACAGCAGGTGCGCTCGTATCTCGAGGCGCGCTTCGGTGAATCAGCTCGCGTCCTCGGACTCTCGGTCCTTGGACAGGAGCCGGGGGCTCACGCGCTCAAAGGATACGGCTACGGCATGCCGGTGCGGGTCGACTATGAGCTGGGCGGCCAGCGTCGAGCCGCTGTGATCGAAACGGTCACGCCCGGTCCGTTCGGGCACGAACATATGGCCGATCGCGCCCACATTCTGCTTTGGAGTCACGGGGCGTTCAACCGGCTGCCGCGGCATGTTCGCAGCCTCGACGTTGGTGGGTTCGACAGAAACGGCGCGCTCCGATCGCTTAGGGATGTCGGCGAATTCTTCATGCTCAACGAGTATGCGCCCGGTGAAGGCTACAACCGGGATCTCGAGCGCCTTCGCGACGGCGGCCAGCTCGGCGATGGCGATCTGGCACGCGTCGATGCGCTCTGCGATTTCCTCGCGGACATTCACCGCGTTCGCGGACCCGACCCCTCGTTGTATATACGACGCGCGCGCGAGCTGGTCGGCCACCATGAATGCATCATGGGCATCCTCGATGCCTATCCGCCGGCGCACGACGGGCCGACCGCCGACGTGTTGAAAGCGATCGAGCACGCGTGCATCGATTGGCGGTGGCGTTTGAAGAAGTACGCGCACCGACTCCGCCAGGTGCACGGCGACTTTCATCCGTGGAACATCCTCTTCCAGAACGGCGCCACGTTCGTCGTCATCGATCGATCGCGCGGGGAGTGGGGCGATCCGGCCGACGATGTCACGGCCCTGACGATCAACTATCTCTTTTTCTCGCTCCAACAGAGCGGCAGTCTGGATGGCAGCTTCGCGACGCTGTTTTCCCGATTCTGGAGGCGCTATCTGAAGGCGACCGGCGACGAGGAGCTGCATGAGGTGGCGGGACCGTTCTTCGCTTTTCGCGGGCTGGTCGTGGCCAACCCGCTCTGGTATCCAAACCTGTCGCATGATGTGAGGACGAAGCTGCTGAGCTTCGTGAGGACGGTGCTCGATCACCCGCGATTCGATCCTTCGTTGGTCAACGAGTACTGCGATTGCAGCGTGAGTGTGCCGTGACTCCCGCCTTCGCCGTCTGGATTACGGGACTGCCTTCGTCCGGCAAGTCGACGATCACGCAGGCTCTCGTCGAGGCGTTGCACGCCAGAACAGTGGACGTGGCTGTGTTGGAGTCGGACAAGTTGAGGCAAGTGTTGACGCCTCATCCGACATACAGCGAAGGAGAGCGAGACACGTTCTACCGCGCGATGGCGCATATAGGCGCTTTGCTGGTCGCGCATGGGGTGCCTGTCGTTTTCGATGCAACGGCAAATCGGCGCCGGTACCGCGCCGCTGCCGGCATGGCCATTCCCCAGTTCATCGAGGTGTATGTCGAGTGTCCGCTGGACGTCTGCCTTGCCCGCGACATCAAAGGTGTCTACCGAAAAGCGCAAACGGGCGAAGCGTCGACCGTACCCGGCGCCCAAGCATCCTACGAGCCGCCCGAGCATGCCGATCTCGTCGTCTCGGGCCGGGACACGGCGCCGAGAGCGGCCGCCGGGAGCATTGTGCGTGTGCTCGAGGACAAGGGCTACCTGAGCCTCGGCGGTCGGCAGCCGCGCAGAGCGGATATCAGTCCGCCGGCATGCCATGAGGGCTTGAATGACGACCCCGCAGACCCAGAGAGCGCACACGCCGAAGGCCCAAGTGACGCGCGGCCGTGAGCTTCAGACGGCCCCCTCATGGCAGCGGGAGCTCGATGTCGCTCTGGACGCGGTGCGCCAGGGCACGGCGCTCGCGCGCCAGATTCGGCAGGACGCACGCGCGACGTCGTTCCTGAAGGCCGATCGCTCTCCTGTGACCGTTGCAGACTTCGCCGTGCAGGCGGTCATTGCCGACCGACTCGCCAACGCCTTTCCAGATGACCCCCTGGTCGCAGAAGAAGATGCAGCCTCCCTCCAATCGCCGGAACGGCACGCCACTTTGGAGGCCGTCCGCGATGCCGTGCACCGGGCCGTCCCAGCGTTCCCGGCCGGGCACGTGCTGGATGCGATTGATCGGGGTCGCAGCGTGCCGTGCGCGCGCTTCTGGACGCTCGATCCGATCGACGGAACGCAAGGCTTCGTCCGCGGCCATCATTACGTCGTCGCCCTCGCACTGATTGTTGATGGGCGCGTTCAAATTGGCGTGATCGGGTGCCCTCAGCAATTGCTCCCCGATGGATCGCCCGAATCGGGGACAGACCAGGGAGCGGTCATGTGGGCCGTTCGTGGCGGTGGTGCATTCGGCGAGTCGCTGGATCAGCGCGAGTGTGTGCGGTTACGGGTTTCGACCTGTCAAGAATCGCGTCGTGCGAGGGTGCTGCGATCGTTCGAACCGGAGCACATCGACGTGCGAGCCTTTGAGGAGATTGTTCGCGCGCTTGAGGTGGAGCGAGCGCCGATGCTGATGGACAGCCAGGCCAAGCACGCGGCGATTGCGACGGGCCACGCGGACCTGCTGATGAGAATTCCGGCGACGCGGACGTTCCGTGACAAGATCTGGGATCAAGCCGCCGGCACGCTTCTCGTCGAGGAGGCAGGTGGTCGAGTGACCGATCTCCAGGGCGGCGAACTTGATTTTGGTGCCGGTCGTGAGCTCACACGTAATGAGGGCGTCATTGCTTCGAACGATGCTCTTCATAACGCCGTGTTGAACACGGTGAAGCGCGTGATCGCCTCGTCGCGGCACTGAGCAAGGAGGTACCATGCCCGACACCTCGGCGATCCATGATTTTCTGAGCGAAGCGCACGTCCCGTATGCTGTCATGCCGCATCCGCCGGCGTTCACGGTACAAGAAGAGGCTGCCGCAACACACGTGCCCGGCCGCAACTGGGCCAAGGTGGTCGTCTGCGTTGTCGATGGCGAGCCCGTGCAGGCGGTGCTGCCCGCGACCACGACCGTCAATCTGGATCGGCTGCTCGAACTGACGGGCGGGGGCGAAATTCGCCTGGCCGAAGAAGATGAGCTGGGCGAGTTGTTTCCAGACTGTGAGCCGGGCGCGATGCCGCCGTTTGGACCATTGTACGGACAGGCTGTCTTTGTCGACGCCTCGCTGGCAGCAGAGTCCGACATCGTCTTCAACGGTGGAACGCACATCGATGCCATCGTGATGCGTTGGGCCGACTTTGCCAACATCGTCAGCCCGATCGTCGGAACGTTTGCGGAACCAGCGTCGGGCCGGCCCCTCGATCTCGGGCTGTCGTACTGGGAGTAGAGCGAGACATTTCCACCGGGCTTAGCCGCACCGGTCGCGGGGGACGGAGCATGGCTCGGAGCGGCCGCGCGGGCACCAGGCAGATGGCGATCCGGGTGCCGATCGCCGGCCAGTTGCTGGACGGCGATCTCGGGGTGCCGGCGGATCCGCACGGCCTTGTCGTGTTCGCGCACGGCAGCGGCAGCAGCCGCCACAGCCCGCGCAATCAGCTGGTGGCGCGTGCGTTGGAGCGCCGCGACCTGGCCACGGTCCTCATCGACCTGTTGACCGAGCAGGAGGGCGCGATTGACGAGCGCACGGCGGAATTCCGGTTCGACATCACGCTCCTGGCGTCTCGGCTGATCGCAATTGTAGAGTGGCTGGGGCGTCTGACCGGGACAGCAGCGCTCCCGATTGGCCTGTTCGGCGCGAGCACAGGTGGCGGCGCCTCATTGATCGCCGCCGCGGACCGGCCCCGCGT
>DATKHR010000093.1:0-16328 GCA_035510155.1 Vicinamibacterales bacterium
AGGGGTCACGGCCACGGAAACCTTACCTCGGGCTTCCGGTCCAATTTCTGACAACCCGGATCGGCGTGGCGACCGCGTCTGCGGACTCCACGCGCATCAGGAACCGTTGTCCGTCGTTTGAACGCGCGTATTCCTGCTTGCCGGAAAGTTCGGTCGCACTGTTCCAGATCCTCGTCAGGAACAGCGGCTGAGGGGGGCGAGATAGAACAGCTCTCGGGCATCGCGCCGCCACCGCGCTTGTGTGCCGCCATTGGTCGAGATCCGCGATTTCTCGCCGGGTCCAGGAAAGGTCTGCACGTAAACCTCATCCGCCCTGACTCGTTCGACTGGTACGCGACCCACTGCCCGTTGGGTGAGCTGCGCGAACCGTGCGTCGAACCTCGTGGTTCCGTCAACTAAATGGCTGCGATGGAGCGCGTTGCAGGTACTGGGCGCTAATGGACTCGAACCATTGACCTCGTGCGTGTGAAGCACGCGCTCTAACCAACTGAGCTAAGCGCCCGAACGATTGTGTAGCAGCGAGGTGGCGTGTGGCCGGCCTCACGCTGGCGAACGATTTTATCAGATCAGCCTGCGCCGGCCGATCGCTCGACGTGGTTCTCAAGCAGCGTCGTGAGCCGCGCGCCCTGCTCCCGGAACATCCGCGCAAGCACGTCGATGCGGCGGAGCGCCTCATCGAGGTCGTGTGTCCCAAGCGTCAGGTTGAGCAGATCGATGAACCACGGCAGCTTGATGGGCTCTCGTACGTATCGATCGACAATGGCCCTCGCGATCGGCAGCGTTGTTCCCTTGGAGTGCTCGTGCACGTCGCGCCCGTCCGCGCGTCGCAACTTGTCGTATTCTTCGGCGACCAGCCTCGAGAACAGGTCGAGTGTAAAGGGATCGCCTGCCCTCACCTTCACGTCGCCGAGGTCGTCGTCTGCCGTGAGAATCGCCCCCTTGTGAACCCATTCCCAGAGGATGCTCAACCGGATTTCGCCAGTTGCCATATCCTCCATCAAGTACAACACGTCGTCATTCCGAAAGAAGTCAGCCGGCTTCAGCGCGGCCGCCTGCATGCCCTGACCGAACGCGTTGGCGTACTGGAGGCCGACGCTCAGGAGGTCGCGGGCACCGCGAACCGTGCGCGGTGCAGGCTCGAGCTCGAGCAGGCTCCCGGCGTCGGCGTCGGTGTAGCCAAGACGTGGAAATGAGCGGCCGAGCTGATTGGCAGCTCCAACGCGTTCCCACACCGGGCGGACGATGTGCACCATTCTCCAGTGGGCAACCCATTTGCCGCTGGCGCCGGCCTGCTGCTCACGCGAGGCGCCGGCCACTGCACGCTTCATCGCGGCGTCCACGCCGGCCTTCGACCCGACAGGGATTTGCGGCTCCATCCCACCCTGCCACAGCGCGAACCGGCCGCGCATGTCCGGCGTGTTGACGGCGCGGCGCACGCGATCTTCGTAGCTGCGCATATAGCTGTAGGTCATGGTGATGGCGTCGATATTCGGGTTGATGAAACCGTCATCCCAGGCCATCGCGTCGGCCACGCTGTTGATGTAGTCCCAGCGTCCCGTATTGAAGCCGATAAAGCGCCCGCCGAGAGCCGCGCGGATTTCCATCAACTGGTAGCAGGCTTCGAGCTGCTCGACAAGGACGTACACCTTGATGGCATCGGTCGGGACGTCGAGATGTCGTTCGAGCGCGGTCAGCATCGCATGCCAGAGGCCGGCCTCCTCCGCGGTCTGCAGCTTGGGGAGATACAGCACCAGCGACCGGCCCTCCGCAATCAGCCGCTTGTGGTTGTTCACGATGAAGAGAACGGTGTCGGTGATTGACGCGGAGAACCCAGAGCCGTCGGCGTAATGGACGTGGCGGTCGTCGAGGTGCAGGCCCCGGGGGCGGAAGATGCGTGTGGTGAACGCCAGCTGTTTTCGCCAATCGGCCACGATCGGGCGGCCGAAGAACTCCGAGGCCCACGAGTTCATCTCGCGCGCGATGGTTTCGGCGACGCTCATGAACAGGGGCGCGTCGTGAAAGGCCAACTTCAGGTGCCGTTGGTTGTCCAGCGACATCGTCGACAGCTGGCCGAGCGCGTCTTCCCCATCGAACATCCAGCCGTCGGCCCCCGAAAGCAGCGCGTAGGCGACGTTTCTGAGCCCCCTTTCAACGGTGGTGTGGGGCCTTGCGGCAGGGCCCGTCCCCTGAATCCATTGGCGCTCGAGATCCTGGGGAATCTCGCTCCCCACAAAGCGTCCGTCGCGGGCATCCTGGACCGTCAGCGCCGTCCCGGGCACACGCTCGGTGGGGTCAAGGAACCGGATCCGCTCGTGCTCGCGCGCGCGTCTGGCCCTTCGCTCGAGGCGCGCCGCCATCAGCTGCTGACGCGTCCGATCGAACGGCGTGAGCGCGTGAAGAGCCGCCACGACGTCGGGAGTCAAGACGTCTTCGTAATCCGAGGCGATGCGATGACTGAACCTGAGTACGCTCACTATTTCCTTCCTTCCGGGAGACGACGGTCGCGAGCGCCGTCGTAGTCGTGATCCTTTGGATCGATCTGCCGCATCGGCGACTGGCGCGTCCGCTCCTCGTGCGCGTGCGCGATGAGCCCCGGGAGGCGCGAGATCAGAAAGATGGCGTTCCCCAGCTCATAGGCGAATCCGAGGTCTGCACAGATCGCCGCGATCGCGCCGTCCACGTTCACGGGCAGCGGGCGCTTGAACCGCCCCTCCGGGTCGGCGAGCACGCGCTCGGCGGCGCGAATCAGCCGGACATGCTCGCCCTCGACCTCGAGCTCGAGGGCCATCTGAAACAGGCGCGCCGCACGCGGGTCCCGCGTGTGAAACCGGTGCCCGAACCCCGGCGGCACCTCGTGCTCGTCGGCGCACTCGGCGACGATCGCCTCGGCGGCCTGCTGCATGGTTTTGCCGGACCGCATGAGTGTGAGGCCGCGATCCAGAAACCGCATGCACGACTCGATGTCGCAACCGTGATGCGGTCCGAACGCGAGAATGCCGGCCGCCACACAGTCCTTGAGCGGAGCACCTGACGTCGCCACATTACGGGCAGCGAGGGTCGACGGCGGTGTCACGCCGTGGTCGATCGAGGACACCAGCACCGCGTTCAGGATGCGGCCAATCGTTGGCGTGGGAAGCTCGCCCATGAGCAGGAGGTAGACCGCCTCCGCAAAACTGAGTCGTCCCATCATTTCGTCGAGCGAGTAGCCGCGCACCTGAATCTTGTTCGGCTCGATCGCCGTCAACGACGTCAGCCACCGCTTCTCGGTCTCGCGCGGCTGCGCGCGTCGTTCGACAAAGTTGGTTGCCATAGGGACCTCCGTCTCAGCCAGCTTCAGAGCGTTCCGTAGAGTCTGTCCCCAAAGTCTCCGAGCCCCGGCACGATGTATTTGTGCGCGTTCAGCTCCCGGTCGACCACCGGCGTGTAGATGTCGACCGTCGGATGATGACGTTCGACCAGGGCGACGCCCTCAGGTGCGGCCACGATGCACACCAGCCGAACGGTGCGCGCGCCGGCATGCTCCAGGAGATCGAGCGCAGCCACCGCGCTGCCGCCGGTCGCCAGCATCGGGTCGATCATCAGGACGTCGCTGTCGGCGAGCGGAGCCGGCAGCTTGGAATAATACTGCGAAGCTACGGCCGTCATCTCGTCGCGCTGCAGGCCGATGTGGCCGACGCGAGCAGCCGGCACCAGCGCCAGCACCGCGTCGAGCATGCCCAGGCCGGCGCGCAGAACCGGAACCACGACCACGTCGCGTTCCATACGATGGCCGTCCGCCGGCCCGAGCGGCGTATCGACCGTCACGGGCACCGTCGGGATGTCGCGGAGCGCGTCGGCGACGAGCACCACGCTGATCCGGTTCGCGGCCTGGCGAAAGTGTTCCGGCGTCGTCCGCTTGTCGCGCAACGTCGTGAGCGCATCGTGCGCGAGCGGGTGATCGACGAGGTGAAGCGGCACGGGCTTCACTATACACGGCAATGGCGTAGGGCTGATGCCGAGGGCATGGCGGGTAGAACGCGCGGTACAATCGAACGGCGTGAAACGGTTGTTGGTTGCGTGGGCCCTGGGGGCCGGGGTCATGGTCGCGGGGCAGACCGCGCGGCAGGTGTCGCTCATCGTGGTGGGGCGCTTCGTCATCACCCAAAACGCCGCGCACCAGATGCTGTCGCCCGGCGCGGTTGCGATCGATGGCTCGACGATCGTGGGAGTCGATACGCCTGAAGCCATCGCCCGCACGTTCGTGGCGAGCGACACGATCGCGGCTAACGACGACATTGTGCTGCCTGGCCTCATCAACACGCACACCCATGCGCCAATGGTCATGTACCGCGGTCTGGCCGACGACCTGGCGTTGATGGACTGGCTCAACAGGTACATCTTCCCGGCGGAGGCCAAGACCGTCTCACCGGACATGGTCCGCATCGGGACGCGGCTTGCGGCGCTCGAGATGATCGAGTCAGGCACCACGACGTTTGCCGACATGTACTACTTCGAGGAGGAGATCGCGCGGGCCACGCGTGAGGCGGGTCTTCGCGGGATCTTGGGCGAAACGATCCTCCGGTTCCCGGTTGCGGACGCGAAAACGCCAGCCGAAGCGCTGGCGCGCGCGGAGCGGTTCATCAAGGCGTTCAAGAACGATCGCCTGATTGTCCCGGCCGTTGCGCCTCACGCTATGTACACGAACGATGCCGCCACGCTGATGGCCGCCGCGGATCTCGGGCGCAAGTATCAGGTTCCCGTGCTCATCCATCTCGCGGAAACCGAAGACGAGTGGCGGATGGCGCGGGAGCAGCATCACATGACGCCGACGGCGTACCTGGAATCCATCGGTTTCTGGGGTCCGAGAACGCTCGCCGCACATGGCGTGTGGGTCGACGACGCGGACATCGCGGTGCTCAAACGGCACGGGGTTGGTGTCTCCCACAATCCAGAGAGCAACATGAAGCTGGCCAGCGGCACCGCGCCCGTTTCCAAGTACGTCCGGGCGAACGTCGCGCTTGGTCTCGGCACTGACGGCGCGGCCAGCAACAACGACCTCGACATGTTCGAGGCCATGCGCCAGGCGTCTTTTCTGGCGAAGCATGCGACGCGTGATTCGACGGCGCTCCCCGCCCAAACGGCGCTGGATCTGGGAACGATCGGAGGCGCGCGAGCGCTCGGAATGGACGGGCAGATCGGCTCGCTCGAGGTCGGCAAACGCGCCGACCTGATCTGTGTGTCTGTCGCCGCCGCGCGCCAAACGCCGCTGTACGATCCCGTTTCGCACCTCATCTATACAACCCGGGGAGACGATGTGCGAACGACGATCGTCGACGGCGCCGTGCTGATGCGAGACCGTACGATCAAAACCCTGGATCGAGCGACCGTGATTGCCGATGCCAATCGCCTGGCGCAGAAGGTTCGAGACGCGGTGAAGTAACCTCGCGCCGCCTCACGGCGTGCGCATCTCAGCGGACGTCTCCGGATCCGAGGACCGCGATATGCGGGAGATTGCGATACTGCTCGGCGTAGTCGAGGCCGTAGCCCACGACGAAGCGATCTTCGATGGTGAAGCCGACATATTCGATCTTCACCTCGACCTGACGCCGTGAGGGCTTGCTCAGCAGGCACGCCGTGCGCAGCGCCTTCGGGTTTCGCGCCCGAAGGATGTCCTGGAGATACGTCAGCGTCAGCCCGGTGTCCACGATGTCTTCGACGATCACGACGTTGCGGCCCTCGAGCGTCGAGTCGAGATCCTTGAGGAGCCGGACCTCTCCGGAGCTGGTCGTGCCCTTGGCGTAGCTCGACACCGCCATGAAATCGAGTGAGACGTGGCCAGGCATCGCGCGCACGAGATCCGACAAGAACATGAACGCGCCTTTGAGGACGGCAACGAGATGCACTCCGTCCCGGAAGTCGCGACGGATGTCGAGCGCGAGCTCGGCGACGCGCTTCTGGATCTGCTCCCGAGAGAGTAGGATTTCGGTGGGACAGGGCTCGCTCATGATGTTGAGATGACGCTGAAATGATACTGAATCCTACGGCATGAAAACGTTCGAGATCATCACCGAGGCTGATGCGCGCGCGCTGCTGCCGGGCGAGACGGTGACATTGGTCGCCGGCGGCCACGTCACGCCTCTGGCACAGGACACGTTGAAAGAGCGCCGCGTGACCGTGCTTCACGAGGGGCGGGCGTGGGGCGACGAGCCGGTGCTCGCGCCGCCGGCTGATATCCGAGCGATCGCCATTGGCAGCGATCACACCGGGATCGCCCTCCGCCGGGCGCTGGTGGCGTTCCTGCGAGGTCGCGGGCTCGCCGTGCACGATCTCGGCGTCGATTCAACCGAGCCGGTCGACTACCCGGACGTGGCTCGGTCGGTCGGCGACGCGGTCGCGCACGGCGACGCCGAGGCCGGCATTGTCATCGATGGCGCCGGCATTGGGTCAGCCATTGCGGCCAACAAGATCCGGGGGATTCGCGCGGTGATGGCGCCGTCTGAAACGATCGCGCGGTATTCACGTGAACACAACGGCGCGAACGTGTTGACGCTCGGGTCCACCCTGGTCACCCCGGAGGAAGCTCGCGCCATTATCAGCGTCTGGCTCGCAACGCCGATGCGCGAGCCCCGCTACATCCGGCGGCTGGCGAAAATCCGCGATCTGGAGAATCGGTGACCAGAGACGATCTGCAACATGTGATTGATGTCATCCTGTCGGAGGTGGCGGCGGCAGGGGTCCGGCCGCAATCCCGTTGCGGGTGTCATGCAGTGATAGACGACTGCTGCCCGGACCGCCTTCGCGGCGTGATCGAGGCCGGCGCGAGCCGGGTCGGTGTGCACGCGATGGGTGGCGCCCCAACAGAAGTGGCAGCGCTCATCGACCATACGCTGCTCAAACCAGACGCCACACGGCAGAACATCGAGGAGCTGTGCCGCGAGGCGGCGCAGTTCAAGTTTGCGACCGTGTGCGTCAACCCGGTGTGGGTCGCGTTGGCGGCCCGATGGCTCTCGACCACCGGCGTCCGCGTCTGTTCGGTCGTGGGTTTCCCACTCGGCGCGACGACGGCGGACGTCAAGGGCTACGAGACGCGCCGAGCGATTTTCGACGGTGCGCGCGAGATCGACATGGTCATCAACATCGGGGCCCTCAAATCGGGCGACCTCCGAACCGTAGAACGCGATGTCGAGGCCGTGACCGCGCCGTGCCGCGACTGCGGCGTCCTGAGCAAAGTAATCATTGAAGCGGCCCTGCTCACCGATGACGAGAAGGTGACGGCGTGCACCCTGGCAAAGACGGCCGGGGCCGACTACGTGAAGACGTCGACCGGTTTTGGCCCGGGCGGCGCGACCGCTGCGGATGTCACCTTGATGCGCAGGGTCGTCGGAGCCGAAATGGGGGTCAAAGCGGCGGGCGGCGTGCGCGACCTCCAGGGTCTCCAGGCCATGGTGGCGGCCGGCGCGACGCGAGTGGGCGCGAGCGCTGGAGTGAAGATCGTGCAGCAGGCGCGGAGCGAAAAGCCTAAGAACACTGCGGCGTCCGGCTACTGAAGATCAGCGGAGCGTTGGCTCGCCGACCTGCACGCCGAGATTGTAGAACCCCACGACTCGACTGACGCGTACGTCGACCCTGCGGTAGTGCCGGCGGCCTGTCTCGCGACCGAGCGGGACGACGGCGCGCGACCACTCGGCCGTGTTGTTCAACGCGACCGTCGCGACTGATCGATTGTCCACTGCAAACCTGACGACGACAGGGCCGCCGTCGGTCGACGGAAACACTGCACGAATGGGCAAGGTCATCTCAGATGCAGCACTCGGCACAAAGAAGCTCGCATGGCCGGCTGTCCACCGATAGCGCGTGCCGGACGCATCGACTTCCCAATCACGCATCCCGGACGTGACAGCAGCAACCCACGGTGGATCGCGCAAATACCAGGCCACGCCCGTTACCGCGACGACCACGATCGTGCCGATGAGCCAGCGAACCCTTGCCATGGTCATCGGAACCGAAGAAACAAGTCGCGATACTGGGGCCACGTCGTATTCGCGATTGGCAAAACGCCGATCCAGTATTGCACCATCTGCGCGCACGAGAGCGCGACGAGAGCGGTCATCGAGGCGGCCATCGGCCAGACCGCCCGCCGCCTGCGCGCAACCCAATCGAAGAACACCGCCAGGAATACGGCCGCGAGCGGGAGACCATCGGTGAAGCCACGGTGGCCGAAGCTTCCTCCAAACTGCCAGTCACTCCAGCTTGCAATCAAGTAAGTATCGAGCGTGAATGCGAGCAGAGCTGCGCCTCGCAGGCGACGAGCGAGCGGGTGGTCAACGAAGGCGCCTGCCGCGGCGAAGAGCAGGACGGGGGACCAGAAGAACAGTCCTTTCTGCACGCCGAACAGAACTCCCCATATGTGCGGTGAGCGAAAATCAAAATGGCCGAGCTGACCGTACACGCTGACCCACCAGCGGTGGGTCGCCTGCTTGTAGAGGATCAACTGGGGTGTGACGCAGGCGACGGTAACCGCTGCGATAACGGAGAGAGAGCCGCGTCGATTCCAGAGCCCGGCTGGATTCCAGAGCGGGACGACCGACAGAAACAGCACGTTCGGATGTCGTGTCAGAAAGATGAGCGCCGCAACCACCGACAGCCATAACGTCGTCAGCCACGCTGGCCGTTTCCACCACCGGTCGGTCACGTCGAGGAGGGCGGCGATCAGACAGAAGGAGAATGCGTGGCTGAACGTGCTGTCGTACGTTCCATAGTGAAACGCGTTCGTGCCGAGCGCAATGGTGGTCAGCGTGGCGAGGACGACCCCGTCGCTGAAATACCGGGACAGCAGGGCGCGAAGGAAGAGAAGGCCTGCGACGAACATGCTGAGGCCAGCGAGGCCTGCGCCGCTCTGGTAGTAGAGCGAGAAGCCGTCGGGCGGGAGGTTGGACCAGCGCGTCAAGACGTGCGCTGCGGTAAAGAAGGGGGTCATCAAGATCGCAACGCCAATCGGGTGGGGGTCCACCCAGCGACCTGTTTCGGGCCAACGGACAATGCTGGTGAACGCCGGAAAGGTCCCGCCGCAACAGTCGTCCGCGACGCTTTGGAGCGTTGTGTCGTGATACAGAAACCAGGACGGAAGGTAGACGTAGTAGCTGTATCCATCGGACCGAATGGGCGCACCGGCGAGCGAGGCGAGCTGGATGAACGAGTACGCGGCCAGCGCCACGAGCGTCGCGATCAGGCCGAAATGTTTCAGGATGCGAGTGGCCACGCGGAGGCGGTCAGAGAAGCTGTCGAGCGATTCTGTAGCGTTCGGCGCGCATGTCATCGCCGCGTAGCTCGCGAAGCGCGTATGTGACGAACGCCTTCGCCATGCGCTTGCGCCACACCAGAGAGAAATCGGTGTTGTCCATTGGCCGGGCGGGTTGGGCTGCACGCTCGGCGGCTGCCGCGATGCGCTCGTCCGTCAGCCGCTCGCCTCGCAGAATGGAAGCGGCCTGTGTGGATTCGACCGGGCAAGACGCGACCGCCCCGAGCACGATCCGCGCCTCTTCCACCGTACCGTCGACCCGCACGTTGGCCGCCGCGGCGACCGAAAGCACGGGAAAGTCAAACGCGCCCCTTCGCCTCAGCTTCCAGTATGTACTGCGCCATCGATCGAGACGGGGGAGGCGAATTGACGTCAGGATTTCAGCTGGCGCCCGCGTGAGGTAGCGGATGCCGTCGTTCTGATAGAGCGAAGCGATCGGAACCGTGCGCGTGCCGCCGGTACTCGTCAGGGTCACCGAGGCGCCAAGAGCCATCAGCGCCGGGGCAGTGTCGGTCGACGACACGGCGAGGCAGCGCGGGCTCGATGTCGCGACCCAGCAGATTTGGCCATCCTTCTTCATGCAGAAATCGATTGCCTTGCGCCACTCGTAGTTCTGATCGTAGTAGTTGCATCGGGTGTCCAGGCAGAGGTTGCCGCCAATGGTGCCCATGTTCCGAAGCGGCGGCGTCGCAACCTGCGCCGCGGCCTGCCGCAACCCGTCGAGGCCTGGGCTCCGGAGCTCGCTCAAGGCGCGGATCAAATCGGTCAGCGTCACCACGGCGCCAATTGCCAGCCCAACGTCGCTCGCAGTCCCTGGCTCAGCCTGGTCGATAGTCGGGGAGTCGCCGCGACGAATCGCTCGAAGTTCTGGGATCCGGCGCAGCCCGACGAGCGTTGCGGGAGTCTGTTGCCGCCGCTTCATGTTGGGGATGAGGTCAGTGCCGCCCGCAACGATCATGGCGTCCCCCGCGCGGGCTGATGCCAGGATATCCGCCGCTTCCGCAACGGTCCGAGGAGAGACGAATCGGAACCGCGGGAGCCGCATCATGGCTGCGCCGTCGATCTCGCAGGTCCGTTAATGGCCCGCCCATCGCCACCTTCCCAGGGCGGAGGTACTTGAAGCGTCTCGGGCCACTCGATCTCGGGAAATCCGGAGGGGCCATAGCGTGGGGGCCGGCCCGTTGCCTTCGCCTCGAGCGCTCTCAGGATCTTGTCGGGCGTGATCGGCACCTCGTCGATTCGCACGCCAACCGCGTCGTACACAGCATTCGCCAAAGCCGGCATCACAGGAAGCAGCGGTCCCTGGCCGACTTCCTTTGCGCCGAACGGGCCTCGTGAATCGGGGTGCTCGACGAGCTCCGTGATCACCTCCGGCATGTCGAGCGTCGTGGGGCTTTTGTATTCGAGCATCGACGGAAACTTGTGAACGAGCGCATTGGACAGGCGCCGCGGCAGCCGCCGGAACGTCTGCTCCTCCATGAGCGCTTCACCGAGCGCCATGTAGACGCTGCCTTCGATCTGCCCACGTGCAAGCGGAGGATTGAGGGCGCGGCCGATGTCGTGCGCGATCCAGACGCGCGGCACCTGAATCCAGCCGGTTTCCGGGTCGACGTCCACTTCAACGACCGCCGCCGAGTAGGAATACGTCGGAGACGGTCCCACGCCACCCCCTTTGAACTTGGCGGCGGATCGCGGCGGCGTATACGAACCGGTCGTCCCCACGGTGCCGAACCTCGCTTCGGCGAGACATACGGCGTCCGCGAACGCGACGCCATTTGCGGGATCCGCCGCGTCGAACACGCGGCGTTCCGCGAAGACCAGGCGATCGCGGGGCACGCCGAGCCGTGCTGCGACGGCATCGGCAAGTTGGTCGCGGGCCCGCTCTGCGGCCTGAATGGCCGCGTTGCCCATCATCAGCGTCACCCGGCTCGAATAGGAACCGAGATCAACCGGCGTCAGATCGGTGTCGCCGGTTACCGCTCGCACGTCCAGCGGGTGAATACCCAGAATCTCCGCCACACAGCCGACCAGCACGTCGTCCGATCCCTGGCCAATCTCGGTCGCGCCGCAGAATGCCGTCACGCCGCCGCTCCGGTCGAGCTTCAGCTGGACCCCCGAGTGCGGCATGTCGTTCCAATAGATCGGCAACCCTGCTCCCGAGAGGTAGGACGAGCAGGCAAGGCCGACGCCCCGGCCGCGAGGCAGCCTGCGGTGAGCCTGTTTCCAGTTCGATGCACGCGTGACACGGCGGAGGCATTCGGCAAGGCCAATGGTCCCCACGTGCAGGTAGTTCGCGGTCAGCGTGTCCGGCTGCTCGACAATGCGCAATCGCAGATCCGCGGGGTCCAGCGCGAGCGCTTCAGCGATCTTGTCCAGCTGAATCTCCTGACCGAAACGGCTCTGGGGCGTTCCGTGACCGCGCTTGGGACCGCATGGCGGCTTGTTGGTAAACACGCGGCAGCCCTGAAAATGATAGGCGGGGATGTGATACGTCACGGTCTGCAACGCGCCTGTGTAGAACGTGCTGGCAACGCCGTAGGACCCATACGCCCCACCGTCGAGCAGCGTCTTCAGATGAACGCCGGTGATCGTCCCGTCACGCTTCACGCCGGTCTTGAAGTGCATCAACACGGGGTGCCGGCCGCGATGGCAATAGAAGACTTCCTCCCGAGTCAGGCAGATCTTGACCGGCCGGTCGAGCAACCACGCGGCCTTGGCCACGACGATCTCATGATTGAAGGGGTCGCTCTTGCCGCCGAAGCCGCCGCCGTTTGGCGCGGCCACCACGCGGATGTGCGCCGCGGGCATCTCGAGCGTCTTGGCGAGCGCGCGGTGCACGTAGTGCGGTGTTTGCGTGGCCGACCACAGGACGAGCTTGCCGTCGGGATCCCTGGCGGCAAGGGCAGCGTGCTGCTCGATCGGAAGATGGGTGCTGCCCTGGTAGAAGAACGTGTCTTCAAAAACGTGATCGGCGTTTCGAAATGCCTTCTCGATGTCGCCGAAGCCAAGCGACACCACCTTGTGGACATTGCCGCGATCGCCGTATTGGTGAATCGTCGGGGCGTCCTGGGCCAGGCCGTCTTCCGGGCTGGCGATCGGGTCGAGCGGCGCGTAGTCAATCTCCACGAGGTCGAGCGCCTCGAAAGCCGTCAGCTCATCGCGGGCTATGACCGCCGCAACGGGATCACCGACGAACCGTACACGGTCGGTTGCCAGCGCATGCTCATCCTGGCTGACGGGAAGGATGCCGTAGGGAATCGGAAAGTCCCGGCCTGTCAACACCAGATACACGCCCGGGTGGGCGAGAGCCTTCGAGACATCGATGCGGGCAATTCGCCCGTGAGGGACGGTTGAGCGCACTAGCTTGCAGTGCAACATCCGGGGGAGCGCGAGGTCGTCGGCGAACCGGGTCTGCCCCGTGACCTTCGCACGCGCGTCCACGCGCCGGCGGGGCGTGCCGATGATGTTCATGACTTGTGGCTCGTTCCTCGAGGCTCGTCACGCCCAGTGGCCACCACGGCCGCCTCGACGGCCTCGAAGATCTGCTGATAGCCGGTGCACCGGCACAGATTCCCGGACAGGGCCTCCTTGATCTGCTCACGCGTCGGACGCGGGTGCTCGTCCAGCAACGCTTTGGCCGTCACGATAAACCCCGGCGTGCAATACCCGCACTGCGCCGCGCCAAGGTCCGCAAACGCCTCCTGAAGCGGGTGCAGCCGGCCGTCGGACGCAAGGCCCTCGATTGTCGTCACCCGGCGGCCGTCACAATCGACGCCCAGCACCAGACACGACAGCACCGGCGCGTCGTCGAGCAGGACGGCGCAGGCTCCGCACTCGCCGAGCTCGCACCCGTGCTTCGTCCCGCCGAGGCTCAGGTCTTCACGCAACACCTCGAGGAGCGTCTTGTAGCCGTCGAACGCGACTTCGGTCGGCTCGCCGTTGACGACGAGAGCGACTTGAACGTGTTGTGTCATGGCGACCTGGGGCCAGGCCTGTGATGGCATAGTCGGCAACGATGGCGGCGACGTGATCGGGAGCGTCGGGCCCATCCGGCCTGAACCAATGGGCCGTCCAATTGAGCGCGCCGAGAAACGCGCGCGTGGCGATGATCGGATCGGTCGGCGCGAGCTCGCCGCAGCGGATACCGCCGGCTATGAGCGCGCGGACGCCATGTTCGTAGCGGTCCCGTTTGGCCACGATGAGCGTACGGAGGCGGCGGGAGAGGGCGTCGATCTCGAAGTGGGCGGCCGCGCCTTCGACTTCGTCCAGGAGGCACAGGACGTGCGCCTCTGCGAGCTCACGAAGCCGCTGGATGAGCAAACGATCGGCGCGGCGCGCGTCGGCGAGCGCGGCCAGCAGGTTGTCGAGGGCGTGGTCCTGACAGAAAAACAGCAGCTCGTCCTTACCGCGAAAGTAGTGGTAGAGGTTGCCCGGCGACAAGTCGGCTTCGACGGCAATCTCGCGCATGCCGGCGGCTGCGAAGCCCCGGGCGCGAAAGACACGAGCGGCCGCTCTCAGAATGCCCACGCGGCGGGCATCGGCACGACGTGAACGACGGTTCGAAAAATGAACCATTGTTTAATTCTACCATCTGTTCGCCGATTGATCTCTCTCGCGCCGGGCCATAAGGAAATCAGCTGTGGCATCGGCCATCGAGGCAGTCCATAATCGAGCCGTGCGGGGCTTCAAGTGGCTGGTGGCAGGCGCGACGGTGGCTGGCGTCGTCGGCGCCCTCAAGCTCGCGTCGGTCGACCATGCGCCCGTCGCCGCGCCCGTTCTGCTCCTCGACGTCGTCGTTGTCGCCCGGCTGTTCGGCTTTGGCCCGGCGCTCGTCGCGGCGGGGCTCGGGGCAGCCGCCTACTCGTACTACTTCCTGCCGCCTGAAGGGTTCGCCCTCGAGAGCGCGGACGACTGGGTGGCGTTCCTCACGTTTACCGTGACGGCCGTTATCGCGGGCGAGCTGGCGTCGCGGGCAGATCGCCGGGCGGCCGAAGCGCAGGCGGGCCGCCGCGAGATCGAGCGGTTGTACCAGGAGCTCCGGAACGCGTTCGAGCGCGCGAGCGAGGCCGAAGCCGCGCGGCGGAGCGAGGCGCTCAAGGCGGCGTTGCTCGACGCGCTCACCCATAACCTGCGCACTCCCCTGACGGCCATCAAGGCAGCCGTGACGGCGCTGATTCGGTCCGGCATCAGGCGCCAGTCCGAGCTCACGCTGGAGGGCCGGCTCGAGCTGCTGCAGGTCATCAACGAGGAGTCCGACCGCCTGAACCGCTTCATCGAGGGGCTCTCAACGAGCGGCAGCGAGCCCACGCAACCGGCGCACCTGCGTGTGGTTCCGGTCGAGGCTATCGTGCGGGCGGGGCTGATGCGCGCCGAGACCGTCACGAGAGATCATCGGATGGTCGTGGACGTTGCCGGCAACTTGCCGGGCGTGCTCGTCGATCCGCCGGCCATGACAGAAGTCATCTACATTCTGCTGGACAACGCGAGCAAATACGCGCCGCCGGAGACTGTGATCACCGTGAGTGCGCTGCCATCGGACGATCAACACGTCAAGATATCCGTGTCGGATCAGGGTCCTGGCATCCCTTGCGAGTTGCGCGAACGCGTGTTCGAGAAGTTCTTCCGTGTGCCCGCTCGGGAGCCGCTCGATCCCCGCCGCGCGGGCGCCGGGCTCGGCCTGCCTATCGCGCGGCGGCTCGTGGACGCGCAGGGCGGACGGATTTGGATCGACGCCCCGGAGAGCGGTCGCGGGACCGTCGCGTCGCTTCTCTTGCCGGTGGCGGCCGAACCCATCGACGCGGCGCCCCAGCCGACGCCGGGCGCTGATGCCGTTCCCGCGCTCGAGCTTCGCTAGGGCTCTCCAGCGTCGATAGGCTATAACGTAAGGCAGGAGACCGATGGCGACGACATCCGAACGATCCCGCGTGCTCGTTGTCGACGATGAGCCTCAAATTACGCGCGTCTTGCGCACCGTCCTGACCAGTCAGGGGTATCAGGTGCAGACCGCCGCTGAAGGGGAGTCTGCGCTGGCCAGCTTCACGGAGTGGCGGCCCGAGCTCGTGATCACCGACCTCTACATGCCTCACATGGACGGCCTCGAGCTCTGCCGTCGCATTCGCGCCATGTCCACCGTCCCGATCATCGTCTTGTCCGTGAAGGGGGAAGAGCGCACCAAGGTCGAGGCGCTCGATTCGGGCGCCGATGACTACGTGACCAAGCCATTCGGCGTGGACGAGCTCCTGGCACGCGTCCGCGCCGCATTGCGCCGGAGCGGGCCCGACGCGGAAATCGAGGTGTTCGACGCCGGGGATTTCCGCATCGATCTCGGCAGCCGCCGCGTTCACGCGCGCGGGCAGGAAGTGCGGCTGACGCCCAAGGAATTCGAGCTTTTCGTCTACATGGCGCGGCACCCGAGCCGGGTTATCACCCACCGTACGCTCCTCGAGGCGGTCTGGGGTGAGGCGTCGCAGGAGCAGCCGGAGTACCTGCGTGTCTTCATGGGGCAGCTCCGAAAGAAACTCGAGCCGGATCCTTCGAATCCGCGCTACCTGGTGACCGAGCCGTGGGTCGGCTATCGGTTCAACCCGCAGGGGTGACCCCGGACGCGGTGTGATGGCAAGTGTGAATGGAGCGGGAGACGGGGATCGAACCCGCGACATCAGGCTTGGGAAACCCGTCCGACGACGAAAATCCTTCGAAAAACTCATGAACTGTTCCGCACTTTCGTGTGATGTGTGTGATGCCGTTGGGTGCTCAGGGATCCTCGACCACCGCCGCGGGCATAGTGACGGGCATAGCCGCCCGGGACACTCTTCGGCATGGCGGGCTGGCTGAAGCACGGCAATCCACCGGGTGAGTTTTCGATGGCACGTCGGTGCGGCGCGCGTAGCAAACGCACGGGGCAGCCGTGCCGCGGACCGGCGATCCGGGGGAAGCGCCGCTGTCGGCTGCACGGCGGCAAGAGCACCGGACCGCGGACGCCTGAAGGACGAGCGCGCAGCCAGCGGGCCCGCTGGAAGCATGGCGGGTATTCGACTGCGGAACGGGAGCG
>DATKHR010000094.1:0-5649 GCA_035510155.1 Vicinamibacterales bacterium
GCGACGGACGTCGCGGCAGGCCTCTTTCACCTGGTCGAGGCCGCCGGACGTCCACCGGATCTGATGGCGCACGTCGGCTTCTGATTGTCCAGCGCGGACGCCTTGCGCGACCTCGCGTTCGATATGGTCGCGAAGCTCGGCGTCGAGCTCGCGCTCGAGTTGACTACTCCGAAGGATCCGGCGCCACCAGTTCACCGCAACCCGCCCGCGGTCTTGAGAATCAGACCGATTGCGTCGGTTAGCCGGATCCAGCTCGCCGCTTCTTCCTTGAGTTGGGCCCGACCTTTCGACGTGAGGCGATAAAACTTGGCTTCCCGACCGGTGTCCGACATCTTCCAGTCGGCAGTCAGTAGCGCGCGGTTTTCGAGTCGGTGTAGGGCGGGATAGAGCGAGCCCTGCGGCACCTGCACGACGTCACGCGAGATCTGCTGGAGGCGTTGCGCGATGCCATAGCCGTGAATAGCCCCGGCGGCAACAATTTGAAGAATCAACAGGTCGAGCGTGCCCTGGGGCAAATCGGATTTGTCCGGCACCATACACCTCGGACTTCTACCTATACCGCACTACCCGTAGAAGAGCAAGGCGTGTAGGAGCTGTGTCGGTAACGATAGACGCCGTTCTAGTTTGCGATCTCTGCGCTGGCTCTCGCTCTTCGCTGCCGCGACTCCTCCGCACTGTCGTCTCGAGGCTCGTACGGGTAAACTGCCACGCATGCGGGATCTGGTTCTCGCTGCGCGGCTTTTCCGCCGTTCGCCAATCTTCGCGGCCGCCGCCGTCCTGACGTTTGCGCTCGGCATTGGCGTCAACACCACCGTATTCAGTGTGGTCAATTCCGTAATGCTGCGGCCATTGCCGGTGCGGGACGGCGCTCGTCTGGTCGTCGTCGCGACGCGACGCCAAGACACGACCGCGCTTCGTCCCGTTTCGTATCCAGATCTTCAGGACTACCGCGCCGGCAGCCGAGCCGTCTTCGAAGACATCGCGGGCTACAGCGCGGGGTTTGTCGGGCTGGCGATCGGTGGCCAGCCTCCGGCGCGCGTGCTCGTGACGTGGGTGACCGGCAACTACTTCTCCATGCTCGATCTCCGGCCCGCGTTGGGCCGGCTGATTCGCGACAACGAGGGAGGGCCCGGACGAGCAGATGCTGTCGTCGTGCTCGGCTATAACACGTGGCAGCGTAGGTTTGGCGGGGACGCGGCGGTGCTGGGACGTATTGTTCGCATCAACGGGCGCCTGTGCACGATCATCGGCGTTGCGCCTCGAGGTTTCCTCGGCACGTTCGCGTTCTCCGATGCGGAGCTGTATCTGCCGATCAATTGGGCGACCGCGCGTCCGCTCGATGATCGGCGAACGCGCGACCTCCACGCGGTCGCGCGATTGCAGCCGGGCAGCGACGTGGTGGGTGCGCAAGCCGCCGTCGACCTCGTCGCGGCACGACTCGCGCGCGAGTACGCGGCCGACGAACGTGTGGGTGTCCGCGTGCTCCCCGAACGGCTGGCTCGGCCCGAAGAGGATCAAGCCCGTTCCAATGCGCGTGGTGCCGCGACGATGATCTTTCTGGCCGCGCTGATCACGTTGATCGCGGCCGTGAACGTCACGAATCTGCTGCTGGCGCGCGGTGAGAGCCGGCGCCGCGAGTTCGCCGTTCGCGCCGCGCTAGGCGCAGGGCGCGCGCGTCTCGTGCGCCAGGCGCTCGCGGAGAATCTTCTGCTCGCCGCGATCGGCAGCGTCGTCGGTGTGTTGCTGGGCGTCTGGAGTGCGGGCGCGCTTGCCGCCGTCCGGCCGCCCGGCAATCTGCCCGTGCGATTCGACTTTCACTTCGACGCCAGGGTCTTCGCGTACGCGGCGGGCGTTGTCCTCGCGGCTGCCGCGATCGCGGGCATCCTGCCTGCCGTTCGCGCAGCGTCAGTCGATCCGGAGGCGACCTTGCGGAGCCCACGCGCGGGCGCGGGCCCGCCGCGTCGTCTTCTCGCACGGTCCCTCCTGACTACGCAGATTGCGGCGTGCTCGGTGATGCTCATCGCCACCGGCTTGTTCGCACGCAGCCTGCTCGCCGCCGAGCGCGCGAATCTGGGCTTCCAGCCGGACCACGTGCTCAATGTGCAGCTGGACGTCGACCTCCTCGGGTACAGCGAAGCGCAGGGGCGAACGTTCTTCGACGATATCGAAGGACGGATACGGCACGTGCCTGGAGTCGATGACGTCAGCTACGCGTTTACGGTCCCTATGGGCTACGTCCGGGCGACGGCGTCGGTCGATCCGCAGATGAGCGCGACCCGCCTGGACACGCCTTTGCCGGCTGGCGAGAACGTGATCAGCGGCGACTACTTTCAGGTGATGGGCATGCCGCTCATTCGAGGACGTGCGTTCACCGCGGCCGACGACTCATCGTCTCGTCCTGTCGCGATCATCAATGCGCGTCTGGCGAGTATGCTGTGGCCAGGCCGCGATCCGATTGGCCAACGATTCCGGACATCGCCGAATGACGCGTGGATCGAGATCGTGGGCGTCGCCACCACTAGCAAGTATCGTTTTCTGTTCGAAGATCCGCAGCCGTATTTCTACATCCCGATCGCGCAGGCGTACATGGCTGCGCGCGTGCTGCAGATCCGCACCTCGTTGGCGCCGACCGCGCTCGCCCCTGCGATCGAACGCGTGATCACGGAGCGCGAACCGGATCTGCCCGTGTACGACGTTCAAAGTATGGACGTGGCGCTCAACAGCGGGCCTGGCTTGTTTCTGGTCCGGGTCGGTGCGATCGCCGGGGCCCTGTTCGGGGTGCTTGCACTCGTGCTGGCGCTCGTCGGACTGTACGGCGTGGTGTCGTATCTCACGAGCCGTCGCACCGTTGAAATGGGGGTACGGCTTGCGATCGGCGCGAGCCCGCGCGACATCGTCTGGCTTGTGGTGCGCAACGCCGTGTCCGTCGTCGGCGCCGGTCTGGCCGCCGGCCTGACGGTCGCCTTCGCGGCATCCCGCGTCGTCGGCGGGCTGCTGTTCAACGTCTCCGCCCGCGACGGTCTTACGTATACGTTGGTGGCTTCGCTTGTGGCGATGACGACCTTCGCGGCATGCCTCCTCCCGGCCATGCGTGCCGGCCGCCTCGATCCAGCCGCAGCGTTGCGGGCAGAATAGAAGTCAGGCACGCTGCCCAACAGCTGGCCGGTCACCCGCTTGTCAGAAACCGAGTAGGTCGTTGAGCTGCTCGCAAATGATTATGCGCTGGCACCAAATCAATTGCGTTACCCGCGAGTAACGCCGCAGTGATTACTCAGTTGTCGCAGGAAATCTATTCCTAACTCGGCGCCATCACTGGATCGATACGCGCGGCGGTCGTGGGCAGCTATGTGGCAAATCCTACGACCGTATCGCTCCGCGGCACGTCGCGCTGATCAGTTCGGTCTCGGCCTCTCGGCGCCATCGATGATCAGGACGTCGACGGGCGCCTTCGTCGATTCCATCTTCAAACCGAGCTGTTCGCGCAGCACCGTGAACGCAGAGGGGAACGACGCGCGGTCGAACGGATCCGGCATACCGGGCGGCGGGGGCGGCGGGCCGAATTCCGCAGTCGGATCGAACTCGCCGTCGAAGTAGCCATCGAGGCCGGTCCGATTGATGACCATGCGCAGCAGAGCCGGCGCCCAGAACCGCGCCAAGCCATCCATCGTCATGCCTCGGAACATCATCCTCGCGTAGCCCGACTTGAAATCCGAGTCAGGCGAGGGTCTGATGACCCCGCAGGGCGGATTGTTTCGGTCGAACGGGCCCGCCACGACCGGTGGACCTTGTGTGCAATCCGTTGTGCTTCGCCGGACACTGGGGCCGAGGCGTCCGTCTCGAACAAGAGTCATCGCGTAGACGGAACGCTCGCGTTTCTCCGAGTGCGTGCGAAGCCTGAAGCGCTCGGCCAGCAGCGCACGGAGCATCAGACGGACCTGATCGGGCGTCGTGCCTTCGGGCGCCGTTGCAGCAATGTCAAAACGATCGGAGGCCATCCAGTCGGGACCGCCTTCCACCTCGAACATCTGCAAACGCCAGGCCTGCATGACCAACGCGCGCAAGGAAAGGTCCGTCGCGACAAAGCGACCGCTGGGGAACGTCTGAAGGTTCGTGCGTACATCGCCGGAGCGATTGGGTTTCACCGATGCGACGTCGAATGTCGGCGATGAATTCGGCGCCTGACTGACCGCTGCGCGCGGAGGTCGCGCGGATCGGGCAGAGCGTCATCAGCAGCATGACGGCCGCCGCTGTGATCTGCACGATTCGAAGGAGCCCGACGCGGCCGCGAGCCTGTCCGGCATCGAGGACGGCCGTCACTCGTGCTGACAGATCGCTCCGGCTGATCATCCCGAGCGCGGGCCTGGTTCCGATTGCCATCCGTTTGGCGAGCCTAACAAGCCGCTCCGCGTACGTTGTCGGTTCAGCGTCGGCGAGTACCGCCGGTGAGCCTCACGCTGGACCACGGTGGATCGGTAGATGGTCGTAAGCCAGCGTTACACTAGGCGTTGATGTCAATGTGCGCCCGTAGCTCAGTTGGATAGAGCACCGGCCTTCTAAGCCGGGGGTCGCAGGTTCGAGTCCTGCCGGGCGCGCCATAATTTACAGATGGTTCGAGGGTTATGGCTTCTGCCGTAGCCCTCTTGCTGTCTCAGAGGGTCTCAAAATGGGCGGGGACGAGGGCGGGGATGCCACTTGGGCGGGGTCAAGGGCGGGGACAATACGCCATCCCTTTTGGAATGCGCTCACCGCCCTCGATAGCTTCTCGGGGCTGACGGCGGCGTAGCGTTGGGTCGTCTTCGCAGACTTGTGCCCGAGCAGTTCTTGCACATCCGCGACGTCGACTCCGCCTCGTCTCAGTAGCGTGGCGTAGGAATGCCGGAGCTTGTAAGGATTGAACCGTTCCACTCCTGCCTGCTCGCACGCCAGCATCCAGGACTTGTAGAAGCCGGACGTCGAGAACTTCTCCATCGCGCCACTGTTCACGAATAGCCTGAAGGCTGCGACACCACCGGGTGTGAGCGGCTTCCAGTGCGCCTTCCCACCCTTCCCCGCCGGAATGAAGACCTTGGGCTGCGACTCGTCCAGGAAGATGTGGCTCGTGGGGTTGATGCGCATCATCTGTGACGGTCGCACTCCGGTGTAGGTCAGCACCATCGCCCGAGCCAACGTCTTCCACCCGCGATTGTTCTTCGCAACACGAGATGCGAGGGCATCCAAGGCGGAGATAATGGTGTCGGGAGAACGGAAGTCAGGTTGGGCTTCCGGTTCCGTCGGACGCCTCACGCCCTTGGCTGGGTTGTAGGCTTCGTCCCCATCGAGTTCGACGAAGAGGCTGGAGAGGGCGGTCAGGCGGTGGCGGATGGTGGATGCCGCTACTCCCTCTGCGAGCCAATCCTTCACCTGCTGCTTGACCTCCTCCCGCTTGATGGTGTGCCTACCACGCTCGCCGAACGTCGGGAACCAAGCCGCGACTTCGTGCTTGCGGTCCTCGGGATGTTCCAGCCGATTCTGAACGCGTTCAAGATAGCGGGGTGCGTCGGCTTTGAGCGTCCCCTTCGCGGGTCGGAGCGCCATCCGTCGCAGCTCCGCTTTCGTGTCGCCCTGCCACCGCTTCATCTCCCGGAGGCCGGTATCAGGCGGGAAGGTTTT
>DATKHR010000095.1:0-22120 GCA_035510155.1 Vicinamibacterales bacterium
TGAGGACCGGCAGCTTGAGCGCAACCAGGAGGGCGAGCGTGTCGGGATAGGTGGGAAACAAGGTTCGGTAGATCCGGCCGACGATCGCGTACTCGTAGAGAAAGAACGGCGGATAGTCCACCGTCGTCCACAGATCGCCCCAGGTGACGATGCCGCGTATTGGGGGCGACCCGCCAACGCCGTACATGCGCGTCACATGACGCGACGCGGCGTAGCTCCAAATCTTCCACGTGATCACGTCGTCATGGCCGGGCAGCGGCAAGGTCGCCAGGCGCACGACGAGGCCGAGAACGAGAGCGGCCACGAAGCGCCGGGGTGTCAGCCAGGAGTGCCCGGGTTCGACGGGGCTCATGCGGCGTTATTCGACGCGGTCAACCCGCCTCCCGTTGATGCGGACGTTCTGCACGACCAGGCCGACCACTCGCTCGACGAGGTCGTCCTTCGCCACACCGTTGAAGTCGCAGTCGACGATTGACACTTCGCGAATCGGCGCGCGCTCGAACCCGCGCAGATACAGCGCGTACTCTGCCTGCCGGGTCTTCACCCCTTCGATCCTGACGTGGCGGACCCTGGGGGTGAACGGACCGTTCTCCGCTTCCTCGTAGTAAAAGTCGATCGTGACGGCCGCGCGGGAGACCTGGCCGACATCGAGGTTCCGGACGAACAGGTTCTCAACCAGACCGCCGCGCATCGCATTGTCTTTGACTCGCACGGCGAAATCGAGGTTGGGGCTGTCGAGCCGACAATCCTCCGCGAACACATTCCGGACGCCGGCCGAGATCTCGCTGCCGATTGTGATGCCGCCGTGCCCGTTCTTCATCCGGCATCCCTGGATGACGATGTTCTCCGACGGCACACTGACTCGACGCCCGTCGGCGTTCCGGCCCGATTTGATCGCGATGCAGTCGTCGCCGGTGTCGAACGAGCAGTCGCGGATGAGAACATCGCGGGACGATTCCGGATCGCAACCATCGGTGTTTGGTCCGTCGGCGACGATCGACAGGCCCTGCACCGTCACGTTCGTGCAGAGCACCGGGTGCACGTGCCACATCGGCGAATTGCGCAGCGTCACCCCTTCGATCAAGATGTTCCTCGACCGGTAGGGCTCGATGAACTGGGGGCGCAAGTAATGCCCCGGGCCAAAGCGGCGATCGCGCACGGGTACGCCGCGCTCCACCATAGCGGCGAGCGCCCGACGATCGGCGTCCTGATTCGGCACCCCCGCGCTCCACCCGCAGCCCGTCCGGCCCTTCCACGGCCACCAATGCTCGCAATCGGCGTTGCCGTCGAGCGTGCCGGTTCCGGTGATCGCCAGCCGATCCTGCTCGATTGCGTAGATGAGCGGCGAGAAGTTCATGCACTCCATCCCCTCGAACCGCGTCAACACGACCGGATATGCGGCCGGGTCGCGGGTGAACCGGATCGTCGTCGCGCGCTCCGCGAGGTGCAGGTTCACACCGCTCTTCAGCTCGATCGCGCCGGTCATGAACGTTCCCCCGGGCACGACGACACGGCCGCCGCCGGCGGCCTGGCAGGCGGCAATTGCCGCGCGGAACGCCCTCGTGTTGTCGGCGTGGTCATCGCCGACCGCGCCGAAGGCCGTCACGTCGAAGTCGCGCGCGGGGAACGTCGGCGGCCTGATCCGCGCGAGGATCGCGGGCAGGTCGCGCCAGCCGTCACGCTCGGCGGCGCCGGCGCCGCGCGACGCCCATGCCGACGCGCGTCTCAGCGATACGACGGGCGGGGCAACGGCAAGCGCGCCGGCCGCGACCATTTTCAGTACCTGTCGGCGGCTTGGCATGGGCTTAGTGTTGTGTCACGACCGGGCGCCATTATCGATCGACAAGGACGACAAGCGCGCGAGTCGCCTCCTTCGGTCGCAATGGCGAGAACCGTCTTCACGAATCGGAGCACCGGGCGACGAAATCGTTCGCACGCAGGCAGCAAACGTTTGAAAACACAGGGGCTGACCCCTGGCGTGCGCATTGCTGCAACCTCAGCATGTCCGGGCCTCTGGCTGGCCGAGCACTCGCGGCGCGCGACGTCCTGCGCGCGACCTTGGCAGCCGCCATCATGGCGGCCGCATCTGTCATTGTCGCCGGCACGTCCACGGTCGGCGGCCCGATTCCAGGTCCGCTGCCGATCTTCCCTCCTGACAACTGGTGGAACACGGACATCTCCAATGCGCCCATCGACCCGCAATCGGCCGCGTACATTTCATTCATCGGATCGAGCCGCTCCCTGCATCCTGACTTCGGCGGCGACGTCACGCCGGGTGGACAGGACATTTATGGATTTCCGTACGCCGTCGTGGATAGCTCGGTCGCCAAGCGCGCGGTCCAGTTCGTCTACGCGGACGAAAGCGACGGCGTCGATCACACGACGGGCGTGAGCGTGCCGTTCTACCCGATTCCGGACGAAGCCATCACCCAACCGCACTGGATCGAAGGAGGCCCACCGGGCAACGTCGATCTTCGGAGCACCAACGATCGCCATCTGCTGATCGTCGATAGCGCCCAGCGCGGGCTGTACGAGTTGTACAACGTCTACTTTGACGGCGCTGTGTGGCATGCCGGCTCGGGCGCCTTCTTCGACATGAACGCCAACGGGCGGCGTCCCGATGGCTGGACATCGGCGGATGCCGCAGGTCTCGCCATCCTCCCCGGCCTCGTCCGGTACGACGAGGTCTCGAGCTCCAACGAGATCGGGCACGCGTTCCGCGTTACCGTGCGCGCGACCACCGGATATGTCTACCCGGCGTCGCACCAGGCAGGCTCCACGCCGGGAGCTCTGCCGATGGGGGCGAGGCTGCGCCTCAAGGCCAGCCACTCGTTGTCGGGGTTCACGCCGGACGTCCAGAAGATCTTCCGCGCGATGCAGCGTTACGGCCTCATCGTGGCCGACAACGGATCCGATATGTACGTCAGCGGCACCTATGACACGCGGTGGAACAACAACGTGCTCAACCCGGCATTCGGGGCGCTGACCGCGGCTGATTTCGAGGTTGTGACGCTCGGCTATCGGCCGCCATCAATTCCAGCGACGCCAACGGGCGTTCGAATCGTGAAATAGTCATGGCGGCCCGAAGAACCGTAACGGCCCGTGGCCGGCGTGGCACCGTCCGGTGGGGCGGTTACGACGTTTTTGATCCGCTCCTGCGCCTCTCCAGTTATGATGGGTCGGCCAAAGGGTCGACCCCGAACCACATGCGCCGCCTGCTGCCGCTGACGATAGCCGTTTCCGTGTCTGCGGGCGTCTTGCTGCGCGCGGACGACCTCGTCCTTTCGCGGTTCAGCGACTACCTCGACTCGCTCCGCGTGCAGTTGGGCATCCCCGGCATGGCCGTCACGCTCATCCGCCTCACCGACCCCAATTGGGAGCGCGCGTACGGCATGCAGGACCAGGAACAGCTGATCGCCGCCCGTCCGGACACGCCGTTCGAGATGGATGGCACGACGCAGCTCCTGTCTGCAGTCATCGTCATGCAGTGTGTGGAAGAGGGCCGGATCTCGCTCGACGCTCCTCTCCAGCAGTTTTCACCCAACGCTTCCGAGCCTAACGCGACCGTTCGCCAGCTTCTCAGCCATACCTCGCTCGTGTCGGGCGCGCTGACTTTCTCTTACAACCCTTCCAGGCTCGAGACGCTTGCGGCCGTCGTCCCGACCTGCACAGGAACGTCGTTCCGGGAAGCTGTGTACGGCCGCCTCCTCGACCGCCTCGCGATGGTCGATTCGATCCCGGGGGCCGACGTGCTCTCGCTCACACCGCCCGCGGATGGAACGCCGCTGGCGGATGGAATGACGGCGGAGACCCTGACCCGCTTCAAAGCGGTCTTCGACCGCCTCGCGAAGCCATACGCCGTCGACTCGCGCGGCCGTTCCTCCCCGTCGCAGTACACGGCCGTCTCGCTCACGCCGGCGAGCGGGCTGATCTCCACGGTGCGCGACATGGCCAAATTCGACGCCGCGCTCCGGCACGGCGACCTGGTCCGGCCGGAAACGTTGGCGGTGGCGTGGACGCCACCGCTCGATCGCAACGGTCAGCGGCTGCCGCACGGCCTCGGCTGGTTCGTTCAAAGCTACAACGGCGAGCGAGTCGTCTGGCAGTTCGGGGTCAGCGACAACGCGTCTTCCTCCATGGTCATCATGGTGCCGGGCCGCGGTCTCTCGCTCTTGCTGGCCGCCAACAGCTCGGGCCTCGCGAAGTCGTTCTCGTTGGGATCTGGCGACGTGATGGTTTCTCCGTTTGCCAGGTTGTTCCTGTCGATCTACGTCCGATGAGCGCCCTGCGAGTGGCAAGAATTCGAGCGGTCATGCTGCTGGCGCTGGCGGCTGTGGCGACGGCCCCCCCGCCGGCACTGGCAGCCGACAAGCAGATCCGCCCGTTCATCGGGAGCGCCTTTGGTGGAGCCACCACGTTCGTCGATCCCGACAACGTCGTCGGCAGGCCGAACTTCACCTGGGGCGTTTCCGTGGTGACGCTTGGCGAGGTCGTTGGCTTCGATATCGATTTCGCCGATGCTCCCGGATTCTTCGAGGGAGATCAGCGCCTGGTCCTCTCGGGCCACGTCACCACGCTCACAGGTAATGTTGTCGTAGCCGCGCCGCGACGACTGACGGAATACGTGTTGCGTCCCTACGCGGTTGGCGGCTTTGGACTGATGCGGATCCACCGGGACGACTACTTCAACGTCTTTACAGTCAATCGGGTTGCGCCGGCGTTCGACTTTGGCGGAGGCATTCTGATGTTTCTCACGAACAGGATCGGCACGTCCCTCGAGGTGCGACGGTTCCAGACCATCGACCGGCAGGGCGACGAGCCCGGCTTGTTGATAACCTGCTGTACCGAGCGGCTCTCGTTCTGGCGCGCCGGCGTGTCGCTCGCGATTCGGTACTGACGTATGCGCATGATGAATCGGCTGATTGCGTTCGGGTCGCTCGTCGCCGTCTTCTTCGTGTGCGCCCCCGAGCTGGGCGCGCAGCAGGAAAGCCTCCGCATCACGCCGACCGTAAGCGAGAATCGAGTGCTCGTGTCATTCGAGCTCACCAACGCCTACTCGGAAGCGGTTCGCGAGGCGATCTCGAGCGGTCTGCGAACGACCTTCACCTTCGAACTCGAGCTCCGAACGTCCGTGCCGGCCTGGATCGACCGGACGATTGCAAAGACGGTCGTGTCGACGAGCGATCAGTACGACAACCTGACGCGCCGACACACGCTCACGCGGACCATCGACGGGCGGAACGAGGAAGTCATGGTCACGGAAGACGAGGCGGTGGCCAGATCCTGGTTGACGAAGTGGACGCGGGTGCAGGTTTCCGATACGTCGAAGCTCGATCCAAGCCGCGACTACTACGTGCATATCACGACGCGGGCGCGTCCCGTCGGTGGCTCGCTCCTGGGCCTGACCCGCACGATCAGCGGTTCGGCCAAATTCACGTTCATCCCTTACTGACTGCCAGCACGAGCGGAGGCTCAGTCGATAGCCTGTTCTTCGTGCCCGCACTCGAAGCAGAACCACATGTCGCCGCTCAACGACATGGCGTTCGCGTGCCCCGCGGGATCGCCGCTCCGGACTCCGGCGCCGACGCGGACGGCGGCTCGTGTGTGACAGCTGCTGCAGACTCTGGCGTTGACCATGGAGATCACAGCGGTCAGCGCGTCATTCGAAGAATCGTTGGTAGTCATCGACCCCCTACAAGAGCAAGAACGGCGCCTGCACAACAGGGGACGCCGCTGCACGGGGCGTCTCATCAGCGTGTGCTGATTCACGCACGTCTTTGTGCCGTTCTTGGTCGTTGCTCGTGGCTCGGCACCAGCTGTTCGCGGCGTTTCGCCTGGACACCCCCTCCCTTCCGCCCCTCCTGCCTTTCCCGCCCTTATCCTGCCTTTCGCGCCCCTACCCCCTGAGGTACTTGTTGAAGAAATCCAGTGTGCGCTGCCAGGCGAGCTTCGCCGCTGCATCGTCGTAGCGTGGCGTCGTGTCGTTGTGAAACCCATGTTGGGTGTTCTCGTACACGTATGCGGTGTACGTTTTGTTGTTCGCTTTGAGCGCCGTCTCGAACGCAGGCCAACCCTGGTTGACGCCTTGATCGTTCCCCGCGTAGTGCAGGAGCAGAGGCGCCTTGATTTTCGCGGCATCTTCGGCGCTGACCTGGCGGCCGTAGAAGGGCGCCGCGGCGGCGAGATCCGGCATCCTCACCGCGAGCTGATTGCAGATGCCCCCGCCAAAACAGAAGCCCACGACACCGATCTTGCCGGACGACTCCGGATAGGCCTTCAGCCATTTCGCCGCGGCGGCGAAGTCCTCGAACATCTTCGCGCCGTTCACTTGCCGAAACGCCGCGGCCCCCTTCTCATCGTCACCAGGATAGCCGCCGACCGACGTCAACCCGTCAGGCGCGAGCGCGATGAAGTTCGCCACGGCGAGCCGACGCGCGACATCTTCGATATACGGGTTGAGCCCGCGGTTCTCGTGGACGACGAGCACGACCGGCAGCTTGCCGCTCGCCTTCGCCGGCCGGGCGAGATAACCTTTGATGCTGCCGTTCCCCTCCGGCGACGGAACCGTCACAGTCTCGGTCTTGATCCGCGCGTCTTCTTTGGGCACCTGCTGCGCCCAGGCATAATTGGGCCGCAGGCTCTCGAAGATTGCGGCAACCGTCAGGCCGCCCACCGCGAACCTGCGGGCGCGCTCGAAGAAGTCGCGGCGGGTGATGTCTCCGTGCTGGTATTCGTGAAACAGATCCAGCAGCTCCTGCGGGTAGTCGGATGCCTTCTTTCGCTCCATCGGCTGCTCCTTTACAATAACCAGGGTATTCTATGGCCACATCGGCAGCCACCGCCGCTTCCTTTCCACGGGTCACATCCGCCGAGTCGCTGGTGCCGGCGCGCGTCCCATGGTCGATTTACGCGGTGCTCTTCGCGTCGACCTCGGTCATCCTTGGTGTCATGTGGGACATCTCCTGGCACCGGACGATCGGCCGCGACACGTTCTGGACGCCTGCGCACCTGGCGATTTACCTCGGCGGCATCCTCGCGGGCCTGACATGCGGCTGGGTCGCTCTTAACACCACGTTTCGCGGCACGGCGGCAGAGCGCGGGGCGTCGGTGCGCTTCTGGGGATTTCGCGCGCCGCTCGGCGCGTGGGTCTGCATCTGGGGCGCATTCGCGATGGTCACCTCCGCGCCATTCGACGATTGGTGGCACAACGCCTACGGCCTCGACGTGAAAATCGTCAGCCCGCCCCATATGCTCCTGGCTGCGGGCATCGCCGCCATCCAGTGCGGCGCCATGTTGATGGCGCTTGCGTACCAGAACCGGGCGGTGGGCGTCCATCCGGGGGATGGGAGCGCCGGAAGCGAGCAGCATCAGCTTGGCCGGCTCTACCTGCTTGGCGCAGGCCTGCTCCTGCTGCTCGTCGCGACGGTCTGCACCGAGTACATGCAACGTTGGGACATGCACCGCTCGTTGTTCTATCAGGTGACGGCCGGCGCATTTGTCTTCTTCCTGGTCAGCACCGCCCGCGCATCCGTGTCGCGATGGCCCGCGACGACGGCCGCGCTCGTCTACACGGGCCTCACGATCTTCATGTTGATCCTTCTGCCGTTCTTTTCGGGACGGCCGCTACTCGGTCCGATCTACGTGCCCGTCGATCATTTCGTGCCGCCGGACTTTCCCGTGTGGCTCGTTGTGCCCGCGATCTGCATTGATCTGTTGATGCGGCGGGTGCGCGGGAGGGATTGGACGCTCGCTGCGGCCACCGCTGTCGTCTTCGTCGCTGCATTCCTCGCCATCCAGTGGCCGTTCGCCGATTTTCTGATGACGCGCTGGGCGCGCAACTGGTTCTTCGTGAGCGATGCGATGCAGTACAGCATCGACCCGCAGATGCAGGCGCGCTGGTACCAGCTGAACGCGCCGGATGATCTTGCGAAAGGCCTGCCCGTGGCGGTGGCGCTCGGCTTCGTGTCGGCACGGTGCGGCCTGTGGTGGGGCAACTGGATGTCCCGCGTACGTCGGTGACGAGCCGCCGCGCGCAGGCCGGAGCGATCCTCCTCGCCGTGCTGTCGATGGCGCACGTCGGCAGCCCCGACACGTTCTTCGCCGGCAAGGCCGGTCCCTATGACGTGCGCGTTTCCGTGCGCTTGCCGGGCGTCATTCCCGGCCGGGCGCAAGTGGCCATCCGCGCCGCGGGCGCCGATCACGTCTCGGTGCGAGCGGGCCAGTGGAACGTCGGTCTGAAGGGGGCGCCCCCCGCCGAGACCGCACTTCCCGTCCCTGGCGATCCCGCGTTGCACGCCGCCGAGCTGTGGTTCATGACGCCGAGCTCGTACGAGTTGTTCGTCGGCGTCGACGGTCCGGCCGGCCACGGCGAGGCGATCGTCCCCGTCGTTGCCCTGGCGACGGCTGAAAGAAAAATGACGCCCGGGCTGGGCCTGATCCTCAGCGGTCTGGCAGTCTTTCTCACGGTCGGTCTGTTGACGATCATTGGCGCAGCGGTTCGCGAGAGCGTGGTCTCTCCGGGCCTCGAGCCGGATGCCGTTCGGCGCCGCCGGGCGCGGATTGGCGTCGCCATCGCGGCGGTGCTTGCGTTCCTGATCCTGTGGGGCGGCAATCGCTGGTGGAATGCGGAGGCGTCCAGCTACGGCCGGTCCGTCTTGTACCGGCCCTTCGCGTCGCAAGCGGCAATCAGTGCGACCGACCAGGCCGGAATCCCATCCCAGACACTGACGCTCTCGATTCGCGATCCACGCTGGACTGGCGAGCCTCTCCCCACGAGCCGCTACAACGCGCTGCTCCCTGACCACGGCAAGCTCATGCACCTGTTCCTGGTCCGCGAGCCGGCGCTCGACGCGATGGCGCACCTGCATCCGATTGCGCGCACCCCGCAGGCGCTCGACTTCGACACGCGGCTCCCGCGACTGCCGGCGGGCCACTACCGCGTCTACGCAGATATCGTTCACGAAAGCGGGTACGCTCAGACGCTTGTCGCAAGCGTCGATGCCCCAGCGAACGGCGGCCCGCGCGCGCCGTCCTCCGATCCATCCGACCCGGACGATTCGTGGATGGCCGGCAGTGCCATCACGGAATCACGATCGCCGGCGTACATTTTTGAAGACGGGTCTCGGCTCGTGTGGGCGCGCAGCGATGCGCCGCTCACTGAGCGTGCCGAACGCCTCCTGGAGTTCTCCTTGCAGGATGCCGGCGGTACGACGCTCGCGGTCGATCCTTACATGGGGATGGCGGCGCACGTCGTGATCGCCAGCCAGGATGGCTCTGTCTTCGCACACCTTCATCCGTCGGGCAGCATTTCGATGGCGGCATTTCAGAAGTTCTCGCAGACGAGCACTGCCGATCCTCACGCCGGCCATGAGATGCTGGCCATGCCGATCGATGGTCGGGTGGCTATCCCGTACGCGTTTCCGAAAGCCGGTCAATACCGGATGTGGGTCCAGATGAAGCGAAACGGTCAAGTGAAGACCGCTGCATTCGACGCCGACGTTGGTCCCGGATCGTAACGCCGACAGCGCCACTCTCGGCCTGCCGGGGCCGCGACGCCCCGGATCCCGCTGGCGGCTCGGCCTTTGTCTCACCGCGATCACGATCATCGCCGGCGCCCTCCGCGTGTGGGGCATCCGTTTCGGCCTGCCCCAAGTCTTTACGCGCCCCGACGAGGAAACCATTGCGTCGGTCACGGGGCGCATCCTCAGGAACGGCGCGAACCCCGAGTTCTTTCGATACCCGACGCTCTTCATGTACGTGATGGCCCTCGTGGATCGCCTACGCTTCGGGCCCGGCGCTCCGGCCGACGACGCGTCCATCTACACCACGGCCCGAATCGTCGCCGCCCTGCTCGGCACGGCCACCGTGCCGCTGCTGTTCGTCGGGGCGCGGCGGTTGTTCTCCACGTCTGCGGCGGTCATCGCAGCGGCACTGTTGGCCGTCGCCTTCCTCCACGTGCGCGACTCGCACTTCGGTGTCACCGATGTGCCCGCGACATTCATGGTGGTCGCCGCCTTCACGGCGATCGTAGCGGGCGTGATGATGGGGCGACGCGACGGAGCGCCGAGCCTCGAGCTCCGGGGGGCGCAGCCCGGGTGGCGACCCGTCATCCTCGCGGGTCTTCTCTGCGGCCTCGCGGCATCCACGAAGTACAACGGTGGATTGATCTTGCTCGCGCTGTTGGTGGCCGTGCCGAACGCGCAGATGGGGACGGTCGCCGTGGGGGCGGCTGCGGTTGGATTTTTGATCGGCACGCCGTACGCCCTCCTGGCCAGGAGGCAGTTTCTATCCGGTGTGCTGGCCGAGCGCGCGCACCTCGCCGCCGGCCACGGGATCGCCCCAGGCATCGGCTGGGTGGATCACTTCGTCTTCTCGCTGCGATTCGGCCTTGGCGTCTGGTTCCTCGCGGCGGCCGTCGCCGGCGCGATCTGTCTAGTACTCCGCGAGCGCCGCCGCGTCTCGATCGTCATCCTCGCCTTCCCGGTGACCTATTACGTTGCAATGGGCGCGGGGCGGACCGTCTTCGTGCGGTACATGACGCCGCTGGTCCCGTTCGCGGCACTTCTCGCCGGGTTCGCGGTCGATCGATCGGCGGGGCTCCTCGCGCATTGGGTTGCCGTGGGCCGTCGCGCCCCGCCAACTGCTGGCGAGGATTCGGGGGGAGGCCACGCCAGCACGGGGGCCGCCGCGGAGGCGGCTGGACGCCGGGGCCGCGCTGCGCCGGGGCAGCCGTGGTTGCGGACGATGATCGCCGTCGGGCTCACCGCCCTCGTCGGCGCCGACAGCTTCGCCCGGTCTCTGGCCCTGGACAAACTGCTCTCGCGGCCGGACAGCCGGGCGATTGCGGCCGAAGTCGTGCGCGCTCGGTTTCCGCTTGGTGCGTCCGTGTATCAGACTGGCGCCGGTTACGGTCGCGTCATGCTGACGCCGGAAAATGCCTATCCCGACTGGCCGCTCACCTTCGCGCCACGTCTCGTCCTGGTGCTGACGTCGTGGCTCGCCGCATATTCGGCCGTCCCGCCGACGCTTCTCGAAGATCTCGCCCGGAACGGGTATCACCTCATCCAGCGCGTCGAGGTCGAGAATCCTGCGAGCCGCGTGGTGCCGGTATTCGATCAGCAGGATGCGTTTTTCGTGCCGCTGGCCGGATTCGACCGATTCGTCCGGCCGGGACCCACGATCGAGATCTACGAGCGCAAATAGCTAGCGAGGACCAAAGCCTAGTGGTCTTCCCTCCGATGCTGCTCCGCCTCGATCTCCATGGCGATGTTGTCGCGGCGCGCGACGCTCGCGGCCTTCATCCGTTTCTTCCGCGCAGCGGCGCGCGTTTTTTCTTCCGAGCTCACGGCAAACGTCGGGAGTAATCGTTCCAAATCGGCGCTGCGACAGGCGGAGCAATGCGGCGGCGACGCGTCTTGCGGTCTGACGAGCGCCTCGAACTCATGCCCGCAACCGCGGCAGCGAAAATCAAACAAGGGCATCGCGGTTCGCTCCTGGATGAAAAGAATAGCCCAACATGGGCAGGCGGCGGGCGCGCCCGTTCTGCCCCTCCCCCGTTCTGCCTTCCCCTTTCCTGCCCCTCGTGCCCTTCCCGCCCTTCCTCCCCTCCAGTAAACTGGCGCGCGGAGGGCGAGCACATGCGAGCCGGTTGGGCACTTATCTTCGTTGGAGTCATGACCGCGTGGGGTGGGCCGCTGACGGGGCAGGACCGTTCGAACAATCCGGACGATCCAATAAAGGTCATGGTCGATCGTCTCGATCTCGAACGGTACAAGGCAACCATCAAGGGCCTCACCCAGTTCGGCGATCGGCGTCAGGGAACGGATCGCAACCGTGCTGCCGTCGATTGGATTGACGCGCAGCTCAGGCTCTATGGCTGCACGCCGACCGAACGAATCGAGTACGTCTACGAGCCGCCGCCGCGAAATCCCAACGCCGGTCGCGGGCGGGGCAACACGAATGCTGCGCAAGGGGGCGGACGACTGCGCGGCTACCGCATCCCCACCGGGGTGAACACCGATCCGATGAAGCAGCCTGACGAGAAGCTGCGCGCGCTCAACGCTCAGCCGAGCACGCCTGGTCCGCGCGAAGAGGTGTACTGCACCAAGGTCGGCTCCACGCACCCTGAGGAGATGTACATCGTAGGCGCGCACATGGACGGCCATGGCTGGGGCGAGGCCGCCAATGACGACGGGTCGGGCACGGCGCTGGTGATGGAATTGGCGCGCATTTTCAGCGCGCCGGATGTGAAGACCGATCGAAGCATTCGCTTCGCGCTGTGGAACAACGAAGAGACCGGGCTGAACGGCTCGCGTGCGTACGTCGATCAACGTAAGGACATGCAGGGCAAGGAGGTCCCCCCGGGGTCAGGCAAGTATCCGGAACCGAAATGGCTCGGCATGATCCAGCACGACATGATGCTGTTCGATCACGGGATGCCGCTGCCCGACGGCACGATGAGAAAAGAGCAGCGGCTCGAGGCCGACGTGAACCTCGAGTTTCAGCGCAGCTCGATGCAGGCCGCCCAGGCGCAGGCGCTCGCGTGGGAGTTGGAGGTCGCAAACGAGAAGTACGCGTCCGACTACCCCGCGGCCGTCGGCAGTCACATGACGAATACCGATTCGACGCCGTTCATGGATCTCATTCCGGCGATCAGCGTGCGCGAGAACGAGCGCGGCACGCAGATTGGCGCTGGCTGGGATCCGCAATGGCACCAGCCGACCGACGTCTTTGCCACGTACTCGGACGCCGACTTTCGCCTTGGGCTCAACGCCGCTCAGACAAGTTTGGCGGCAATCGCCAAATTGAGCGGCGCGACGATCCGGCGGGGCCAGTGATGAAACGCGTTGTCCTGTTCCTCGTCGCCATCCTGACCGCGAGCTCGCTCCTGCTCGCGCAGGCCGAGAAGATCGACTTCGCCGCGATTGGGCCAGTCAAGGAGATCGGGCTCGCTCGTTCCCAGACTCGGTTCCATGACGAAGCGACGATGAACGGCTTCAATACGGTTGCTGACCTGCCGGGCAGCGATTTGGCGTCGGAAGTTGTTCTGCTTGGCGCGCATCTGGATTCGCATCCGTACGCGACCGGCGCCACGGATACGCCACGGGCAGCGCGGCGATGATGGAAGCCGTGAGAATCCTGTCCCGCACGCACCATTCGAACATGGACACGTTCGACCGCGTGCAGCGCGACGATATGGTCCAACAAGCGACCGTCATCGCGGTCTTTGCCTACGACGCCGCCGCCATGCGGGATAAGCGGTTGCCGCGCAAAGCGCTGCCGGCGCCAAAGCGGGGCTGGGAATCGTCTCAATGAAGCTGGCGATGACCGTCAGCGTGACCCTCGCAAGGAATCGATAGACATCATCCCGCCGTGGCCGGAAAATGGACGGTCATGACCTTCTTCAAGGATCTCCAGGTCGCTCTGCGCTCGCTGGCCCGTGCCAAGGGCCTTGCCATCACCGTGATCGTCACGCTGGCGCTCGGCATCGGCGCGAACGCCGCCATCTTCAGCGTCGTCCGGGGCGTCTTGTTGCGGCCGCTCGCCAACCGCGACGAGAACCGTCTCATCTACATCCGACAGAGCGCCGTCGGCATCGGCGTCGAGAACGTGGCGTTTTCGGTTCCGGAGATTCAGGATCTGCGGAGTCGCGTGAAGACGCTGACCGCGATCGGCGACTTCTCGACGATCACCTTCACGATGGTCGGACTCGGCGAGCCGCGCGTCGTCCTGGCGGGCGTCGTTGGCGGCTCGTATTTCGATGTCGTAGGCCTGCGGCCCGTCATGGGGCGTCTGTTGAACGCAGGCGATGACGGACCCAATGCCGAGGGCGCCGCAGTCCTCACCTACCGATTCTGGAGCACCGGCCTCAAGAGCGACCCGGCGGTCCTGGGCAAGACGATCCGGCTCGGCTCGCGGTCTGCGACGATCGTCGGCGTCCTCGAACCATCAGTGCCGTATCCTGCGGAAACCGAGCTCATCGCCAACGTGGTCACCAGCCCCCATCACCTGTCGGCAACGATGGTGACCGGGCGTGAGCATCGGATGACGCAGTTGTTCGGCCGCCTGGCGCCCGGCGTCGATCTCGAGACGGCCCGGGCGGAGCTGAAAGCGGTCCATGCTGCCATAATCACGGAGCACCCCGAGACGTACTCGGCGGCGTCCAAGTTCGGCATCAGCGCTGTCCTGCTCCGCGATCAGATTACCGAACGTGCGCGTGCAGTGTTGTGGGTGCTCCTGGCAGCATCGGCGCTCATCTTCGTGATCGCATGCTCAAACGTGGCGAACTTGATTCTGGCGCGCACCGTGCGTCGCGAATCCGAGCTCGCAGTCCGCGCGGCGCTCGGCGCAAGCACCGGCGCGCTGAGGACAACGCTCCTCGCCGAGAGCCTCATCCTCTGTACGACAGGCGCGGCCCTCGGCGTTGCCGTCGCGCAGCCGATGGTGGGCGTGTTGTCGAGGTACGCAGCCCGTTTCTCGGTCCGTGCGCTTGATCTGACGTTGGACGCCAGCCTCCTGTGGGTCGGCGTCGGGCTGGCAATGACGGCCTCGGTCCTGCTCGCGTTTCTGCCTCGCCTGCCGTCCAGCGATTCCTCGCACGGTTTCGTCTTGACGAGCGGAAGCATTCGGATCAGCGGAGGCACCAACCGGCGGCTGAGAGTCTTTGCGATCACGCAGATCGCGGCGTCATTCCTGCTGTTGGCCGGCGCGGGCATGCTCGTCCGGACGCTCATGGCCTTACAGGCCAGCAACCCCGGGTTCGAGACGCGCAGCGTGCTCGCCGTGGACATCCCGGTGACGTCATACGGACGGAATCAGGAGCAGATCCGTGCCTTCTATCGCGAGATTCAGCGCCGCGTCGTGCCGCTGCCCGGCGTTCAGCGCGTCGCCTTCGGCAGCAACGTGCCCTGGCGCGACGCCGGCAATTTCGGCCCGGGATTCCAGTTTTCGGTCGAGGGTCGGGTCAAGGAGAACGGCGAAGACGATCCGCGCGCCAAGTTCCGCTCCGTATCGCCCGGCTTCTTCGCCGCGCTCGGCATACCTCTTCTCTCCGGCCGCGACTTCACCGATGCCGACCGGGAGGGCGCCGAGCGCGTCGTCATCGTGAGCCAGAGCCTCGCGCAGCGCATGTTCCCCAACCAGGATGCCGTGAACCGGCACCTGATGTGGACCGACCCTGTGATGCGCTTCATCGACGTATCCACCGAGCCGCGCCGCATCGTGGGCGTCAGCGCGGACATCGCCGATGAAAAGGTCGGCGCCACTCAGGCGTCCGCGTCCCTCGTATTTCACCCGTTCGAGCAGGAGATCAGCGGCGGCCGATTGTTCGTGCATACGAGAGCCGACCCGTACGCACTCGTTCCCACCATCACGCGGATCGTGCGCGACATGGCAACCGATCAGCCGGTCGAGCGCGCGAGCACGCTGGAGGACGTTCGTGCCGAGGTCTTGGCGCCCGATCGCCTCAACGCGATCGTATTCGGCGGGTTCGCGGCGGTGGCGGTGGCGATTTCGGTCGTCGGCGTCGCAGGTGTCCTCGCGTTCTCAGTGAGCAGCCGGACCCGCGAGTTCGGCATCCGCCTGGCCGTCGGCTCGCCGCCGCGACATGTGCTCACGGGAGTCCTCAGCGAGGGCGCGTGGATGGCGGGTTTGGGGATCGTGGCGGGCGCCGCCGGAGGACTCGCCCTCTCTCAAGTCGTTGCCAGCTTCGTGCGGGACGTGCAGATGCCCGGGACGCTTCCCGTCGTCGCGGCCGCCGTCATCCTCCTCGTGGCCGCCGTGGTGGCGTCGGTGCTACCTGCCGCGCGAGCCGCGCGCGTCGACGTCATGCAGGCGCTGCGGTCGGAGTGAGTGAGGGCTGGCTCACGGCACACCAACTCCTCCAAGTTTCAGCTGAAAGACCGCGACGCTCAGCCGCCTCGGGTCGACGCCGGCTGGTTCGCTTCCATCGAGGCTACTGATATCGATGTACGTCGCGCCGTCGTGAATATCGAACGCTGGCGTCTCTTGCGCACTCTCTGTCGTTCCGACGTTCAGGACCGCCACTGTCTGCTCCCCAATGGAGAAGCGGACTCTGCGGGGCCGCTTGAACGACCGCACCGACAGCCGCAACCGAACTGTGGCAGGCCTGGGGCTCATCACTCCGACGCGGGCAGCGTCCGCCATCCAGCGCCACCTCCTCGTGCGACCGGAGGGGTCGCTCTCGCCCGATTGTTCGAGATACGACCACCCCGTATCGAGTCAAAGCGTCTGCGTCGGGGGCGAGGCCGGTGGCGTGACGTGATACGCGGTGATGATCTCGTCGTCGTAAACCATCGACGTCTCCCCCAACATTGCATCGGCGACGCGTCGCAAACGCTCGCCGTTGGAGGACGAGAGTAAAGCCTTCTCGATGACAACGTGCTTGGCGCCGTACTCTGCTAGCACGGCGCGACCAATCTGTGCCAACTCGTTTGAGTCGTACGTGACGACGTCATCAATCTGCCATGTGCCGCCCTTCAATTGCGCAAAGCCAGGCAGGGCCTCGAACAAAATCGGCGGGAGCCCCCGCGACAAGTAGCCGCCAAACCGGCAACCCCCGCGATAGGCACCGCGAGCGCGCTCGGTAGGAGATTGAGCGTGTGAAAGTACAGCGACGCGCCGTACGGGAAATACACGTCGCGAGTGAAGAAGGGGCTTTGGGCGCGCTCCACCAGCGACCGCTTGACCCACCACAGATCCCAGTAATACAACCAGCTGTCTCAGGACCGTCTGGCCCCACCTCTCTCCATTCGTCAGATTGTGTGAGAATCTAAGGCTCGCATGGGCCACATTCTTCAGAGTCTCCCCGCCGGCCAGAAGGTCGGCATCGCGTTCTCGGGCGGTCTCGACACCAGCGCGGCATTGCACTGGATGCGCGCCAAGGGCGCCATCCCGTACGCCTATACCGCCAACCTCGGCCAGCCGGACGAGCCCGACTACGAGGAGATTCCCCGCCGCGCCCTCCAATACGGCGCCGAGAAGGCGCGCCTCATCGACTGCCGCAGTCAGCTCGTCGCGGAGGGCATTGCCGCTCTGCAGGCAGGCGCGTTCCACATCTCCACCGCCGGCATCACATACTTCAACACGACGCCGCTCGGCCGCGCCGTCACCGGCACCATGCTCGTCGTGGCCATGAAGCAGGACGATGTGCATATCTGGGGCGATGGCAGCACGTTCAAGGGCAACGACATCGAGCGCTTTTACCGGTACGGCCTTCTGGCGAATCCCGATCTGCGCATCTACAAGCCCTGGCTCGATCAGAAATTCATCGACGATCTCGGCGGCCGGAAAGAGATGTCGGAGTACCTGAGCCGCGCCGGCTTCGGGTACAAAATGAGCGTCGAGAAGGCCTACTCGACCGATTCCAACATCCTCGGCGCGACGCACGAGGCCAAAGATCTGGAGTTTCTGGACAACGGCGTCACCATCGTCGAGCCGATCATGGGCGTTGCCTCTTGGCGCGAGGACGTGCCGGTCAAGGCAGAGACGGTGACCATCCGGTTCGACGAAGGCCGCCCGGCCGCGTTGAACAGCCGAACCTTCGACGACGATGTCGCGCTCATCACCGAAGCCAACGCGATCGGCGGCCGTCACGGTCTGGGCGTGAGCGACCAGATCGAAAACCGCATCATCGAGGCGAAGAGTCGAGGCATCTACGAGGCGCCCGGCCTGGCGCTCTTGTTCATCGCGTACGAGCGGCTCGTCACCGGCATCCACAACGAAGACACCATCGAGGAATACCGGGAGAACGGCCGCCGCCTCGGCCGCCTGCTCTATCAGGGTCGATGGTTCGACTCACAGGCGTTGATGCGGCGCGAATCGGCGCAGCGCTGGGTCGCGCGAGCTGTAACCGGCGAGGTCACGCTCGAGCTGCGGCGCGGCAACGACTACTCGATTCTCGACACCACGAGCCCCAACCTGACCTACAAGCCCGAGCGGCTGACGATGGAGAAGGGCGATGCCTCCTTCACACCGCAGGATCGAATCGGTCAACTGACGATGCGCAATCTCGATATCGTCGACACCCGCGACAAGCTGCTGACGTATGCCAAAACCGGCCTGATCGCCCCGTCGGTCGGATCAGGCCTGCCGCGGCTCGCTGGACCGGCTCCCGAAAAATGACTGGGGAGCCGCGGCGAGCTACTGCCCTTTGAGATCCTCGTAGATCGCAGCCACCGCGGCCTTGACGCGCTCGTTCTTGTAGCCAGGATATTTCGCCGTCAGATCGATTGACGCGGCTGCCTCGTCGGCGCTCTTGCCCGCTTTTTTCGCCGCCTCGGTCATCGCCAACAGCTCCGCCGTGTATCGCTGATACTCTTGCACGTCCTTGAGCGTCGTCACCGGACTGTGCCCGGGAATGACCGTGTCGACGTCCCTGATCCCCGACAGCATCTTCGCCATCGTCTTCGGATGCTCGACGCCGCTGCCTCCGTTGCCGCGGTCGTAGAGGGGGGCGTCCTTCCAGGCAAACATGTCGCCGGTCTGCAGCACGCGGAGGGCTGGGTACACGACAAAGGTGTCGCCGTTGGTGTGACCGGCGCCGAAGTAATACAGCTCCACGCGGTCCTTGCCGGTGCCGAGCGTCAGCCGATCCTTGTACGTGCGCTTGGGCAGGAATGGCGCCTTCTCGCCTTTGAAGGCGTCCATCTTCATCATGTTGGCCTTGGTGTTCTCCTGGGCGACGATCTCGACGCTCGCCGGGAATCCCTCGTTGCTCCCGGTGTGATCGCCATGCGTGTGCGTGTTGATGATCGTCGTGATCGGCTTGTTGGTGACGGCTTTGATCTTCTCGATAATCCCGGGTCCGTATCCGGCGAGCTTGGTGTCGACGACGACGACGCCGCTGCTCGTAATGAAGACGCCGGTGTTGCCGCCCGTGAACTGAGAGCGGTCCGCCGGACTTGATGCCGCGATGATGTACAGATTCTCCTTGACCTTCTCCAGATCGGGCAGCGTCGCGCGCTGCGCCGGCTGCTGCCCGGCAGCGACAATCGACATGATCCCGATCATGGCGAGCCCTCCGATGACGCGACGTCTCGACAGTGTCGACAACATAATGGCGTCTCCTATCGCTTTCTGGCGCGAATGCGCACCGTGTACTTGTTCTCCGCGTTCAAATTGATGAAAGCCGCGAACGATCGCCCTTCGAACGACCCGAGCGTCGCGGGCTGCGACACAAACGAGAAGTCCCATCCGGAAGGCAGAAGGACCGTGTTCCGCAGCCCTTGAACCGCCCGTTCGAGCACCAGATCACGGCCGTCTGTCGTGTACCCGGGGTCCGCGAGGCTTCCGCGGATTCTGAGATGAGCGCTCTGTTTGTCGTCGGTGATCGGAACGTCGAGCTTGACGGCAGGGATCTTGCCGCCTCCGGTTCGCGCCAGCGTGCGAGCCGTGTCGAGATCCGTCACTGCGACATTCTCGAGCGGGAGGTCGGCCAGCGTCTCGAGCGTCGCCTTGTCCCCCTTTCGATAGTCGCTATAGGACTGGTCGATTTGGATGTGATGGGCCTCAGGCGCACCCAGGTCGTACAGAGTCTTGATGTCGTCGAAAAACTTGTCTATGTACGGCGTGGGCGTGAACGCCGCAGCCGCCCGTCGCGCATGAATGGTGACCGGATTGCTCTGACCACTGGGGTTGGCAAAGGCAAGCTTCAACCGGCCGTCTGGTGCAGTTGACAGCTGGGCGGCGACATTCGAGGAGATGAATGCAAAGCCCTTGGGCAGCAGGACGCCGAGGCGATAACCGCTTAGACTCCGCACCCACACGATGTCATCGCCGTGCATCGTGTAAGTGCGCGGATCTTTGTAGGTCTTGTAAATCAGCGCGCGCCCGATGCCGCCCTGCGGCACCGGAATGGGCAACCTGGCGTGGATGGCGTGGGTCTCGGGATCGTCCTTGTCTTGCTCATAGGTGAACGGCATGCGCTTGCCGGTTCGCGGATCGTAGACTTCGATGTCCGACCCTTCGCTTCCCCCCCGCGTTGCGTTGACGAGCTCGGTCGCGCCGGGACGTGTTTCTTCCGGCAGGAAGCGGATGCGGAACGATTCGCTTCCGGGTTCGAGAATCGCGTACTCGGTGTAGGCATCTTGCGTGAAGAGCCGCGTGAGCGGCGCCGTTGGCCGGAGCGAGCCGTCGGGGTTTGTTCCGCCGGGAAACGGGTTGCCGGGGCGGTCGCGCTGCTCCGCCCCGCTGAGAATCTGGACGGCCGCCAGCCCGAAGGCCATCGATCTCATTGCGCTTCGCATGCGGCAAGTCTACCCTCGAACCTCCAACTCCAGTAGCTCTTGCGCGGAGGATTGCCCCGGGCTGGAGTACACTGATCTTCGAATGCATCTGGGACGGGCACTGACGGCGTTTCTCGCCGTGGCAGGCGCGGCGCTCATCTGGGCGGGTGTCCGCCACGGTCGCGCCGGCTCGGAGAATGTCGCGACCAAGCCGGCCACCCTCCGCTTCTTTCGCAACCCCACGACGGTGCCGGCCTTGACGGCCACCGATCTCGAGGGCCGCCGTATCTCGACGAGCGCCCTGCGGGGGAAGGTTGTCATCGTCAATTTCTGGGCCACGTGGTGTCCACCCTGCCGGGCGGAGATTCCGGACTTGATCGCGCTGCAGCAGAAATACAAGGACACGCTCCAGGTCATCGGCGTATCCCAGGACGAGGTCCCGCCCGAGCAGGTGAAGGCGTTCGCCGCCGCGCACGAAATCAACTACCCAATCCTGATGACGACGAGCGAATTGGAGCGCCTGTTCCCAGGAGTCCACGCCCTGCCGACGTCGTTTATCCTCGATCGGGAGGGCCGGCTCGTCCAGAAGCACGTCGGGATGTTGAACCCGGAGCAGACCGAGCTCGAGGCGCGCTCGCTCGCGGGGCTGCCGGTCAGCGCGTCGATCGAACAGGTTGATCAGTCGCAGGGCCTGAGCCTTGCCAACGGCGCCCAGGCTGTGGATATTCCCGGTGTCGACCTCGCGGCGCTGTCGGCGCCCAAACGGACCGAGGCGCTGCAGAAGCTGAACGGCCAACCGTGCACGTGTGGATGCGACTTGACCGTCGCGCGTTGCCGCGTCGACGATCCCAACTGCGGCATCAGCCTTCCGCTCGCCCGCCAGATTGTCCAGCAGGTCGCGTCGGCCACGCCCTGAACCGGATGCCAGCCGACCTGGCGGCGCGTCAGCCGCACCGGGGCGGGATGTCGTCGAGCTCCCGGGCGATCGTCGCGAAGCAGCTCGGACAGATGCCATGGCTGAACTTTGCGCCTGAGTGGGCCGAGATGTAGCTTTCCACCTGCTGCCAGTACTGATCGTCCCCGCGAATCCGCTTGCAATAGCTGCAGATCGGTAGCAGGCCCTTGAGCTGCTTCACGTTGCTGAGCGCCTCCTGCAGTTCGATGACGCGCTCGGCGAGCTTCTGCTGGAGTCCGACCATCCGCGCGCCGACCGCCAAGCGCGCGCGCAGCTCCTCGGGGTCGAACGGCTTGATGATGTAGTCGTCTGCGCCGGCATCGAGCCCTGCGACGACGTCGCTCCGCCGCTCGCGCGCCGTGACGAGGAGAAGGTACATGTTCGCGTCGGGCAGCTCCGCTCGGACGCGACGACAGACGTCCGGGCCGTCCATCCCTGGCATCATCCAGTCGAGAATCGCCAGCGTCGGCGCAGTGGCGCGCGAGAGTGCCGTCCACGCCTGAGAGCCGTCGGCCACGAGCGCCGTTGTGTACTTCCAGCGCCGGAGCGTGCGTACGAGAATCTCGCCGGTGACGCGGTCGTCTTCCGCAATGAGAACGCGCATGCCTCCTTAATGGTCGCTCGATGATCAGTCGAACGCGAGATGAAAGAATGAGCAAGAAAGTATAGGTTGTTGCGAGCGCACGGACGAAAGCCCACAATGTCAGTGATCGATGTCGAGCCGTCGCCTGACGCTCACGATCGCCTGTGGGGCCGTCGGACTGGCTGTCAACGCGCTGCCACTCCCCGTCACCGCGCCGTTGCTGCTCGGCCGGGCCGTCACGCTTCTGGTCGCGATCCTGTTCGGACCGTGGTTCGGATTGGTCGCGGCTGCGATCGGATGCGCCGCGCTCTATGCGACAGCCGGCTGGCCGTGGTTTGC
>DATKHR010000096.1:0-5630 GCA_035510155.1 Vicinamibacterales bacterium
GTCGTCATGGTCGAGAACATCGTCCGGCACCTCGGACACAGCGAAGTTGCCAAGCCCCCCATGGAGCGCATTCGCGAAGCCGCGCACGAAGTGCAGCGGCCGGTCTTTTATGCGATCGCGATCATCATTACCGCCTACCTCCCAATCTTCACCCTCCAACAGGTGGAAGGGCGGCTCTTCAAGCCCATGGCGTGGACCGTGGCGTTCGCGTTGCTCGGCGCCCTGATCTTCTCGATGCTCGTGGCCCCTGTCCTGGCGAGCCTGTTCTTCCGGAGCGGGGCGCGGGAGTGGCGCAATCCGGTCATGACCTCGCTCATCGAGCGGTATCGGCACGCCGTGCACTGGGCCATCGCCCGGCGGTGGCTGACGGTGAGCGTGGGCGTCGTGAGCCTGCTCGCCGCGCTGTACCTGGCACTCTCCGGCGTGATCGGCTCGGAATTCCTTCCGCACCTCGACGAAGGCGCGTTCTGGGTGCGAGGCACGCTGGCACCGAGCACTGGAAAGGACGAGGGGGTTCGCCTGGCCAACCAGGCGCGCGTGATTCTGGCGTCGTTCCCGGAAGTCACGGTGACGACCAGCCAGGTGGGACGTCCAGACGACGGCACGGACACGACGGGATTCTTCAACACCGAGTACTTCGTCGACCTCAAACCGAAGGAGGAGTGGCGGGCGGTTTTCAACCAGAACAAGGACAAGCTCATCGAAGCCATGACGCGGGAGCTCGAAAAGATCCCGGGCGTCATTTGGGGATTTTCACAGCCGATCGCCGACAACATGGAGGAGGCGGTCAGCGGCGTCAAGGGCCAACTCGCCCTGAAGATCTACGGCGAGGATCTTCGGACACTCGAAGCGAAAGGCGATCAGATCCTGCACATCATGCGAGGCATCCGGGGCATCGAGGACCTCGGCCTGTTCCGCGTCGTCGGTCAGCCGAACTTGAACATCGCCGTGAATCGTGACCGATCCGCCCGGTTTCAGATCAATGTCGCCGACGTCCAGGACGCGATTCAGACAGCCGTGGGTGGCAACGCCATCACGCAGGTGCTTCAGGGGGAGCGCCGCTACGACCTCGTGATGCGCTATCTCGCGCCCTACCGCGACACCAAAGAAGCGATCGCGAACATCCGCCTGGTGGCGCCGTCGGGTGAACGCGTGTCGCTCGCCCAACTCGCGTCGGTGCAGACGACCGACGGCGCCAACGAGATTTATCGGGAAGGCAATACGCGCTATGTCGCGCTCAAGTACAGCGTGCGCGGCCGCGATCTGGGGAGCACGGTCGAAGAAGCGATCGCCAAGGTCAATGCACAGGTCCCGCTCCCGCCGGGGTATCGATTCGATTGGGCAGGTGAATATGAGAGCCAGCTGCGATCGGAACGGCGACTACTCGTCGTCATTCCGATCACGATCCTGCTGATTTTCATCATCCTGTACTCCATGTTTCACTCGTTCAAGTGGGCCCTCCTGATCCTGGCCAATGTCGCGATGGCGCGTATCGGCGGACTGCTGGCGCTGCTCATCACCGGCACGAACTTCAGCGTGTCGTCAGGCGTGGGCTTCCTCGCGCTGTTCGGCGTCTCGGTGCAGACGGGCGTCATCATGCTCGAGTACATCAATCAGCTGCGCGCCCGGGGACACACGGTTGCCGACGCTGCCGTCGAAGGCGCGATCCTCAGGTTACGGCCGATCATGATGACGATGCTGGTCGCAACGCTCGGCCTGTTGCCGGCCGCGCTCTCGCACGGCATCGGATCGGACTCGCAGCGTCCGTTTGCGATCGTGATCGTGGGCGGGCTCGTGGCCGATCTCGTCATGAGCATCTTCCTCTTGCCGACGCTGTACGTGTGGATTGCAGGGGCCAGAGACGTCCTGCCGGAACCGGAGCCGGCGTTCGATGAGAGCGAGTAGCGCGCGGTTTCAGGGAGCTCGCCGCTGGGGCTGGCCGCTCGCACGGCTTGCCGTGAGCCTGGCCGCGCTGCTGGGCGTCATCCAGGTCACCTCTCATTTCAGGGACTCCTACTCGCCCGAGGAAGTCGCCTCTTTGAACTTGACCTGCTCGCCCGCCGCGGCGGGCCTGCGCTGCCGCCTCCTGGCGCTGTTTCGCGATGTCAGCCGGCCGCCGCGCGACGTGACCTCGGAAGCGTCCTGGCATCTGTCTGGCGTCGCAGGCGCCCAGATCTCGCGCGAAGGAGCGATCGACGCCACGGAAAATGGCGACGTCGGCATCGAGGCGCTGTACGGCTCGCGCCGCGTCGAGGCCCGCGGGCGACTGCGCCGCGCCAGCCCCGGTCAAATGCTTGCCGCGTTGCGGGGGCGCGTGTACCTCGAGATAGACGGCAGGCTTCAACCTGCCGCCCAAGCGCATGTTGAGGTGGTTGGCGGGACGAATGCGGGTCTCTCGACAACCACGCATGCGGACGGCAGCTACGAGCTCGTAGGACTGGTGGCCGGCGACGCTGTCGAAGTCGTCGACGTCTTCCTACGGGCGACCAAGGCCGGCTGCTCGCCAGCGGAGGGGTCGACCCCGATTCACTCGGGGGACAACAGGCTGAGCCTTGTGCTCTTTCCCAACGTCACAGCGGGCGTTACGAAGTTGTCGCGCACCGTCTTCCCTGGCTGACTTGCGAAGCCGTGCCCGCCCTGTTACGCTAAATATTCGCATGAGAGCCGTGTCGCTACGGTGTCTGACGATCGTTGGTGTCTGCATTTGCGCCACGGTCGCCACGTCTTTATGGTCGGTGGGCTACACCCGGAGCGTGCTCAACGTTCAAAACGTCCGCACCGACGACCGAAATGGCGACGGGCGTCCCGATGTGTGGCGGACCTACGACCGCGAGGGGCTGGTCATTGAGCAGGCTATCGACAGCAACTTCGACGGCCGCTCGGACGTCCACGAATACTACGTGCGCGGAGCGCTCGTCCACCGGGAGTCTGACCGCAACTTCGACGACCGCGTCGATCTCGTGGAAGACTTCGACGCCACGACGCATGAGCATGTGCGGTCCGTCATAGACAGCGATTTCGACGGTACCGCCGACCTCCTGGTGCTCTTTCAGGCCGGCAGGCCGGTTTTCTCCAAATGGGCGCCGAGAGCCCAGAGAACTGCCGGGGACTTCATTGGCACCCGAACGGGCCCCGGCGATCTTGCTCCCCTCACGGACCCGTTCACGAACGATCTGGCCTTTCGGGGCACGCCCCGCAGCGACGAGACGCCAGACAGTGTTTGGACGGCTGTCGGCCTGCCGGCATGGCCGGCGCTGACGGAGCGCGAGCTTCAATCCGCGGGGGCCGTGCATCGCCTCAATCCCTCCCTCCTTCGCAGCACGGTTGTCGGCGCGCGATCGCCGCGTGGTCCGCCGCTTGCGTGAGCCCCAGGCAACCTAGCTGACCGCCGGCGCTGCGGTCGACCAAATTTACAATCCCCGAAGGAGATGAGATGCGCCTCGTGTGGCGTGCCGGCATTGGATGTGTACTGGTGACTTCGATCGCGGCTACTGCTGCCGCGCAGACGGTTCTGACGTGGCCTGACGTCCGCGCGCGGCTTCAAGCGACGAATCCCACGCTGCTGGCGGGCCAGATCGGAATCGACGAGTCGAGAGCGACGGAAACGACCGCATACCTGCGGCCGAACCCCCTCTTCTCGATCACCCTCGATCAAGTCGGCAACACGGAGAGCGGTAACATCTTCTCGGCCTCGACGCTGTCGACGGCGGTGAGCTATCTTCACGAGCGTCAGCACAAGCGCGAGCTGCGGCGTGACAGCGCGCAAGGCGCCACGGCCATCGCGACGTCCGCTCAGGCGGACCTGGAGCGCAATTTAATCTTTACTCTCCGCGCGGCATTCGTTCAGGTGCTTCAGGCCAAAGCCTTCCGCACGCTCGCGCAGGACAATCTCACCAACTACGACCAGGTGCTCGGCCTTAGCCGTGACCGACTTCGGTCGGGAGACATCGCGCAAATCGACCTCGATCGGCTGGAGCTCCAGCGCGTGACGTACGAGTCGGACGTCCAAACGGCGGAGGTGAACCTGAGAACGGCGAAGATCCAGCTGCTCAGGCTCCTGAACGATCAGACTACACCCGTGGAGCAGTTCGACGTGTCGGGACCGTTCGATTTTGTCGCCCCGGCCCAGCCGCTCGATGAATTCCGCCGGATCGCGCTCGCCGTTCGCCCCGACTTGCGCGCCGCCCTTCAGGCGATTGAGAAGGCGAAGACCGACCATCAGCTGGCCTTCGCGAATGGATCGGTGGATCCCACGATAAGCGTCGACGCGGGCTTTCCGTCGATCTCCCAAGCCTATCTCAGCTATCAGCCGCCTCTCCATCAGTTCGTGGGCGTCGGCGTCGGCGTGCCGCTGAGGATTTTCGACAGCAACCAGGGGGAGAAACGCCGCACGGAGCTTGACATCACCCGCAACGAGCGCCTCGCCGATGCGGCCCGCCTGCTGGTTTATAGCGATGTCGACACCGCGTATGCGACCGTCGTCAGCACGGTCACCCTGTTACAACCCTACAAAGACCGGTATCTCGACCAGGCGACTCGCGTTCGCGACACCGTGACGTTCTCGTATCAGCGCGGCGGGGCGTCGTTGGTGGATTTCCTGCAGTCCCAGCAGGAGTACCGGGCCGTGCAGGTGAGCTACGTGAATCTCGTGGCAGCGTTCCTGAACGCCGTCAATCAATTGAACCTGGCAATCGGGCAAGAGGTCATCCAGTGAAACACTTCTTCGCGTTCATGCTGGTGTCGGCGGCTCTGCTCGCGGGCTGCGGTGTCCGCGGCAGTACGGATGCGGAATCGGGCGCGCCGCCGACCGCCGTTGTCGACCGGGATGGAGACGGCACTGCACTCCACGTCGAGCATCCGGAGCGGTTTCCGCTGGCGACAGCGACCGGCCGCGACGCGGCGCCGACGTTGAGCGTCACGGGAGTCGTCAATCCCGACGTGTCTCGGGCCGTTCCTGTCATCTCCCTCGCCTCCGGCCGGGTCGTCGAGGTACGCGCGCGGCTTGGCGACGAAGTGAAAAAAGGCCAGCTGCTGTTGCGCGTCCGGAGCGCTGACATCTCCTCGGCCGTGTCGGACTACCGCAAGGCGCGCGCGGACGACGCGTTGGCGCGGACTCAGCTCGACCGGGCCAAAGATCTGTTCGATCGGGGCGCCATCGCAAAGAAGGACGTCGAGGTGGCGCAGGATACGGCCGACAAGGCTGCGGTCGACCTCGAAAACAGCGTCGAGCACCTTCACGTGCTCGGCATCGACCCCAGCCAGCCGCCAGGCGGCATCGTCGATATCGTCGCTCCCACGTCTGGCGTCATTACCGAACAAAACGTCACCAATGCGGCCGGGGTGAAAACACTGGACAACTCCCCCAACCTGTTCACGATTTCGGATTTGACGCATGTTTGGATCGTCTGTGACGTGTACGAGAACGATTTGGCCACTGTTCGCGTGGGCGACTCAGCGGACATCTACCTCGCCGCGTATCCAGACCGCGTCCTGAAGGGCCGCATCAGTAATATTGGGTCGATCCTGGACCCGGCAATTCGGACCGCGAAAGTGCGCATCGAAGTCGCCAATCCCGGTCTGCTGCGCGTGGGCATGTTCGTGACCGCGACCTTCCACGGTCAGAAGGCCGA
>DATKHR010000097.1:0-4270 GCA_035510155.1 Vicinamibacterales bacterium
CGATGGGCCATAGGCCACGTGGAATTCGCTTCCGCCCAGTCGCCCTCAGGGCACGGGAAGAAGCGCCCGATAGCCGGGTCGGTGCAGAGAGTCGCAGCTGGGAAGCCCGAGGCCACTCCAGGGGACCCGAGGCAACCAGAGACAGCGCGACTCGCCACGATCAGCGGTTTGGTCATCATGACAACCGCGTCGATGCGCACCACCGAGGGCCGGCACCCCTAAACAAACAGGCGCCTCCGCGTACGACGGCTCTTCAGGACCGGTCGTTTCGCCGAGCACCGCGGGGCCTGACGCGTCGCACCTGGTGTCGCGCGTCGAATGGCCTCGTTATGGCGTCAGTCAGAGTGCGAGCCTTGCTCTACTCTGGACCCGCCGCACCGAGCCGCCGTAGCCGCGTGATCGGCCTCAGGTCCATCTCGCCCTGCGGACCTACCGGCTGTCAGTTAACGCCCTATAGTAGGCCACTCGTTTCGCGCATCGGGGGCCACCCGTTTTCGCTCGAAGGGGGCCACCCGTTTTCGGGCGATAGGGGGCCAGTCGTTTTCACCCGATCGGGGGCCACGCGTTTACGCCCGATCGGGGGCCACCTGCCGACTTGCCGTTCTCCCCAAGGCCGAGTACTGCTCTCTCCTTTGGAAGGGGGCGATCTTGGCAGGAAGGAGAGCGGACGTGTTGGAGATTCGTGAGCTGATTCGACGGGTGCAGTTAGGCGACACCGATCGTCGCATCGCCCGTGATCTGCAGGTTAGCCGAAAGACGGTGCGCAAATATCGCGCGTGGGCGCAGCAGCACGACGTCCTCGTGGGCGGCTCATTGCCCGATGCGGCCACGCTGCACGCGCGGCTCAAGACGACGTTGCCGGTGAGCGCGCCGCCGATTGTGCCGTCGAAGGTGGCGCCGTTTCGCGAGCAGGTGATCGCGCTCCGCCGGCGCGGGGTCGAGTGCCGAGCGATCTACGACATCCTGTGTGAGGAGCACGCCTTCACCGGCAGCTACGGCGCTGTCTATCGGTTCGTCCGCCATCTCGAACCGCGGACGCCAGACGCGTACGTACGCGTGGAAACTGGGCCGGCGGAGGAAGCGCAGGTGGACTTCGGCTATGCCGGATTCCTGCAGGATCCCGCGTGCGACACGCTGCGCAAGGCGTGGGCCTTTGTGATGACGCTGTCGTTCAGTCGGCACAATTACGTGGAATTTGTGTTCGACCAGGAGGTCGACACGTGGCTGCGCTGCCATCGCCATGCGTTCGAATGGTATGGCGGCGTCGTACGGCGCGTGGTCCTCGACAATTTGAAAGCGGCGATTGTGCACGCCGCCCTCTACGATCCGGTGGTCCAACGCGCTTACCGCGAATGCGCCGAGCACTATGGCTTTCTCATTTCTCCGTGTCGACCGCGGACGCCTGAGCACAAAGGGAAAGTGGAGCAAGGCGGCGTCCACTACGTGAAACGCAATTTCCTCGCCGGTTGCGCGTTTCGCGACGTGCACGACGCGAATGACCGGGTGCTCGTCTGGTGCCTGGAGACGGCCGGTCGGCGGATTCATGGGACGACCAAGGAGCAGCCGCTGGCGCGCTTTGACACGATCGAGCGCGAGCAGTTGTTGCCATTGCCCGCGACGCCGTACGCGTTGGCGACCTGGAAACAGGCCAAGCTGCATCCGGATTGCCACGTCGTGTTCGACCAGGCGTTCTATTCGGCGCCCCATCGCCTCATCGGGCAGAAGCTCTGGGTGCGCGGTGCCGACACGAGCGTACGCCTCTTTTATCAGCATGAGCTCGTGGCGACCCATCCCCGGGCGATCCGGCGGGGACAGCGACTGACGAATTCGGATCACCTGCCGCCGGCCAAGGTGGCCGGCCTGCTCGCGACGCCGGCCGGCTGCGTCCGCCGGGCCGCCGAGATAGGGCCGGCGACGAGTGAGGTCGTGGGCCGTCTCCTTGGCGATCGGCCCCTGGATCGGCTGCGGACCGTCCTGGGCATTCTCAAGCTCGCGCACAAATTCAGTCCCCGCCGCCTCGAAGCCGCCTGTGCCCGAGCGCTGCAGTACGACGATCTGACCTACGGCACGCTGAAACGCATGCTGGATCGCGGCCTCGATCAGACCCCCTTACCAGTGGCGTCGCCGATCGCGGCCCCCACGAGCGCGCCGGTGTTTGCGCGACCGGTCACGGATTTCTTTCCCCCGACAGGAGGTGGGTCGTGCAATTGAATCATCAGCTCGTGCCGAAACTGAAAAACCTCCGGCTCTCGGGCATTCTGGCGACGCTCGAGGTCCGCACGCAGCAAGCCATTACCGAGAAGCTGTCCTATGTGGACTTCCTCGAGCGGCTGGTGGAAGACGAAGTCGAGCGGCGTGCGCAGAAGCAATTGCAGCTCCGCCTCCGCCGCGCGACGGTCGATCTCGGAAAGACCCTGGAGGGCTTCGATTTCTCGTTTAACCCCTCGATCAATCGTCAGCAGATCTTCGATTTGGCGGCCTGCCGGTTTGTCGAGCGGCACGAGACCGTGCTCATTCAAGGTCCCGCGGGCGTCGGCAAATCGCATCTGGCGCAGGCGCTGGGGCACGAGGCGTGTCGCCGCGGCTTCGACGTCGTGTTCATCTCCGCGGCCCGCATGCTCGGGCATCTGCACGGCGGGCGGGCCGATGGGACCTACGAACGGCGGCTCCTCACCTACACGCGACCCGACGTCCTCATCCTGGACGATTTCGGGCTCAAACCCTTGCCCGCTGCCGGCCCCGAGGACTTCTACGAAGTGATCAATGAACGCTACGAACGCGGCGCCCTGATCATCACGTCGAATCGCGCGTTTACCGAATGGCCCGACTTATTCCAGAACCCGCTCCTGGCCTCCGCCTCGCTCGATCGACTCGCGCACCACGCGCATCAGATCGTGATCACAGGCGATAGTTTCCGCGCGAAGGGCCGTCGGCGCGACGGCGGAAAGGAGTGAAGGTGAGCCGCGACCCATCGCCGATCCAGGGGTATCCCAGGTATGGGTCCCCTCGAGATCGTCGTTCCTGGGGCATCCTGTGCGGTCGGCGTTCCGAGAAACGGCCTATGGATCCTGTCGGACCCGTGGAAAACTCACAGAACGAGTTTCCCACCGGTCCTTGGACGCGCACAGCACGCGCGCCCACAGGCTCCACAGGCCCTCATCGTCGGTCGTCATGAAGAAGGAAAACACACCGGAGAACGGTAGGCGCGACGTGATAAAAGTGGCCCCCGATCAAGCGAAAACGAGTGGCTCCCTACGGGCGATAATTGACACTGAGCCCCTTCACACACTCCATCGGCGCGCCACTCGATCGGCGCGGCGGGCCTTGTTCAGTCGATCCGAAGCGCGTCTGCCGGCTGAATCGAGGCAGCTCGGTTCGCTGGAATCGCGGCGGACATCATCGTCACGACCAACAGCACCAGGCTGACGGCGACGAGTACGACCGGATCGTTCAGATTGCCGATCGACCACTGGGCGACAACCTTGTTAAGCCCCACGCTCAATGCGAGACCAGCGAAGAGGCCCGCGACGATGGCCAAGACCGCCGGCTGCACCGCAGCGTTTACGATGCGCCTGCGACCGGCACCGAGCGCCATACGGATGCCAAATTCTTTGAACCGGCACGACACCGAGTACGACACGACACTGTAGAGCCCGACGACGGCGAGCATCAGCGCAACAAGCGCGAAGCCGAGCAGAAGTGACGTCACGAACCGCTCACGGGCCCAACCCGCGCCTGCCAGCGCGTCTTCCGCTGTGCGTATGCCGTTCACGGGTTGATTTGGATCGACGGTACGCACCGCCTCCCGAATCGATCGGGTCATCGACAGGGGATCGCGACTCGTCCGCAGTATCAAATACTGGGTGTCGCTCAACATGAGCGTGTAGGGCACGTAAATCGAGGGGGCAGGCCGCTCGTGGAGACCGACATTGGGTGTGTCGCCGACCACACCGATGATCTCGAACCAGCCGTCGCTGCCGGGTGCCGCCAGCCTGAAGTAGGAGCCTGATCGAATGTACGCGGGCATCCGAACTCGCCGTCCAATCGCGGAGTCGTCAGGCCACAACTCACGAGCCATCGTTTGGTTGACGACGGCGACGTGGGGCGCTCCGGCGCTCTCGGAATCTGACCACACGCGGCCTCGAATGAGCGGGATTTTCATCGTGGCAAAGTAGTGGGCGCTGATCCGTTGAAGAATCGGTGCCTCGTCTCCTGTCATGTCCCGTCCGGGAACGTCGACCACCGACCGTTCGCCCGACCGAGGTGGTGT
>DATKHR010000098.1:0-3604 GCA_035510155.1 Vicinamibacterales bacterium
GGTGTCGTCGCTCTGGGCCGCGAAATGGGAGCTGGCGATGCCCGCGATCGTGCTCGTGGCGATGTTCAGCGGGCTCGCGACGGCTGTCGAAGCGTCAGCGCTGACGGCCCTTTATGCGCTGGTGGTGCAGGCCTTCATTCATCGCGATCTGTCGCTGCGCAGGGATCTCCCGCGCGCATTTACCGAGTGTGTCGTGGTCATCGGCGGCGTCCTGATCATCCTGGGCGTGGCTGTCGGCCTGACGAACTACCTCGTCGGCGCGCAGGTCCCTGCCAAGCTGCTGAATTGGGCCAAGGGGAACATCACGTCGCGCCTGACGTTTCTCCTCGTCCTGAACCTCTTCCTGCTCGCGGTCGGCTGGCTCATGGAGATCTTCGCCGCTATCGTCGTGGTCGTGCCTCTCATCGTTCCGCTCGGGGCGGCGTTCGGCATCCACCCCGTGCACCTCGGGATCATCTTCATCGCCAATCTCGAGCTCGGGTTCTTGACACCGCTCGTTGGCTTGAACATTTTCCTCGCCTCCTACCGGTTCAAGCGTCCCGTGCTCGAGGTGTGCGCGGCAGCGCTTCCGATGATGGCCATCCTCGGGATCGGCGTGCTTGTGATCACCTACGTCCCGTGGCTGACCACCGGCCTCCTCGCGCTACTGGGTCGTTGAGCCCGCACGGTATCAGTCGCCCGGTGCGTTGAGCGCCGCCACTTGCTGGCGATAGGCCTTGGTCCAGTCTTTCCGGAACGCGTCCTGTGCGTCCTTCAGCGACATCTTGCCGGCACACACCATGTCGCGCAGCCGCGCGGCGACGTAGTCGGCCGCGCAGACTTGAGCGCTGTTCGCCCTGGTCGTGGCGCCAGGCGCGCATTCGCGTCCTCCAACGAACTTGAAATGATTCCGCAGGTGAGAGAGCCGGAAGAGGCTGCTGGAGCAAACCCCTGCTCCACCCGGGGCCCGGCGCCGCGCGCCGGGATCACTATCGTATATCGACGCCGCCTGGAATAAAACTCGACGTGCCGCGGTCACACGCTGGAGACAGCAATCGATGTGTTACATTCTCGCGAATGAACACCAGGTGCGCGCACGCCTTGGTCGTCTTTGCAGCCCTTGCGACACTCAGTGTGGCGTGGCGGACCTTGCCTTCGGGGAGCGCGCTCGCGGCTCAACAGGACAAGCCCCAGTTGCCGAAGAGCCAGATCCCCGATCTCGGGCGCCCGACGCGCCCGACGGACGAGCAGCCGCCGTTCAACTTCGGCGAGTACTTCATCGGCAGGTGGACGTTCGAGTGGAGCGTGCCCGAAGGCGCTCTGGGGCCGTCCGGCTCCATCAACGGCAGCGTCACCTATAAAGCTGTGGACGGACCGTTCTTCGAGGCAACGACGACGGCCACCGGTCCGGGCGGCCCGTTCACGATCAAGGAGACGATCGCGTACCGGGTCGAAGGGAAGACCGCCGCCCGCTGGCTTACGGATAGTCGTGGCTTTGCTTACGTGCAGTTGGCGACAGTCGGCGGCGATCTGGGCGGGTACTACAATCTGTACTTCGAGGGATCGCCGTTCACCTACAAGGGCAGGAACATCAAGATCAAGAATGCGTTACGCTTGACGTCGCCGCTGCGGTACCGCAACACGGTCACCGTCTCGACCGACGGTGGTCCGTTTCTCGCATACGGGAGCGCGTGGTTCGAGAAGGATCCCGCCTTAGCCCGTCATTAGCCAACTGTATACTTGGGAGCCGTCATGCGCGGTGCGTCGTTCGCATGGGTGTTTGGGTGTGTCTTTGGTTTGATGGTCGTCCGCGGGATCGCGCAGGGCAACCCCGACGCGGCGAAGATGAAGAACCCGGTCGCCGCGAGCCCCAAGTCAATCGGGGCCGGCAAAGCCGCCTTTGCCAAGAACTGTCGCTTCTGTCATGGAGCCGATGCTAAGGGCAACGGACCGATGGCGCCGCAGGGCACCCATCCTCCCGACCTCACCGACGCCACGTGGGACCGCGGCTCGACCGACGGCGAGATCTTCGCGGTCATTCGAGACGGTGCCGGTCCGAAATTCGACATGAAAGGCTACAAGGACAAGCTGCCTGAGACCGAGATCTGGAACATCGTCAATTACCTGCGCAGCATCGGCGCGAAATAGATGAGACCACGGCTCGCCGCGCGCGCGCTTGGAGCGCTCGCGTTTGCCACATGCGCGCTCGGGGCGATCGCCTGCGGTGGCCCGCCGCCCTCGTCGCCCGACGTCTTTACGCCCGCCCACAAGACGATGGTTTCGGCGGCGCGAGACTACTTCTACGTCCGTCCGGCGGCGCGCCAGCCGATTCCCTTTCCGCACAAGATCCACATCGCAAAGCAGGCCATGTGCACGGACTGTCACGAGACCGTCGAGCGCGGCCCGATCGCCGGCATTCCGAGCGTCAAGACGTGCATGGTCTGCCATAGCCAGATCGCGACCGATCGGCCGTTGATCAAGGAAGTCACGTCGTATTCGGAGAGAGGCATCGAGATTCCGTGGCAGCGTGTGTATGGATTCCCGCACGAGTCGCACGTGCGCTTCAACCACGCGCCGCACATCCGCGCGAACGTCGAGTGCGCCAGCTGTCACGGCGACCTCGCGAACATGACCGTCGCGGAGCGCGCCGTCAGTCACACGATGGGCTTCTGCGTGAACTGCCACCGTCAGAAGAACGTGTCGAACGACTGCCTCACGTGCCACTACTAGAGCGGGTAGGTCGAGGAGGTCGGATGGGTCGCGTCGGACAGAGACCATGAAGCGCCGGGACTTCATCAAATTGACCGCCGTCACAGGCACGGGTGCCGCGCTGACCGCGTGCGGCAACCCGGAGCATCAGCTTATTCGCTTCGTGCCGGACGACGACCTGGTGCCGGGCATCGCGGAGTGGAAGCCGAGCGTGTGTCCGCTCTGCCGCGCCGGCTGCGGCGTCACGGTTCGCGTGATGGACGCGGATTTGGAGACCGTGCGCAACGGACAAGAGGGCGTCGTCACCATAAAGGCGGCCAAGAAGCTCGAGGGGCAGCCCGGACACCCCGTCAGCCGCGGCGGGCTGTGTCCGCGCGGGCAGGCGGCGATCCAGATCACCTATCACCCCGATCGTTTGACGGCGCCCATGAAACGGACCGGCGCGAGAGGGTCGGGCGAGTACCGTCAAATCACGTGGGACGACGCCATCGAAGAGCTGGTCTCAAGGCTCGACGCCCTGACCGATCGACGGGCGCTCGCGTGCATCGCACGGCCCAGGCACAGCCGGCGTCTGGAGCTCGTCGCAGAGTTCCTGGCACGGTTTGGCGCGCCGGCGCCAATCGGCTTCGAGCCGTTTGGCGAAGATGTCCTGCGCCATGCCAACGGCTTGAGCTACGGGCGCAGGCAGCTCCCGACGTTCGACCTCGCGCGGGCGAAATGCGTGGTGAGCTTTGGCGCCGATTTTCTCGGCACGTGGAACTCGCCCGTTGCCCAGAACGCCTCGTATGGAGAGATGCGTCAGGGCCGGACCGGCGCTCGCGGGGCATTCATCCAAATCGAATCGCGGATGTCGTTGTCGGGCGCGAGCGCCGATGAGTGGGTGGCGATCCGGCCGGGGACTGAGGGCGTCCTGGCG
>DATKHR010000099.1:0-18197 GCA_035510155.1 Vicinamibacterales bacterium
TTCGGCACGACGGCGTACATCTCGATCGTCGCGACCAGCACGGCCATGAAGACGACCACCATCGCCGCGCGGTGCCTGAGCACGTGACCGAGGCTCCATTCGTACAGGTGATACAGGCGGTCGAACTGGCGTTCCATGAACCGCGCGAAGCGGCCCTTCGCGTGAAGCGACGCCGCGCGCAGAAACCGGCTGCAGAGCATGGGCGTCAAGGTCACCGACACGATGCCTGAAATCAAGATCGCCGCGGTGATGGTAATCGCGAACTCACGGAACAGGCGGCCCAGGATGCCGCTCATGAAAAGAATAGGAATAAACACCGCCGCCAGCGAGATCGTCATCGACAGAATCGTGAAGGCAATCTCGCGCGAACCCTTCAGCGCCGCTTCGAACGACTGCTCCCCATGCTCGACGTGGCGCACGATGTTCTCGAGCATGACGATGGCGTCGTCGACGACGAACCCGATCGAGAGAATGAGCGCCATCATCGACAAGTTGTCGAGCGTGAAGCCGAGCACCGCCATCACGGCAAACGTCCCCAGGATCGAGAACGGCAACGCGAGGGCTGGAATGAGCGTCGCGGATCCGCTGTGCAGGAACGCAAAAATGACCCCGACCACGAGGACGAGCGTCACGACCATCGTCCATTGGATATCCGAGAACGCCTGGCGGATGTTTCTTGACCGATCGCCGCGGATCGTCAGGTGTACGGAGGGCGGCAGCTCCGTCTCGAACGCCGGGAGCAGCCGTCGAACCGCGTCGGTAACCTCAATGGTGTTGCTCCCCGGCTGACGCATGACCTGGAGGTTGATCGCGCGCCGGGCGCCTGCCTTCGTGTACAACCATGACGCGTTCTTGTTGTCCTCGACGTTGTCGAGTACCGTCGCCACCTGCTCCAGCCGCACAGGTGCGCCGTTGCGATAGGCAATCACCACAGGCTTGAACGCTTCGGCGTTCATCAGCTGACCAGCCGCCTGGATGTTGTAGGTCGCGTCAGGCCCGAACAGCTGCCCGGTCGGGATATTGACGTTCCAGTTCTGCAGCGCCTGGTTGATCTCGTTGATCCCTATGCCCTGTGCGTGGAGCTTGTTCGGATCGATCTGCACCCGAACGGCGTACTTCTGAGCCCCCTGCACCTGCACCTGCGACACGCCGGAGATCATCGAGATGCGCGGAGCAATCACCGTTTCCGCGTAATCATCGAGGACGTACATCGGCACCACGTCCGACGTGAGGCCGAGGAACATGATCGGCTGGTCGGCGGGGTTGAACTTCCGAAACGACGGCGGAGCGGGCATGCCCGCCGGCAACAGCGGCATGACGGCCGCGATCGCGGTCTGTACGTCCACCGCCGCGCTGTCGATGCTGCGATTCAGATCGAACTGGAGCGTCACGTTCGAGCTGCCGGTGGAGCTCGAGGACGTCATCTCGTCGATGCCGGCGATGGTCGTGAACTGGCGCTCGAGGGGGCTCGCGACGGCCGATGCCATCGTGGTCGGGTCGCCGCCGGGGAGGCCGGCGCCGACGTTCAGAGTGGGGAAATCAACGTTGGGAAGATCGCTGACGGCCAGCACCCGGTACGCAACGACACCCATGACCGCGATGCCAAGCATGATCAGGCTCGTCGCGATCGGGCGCCTGATGAAGAGCTCGGAGATGTTCACTGATCGATCGGACCACGTTCAGGCCGATCGATGCAAAGCCTTTCCGGAGTTCTCCGGAAATTCATGTTTATGGAGAAATGCAACGGACAGCGGTTCACGAACGTTTGGCAAGTGGGATCACGAACTTCTCTGCCGTGTGGGTGAGCGAAAACCTCACGACCTTGACATCGACGAGCCCCGCCGCCTTCCCCGCAGCCATGACAGCGGACTCGGCAATCTCAGGCCGCCCTTTTGGACGCACCACCCAGAGGGCCCCGTTCGGCTTGAGCGATGCCTTGAGGGTCTCCAACCGCCCCAGGTCGGCGGCACGGGAGGCGCCGAAGAAGATGGCGTCGCATTGCTTGGCGACACGGCCGATCGACAAGTGCGCGACGGCGCTCTCGAGCTCGCTCAGGAAATCCTGATCCTCGACGCCGACGATCGAGACGCGCCAGGACGGTGTGACGCCGAGCTTCTGCAGGAGAGAGGGGGGATTCTTGATCTTCTCGGCCCATTTCGCTGCCGTGCCGCCGAGCTCGAGTGAAGCGACGCCGCCGGGCCCGGTCACGTTCAAGACCCCGTCATTGGCGACAACCTTGCTCATCGCCTTGAAGGGGATCGAGATCCGAAGCTCGCCGCCCCGAAACTCCAGCACGTCGGTCTCGAGCCGAGCGATCCCTTTCGCGCTCTTGCCACCGAATCGCGCCGCGCATTTCGCCTGGTTCCCCATACTCTAGTCCTTGGTCCGCGCCTTCGTCGCCACGAGCAGCGCGCGACGCTTGCCGGGCGGGAAGCGCTCGATAGCGTACCGCAACGTCGTGCGCGGAATTGAAGGACCGTTGGCGCGCAAGTACCGTTCGAGCCGGACCACATCGGGTTTGCCGGCTTCGCGCAGCGCCCAGCCGACGGCCTTCTGGATCAGATCCTCTGTGTCTTTGTGAAGACGTGCGGCGATCTCGTAAAGGAGATCGAGCGCCTGGCCCTTTCGGGCGAGCGGCAACAGTCCGACGATGGAAGCCCGGCGGACCCACATGTTCGGATGCTTCGACCAGGCGCGCATCTCGGCCGCCAGACGCGGGTACTGAACCAGCAACGGACCAACAAGCTCGCCGCAAATCGCGTCGGTGGTCGCCCAATTGGCGGAGTGGTTGCCTGCCAGCCAACGCTTCCATCTTCCAAGCAGCGCGGGCGTGAACGCCCGATGGTATCTCGCCACGACCTCGATGGCCACGATTTTTACTTCAAGGTATCGATTGACGATCAGCAGATCGGCGAATGCCATGGCATGTTCGATGCCCCATCTCATTGCGGATTGATTGCGGATTGGAGATTGCGAGCGCGGCGTGCCAGAATGGGCGGCCCAAATCGATCTCGCCAGCGCGCGCATCGCGGCGGTCCCGACGTTGTAGAAGCCCAGGTTGTGGTCGCCACGGAAGTAGCGGCTGGCGTCGAAATGGTCAGAAGGCCGCGCCATCCGCTTCAGGTCGCGCACCGCCCCGCGAGCGGCGCGGTTCGCGTCAGCGACTTCAGCAGCTCCTATGCGCCGGCCAGCTTTCGCAAAATGAAGCACTTGAGGTAATAGGTTTCGGGCACGCCCAGAAGCACGGGGTGATCGCGGCCCTGCATGCGCTTTTCGACGACCGTCACGTGGGCATGCGCGTCGACCGACGCCTCGTACACGATTTCCGCAAACAGCGCCTCGCTCACATTGTAGGAGCAGCTGCAGGTGATGAGCGTGCCGCCCGGCTCGAGGAGCTTCAACGCCCGGAGATTGATTTCCTTGTAGCCTGCACGGGCGTTCGCGACCGCTGCCTTGTTCTTGGCGAAGGCGGGAGGATCGAGCACGATGGTATCGAAGCGCTCGCCGAGGCGTTCGAGACCGCGGAGCTCGTCGAACACGTTGCCGACGCGCGCGTCGACGCTCACGCGATTTCGAGTCGCATTCTGCTTGATGCGTGCGACGGCTTCCTCTGAGATGTCGATCGCGATGGTTTCCCGGCAATGCCGCCCGAGCACCAGCGCGAATCCGCCACTGTAGCTGAAGGCATCCAGCAATCGGCCTCGCGCATAGTGCGCGGCGGCTTCCCGATTCTCCCGCTGATCGAGGAACAGCCCGGTCTTCTGTCCGTGTCGAAGGTCAACGTCGTACTCGATCCCCAGCTCGGTCACCATGACGCTCGCGGGCACCTCGCCGCTCAGGACCTCAACGGTCTGATCGAGGCCCTCCAGCACACGCGATCGTGGATCGTTTCGGGCGAGAATGCCTTTGGGGTGCACGAGATCGTTGAGGCTGGCGACAACCTCGGGCAGCAGCCGATCCATCGCCTGCGACAGCGCTTGTACGACGAGGTAGTCGCCGTAACGGTCGACGACGAGTGAAGGGAGGAGATCGGCCTCGCCGTGGACGAGTCGATAAGCGGTCGCATCGATCGCGAGAGTCTGGCGGAACGCGACAGCGGCGGCAATCCGCGTCTGCAACCACGGGCGATCCGTTTCGCCAGATTTGTGCTGTCCAGCGTCCAGATCGATGATGCGCAGCGCAATCTGCGAGCGGTCGCTGTACAGCGCTCGGCCGACAAGGCGGCCTCGCGGCCCTTTGACCAGGGCGATATCGCCACCGTGCGCATGCGCGTCAACCACGTCGCTGCGATAGATCCAGGGGTGCCCGCTGTGCACGCGCGCCTCACCGCGGGGTGAGATGACGACGTAGGGGGTTTGCACGCTTTCGTTCTCGCCCTCGAGCACGCGACGGACAACCAAAACGTGAACGACGAAAGCGTATAGTAAAATCGCGTCTCATGCGAATTGCGATTGGCGCCGACCACGCGGGCTTCGCGCTGAAGGAACATCTGAGAGCGACGCTCGGCCGCCTTGGGCATACCGTGGACGACCATGGGACCCACGACGAGACACCTGTGGACTATCCGCCCATCTGTTTCTCGGTCGCGCGAGCTGTCGCGAATGGCCGGGTCGACCGAGGTATCGTGCTCGGCGGGAGCGGCCAGGGAGAACAGATCGCGGCCAACAAGATCGCCGGCGTCCGCGCCGCGCTCTGCAACGACCTCTATACCGCGCGCCTGTCGCGACAGCACAACGACGCCAACGTGCTCTCGATGGGCGGGCGCATCGTTGCAACGGGCCTTGCGGACGAGATCCTCTCGTTGTGGTTGGCAACGGCGTTCGAAGGAGGCAGGCACCAGAAGCGCGTCGAGCAAATCCGGGAAGAAGAGAAACGATCGTCATGACGATCCAAACGGCCGTCGCGATATGGCGCAGTCTCGCCGAAACGGATCCGGAAATCGCCGAAGCGATTCGGAACGAGCGCCATCGTCAGAACAGCGAATTGGAATTGATTGCCTCGGAGAACTTCGTCAGCCGCGCCGTGCTCGAAGCCGCCGGCTCGGTGATGACCAACAAGTACGCGGAGGGGTATCCGGGCAGGCGCTATTACGGCGGCTGCGAGTTCGTGGACGTCGCGGAGCGCGCCGCCATCGCTCGCGCAAAAGCGCTTTTCGCCGCCGATCATGCCAACGTGCAGCCGCATTCCGGCGCGCAGGCGAACATGGCCGTTTACATGACCTTCCTCAAGCCGGGCGACACCGTCCTCGGCATGAACCTGGCGCATGGCGGCCACCTGACGCACGGACATCCGCTGAACTTCTCCGGTCTGCTCTACACGATCGTCCCGTACGGGGTGCGCAAGGAAGATGAACGGATCGACTACGACGAGCTCGATCGGCTCGCGGATGCCCACACGCCGAAAATGATCGTGGTCGGCGCCAGCGCGTACCCGCGGGTGATTGACTTCGCCCGCATCCGCGCGACGGCCGATCGGGTCGGCGCGAAGATGTTCACCGATATGGCGCACATCGCGGGGCTGGTTGCGGTTGGCATTCATCCCACGCCCATTCCGCACTCCGACGTCGTGACGACGACGACGCACAAGACGTTGAGGGGACCGAGAGGCGGGCTCGTGCTGTGCCGCGAGGAGTACGCAAAAGACATCGACCGCAGGGTGTTTCCCGGCGTCCAGGGCGGGCCGTTGATGCACATCATCGCGGCGAAAGCGGTCTCGTTCAAGGAAGCCGCCGAACCGTCCTTCGCAGAATATCAGCGGCAGATCGTCGCCAACGCGGCGGCCCTTGCCCGGGCGCTCTCGGATGCGGGCTTCAGGCTCGTGAGCGGCGGGACGGACAACCATCTGATGCTCGTGGACGTGTTCTCCAAAGGCATTACCGGCAAAGTGGCGGAGGCCGCGCTCGGCAAGGCCGGCATCACAGTCAACAAGAACGCGATTCCGTTCGATCAGAACCCGCCGATGGTCGCGAGCGGCATCCGCGTCGGCACGCCGGCGGTCACGACACGCGGCATGCGCGAGGGAGAGATGGGGCTCATCGCCGAGCTCGTCACGCGCGCGTTGAAGACGCCGGACGATGACGGGGCGCTCGGCCGCATCCGCGCTGAAGTCGAGGCGTTGTGCCGGAAGTTTCCCCTGTATCCGGAATAAAGCGTCTGATTAAGGGCGGCCGGCTCACCAGGCGGGTCGAAGCCGTTTTCGCCGGAGAGGGAGCGCTTGCGCGGGCGTTGCCTGACTTCGAGCCTCGCGCCGCACAACTGAACATGGCGCGGGCGGTGGCGCGCGTTTTCGAAGAAGGCGGCGTGCTGCTCGCCGAAGCGGGCACCGGGACCGGCAAGACGCTGGCCTACCTCGTGCCAGCCATTGTCAGCGGCGAACGCGTGCTGGTGTCAACCGGCACCAAGAACCTTCAAGAGCAGATTTACTTCAAAGACCTCCCTGCGCTGCGGGACGCGCTGGGCATCAAGTTCACTGCCTCCTATATGAAGGGACGCGCGAATTACCTGTGCCTGCACAAGCTCGATCAGCTCGGTGACAGCGCCGGCCTCCGCACGCAGGACGTCTTCCTGCCGATGATCCGCGAATGGGCGGCGACGACGGAGACGGGCGATCGCGCCGAGCTGGAGGGCCTGCCCGAGGAGCTGCCGTTCTGGACGGAGGTGGCGGCGACGTCGGAAACGTGCCTCGGCACCGAATGCTCACGGTACCAGGAGTGTTTCGTGACGAAGATGCGGCAGCGCGCCGCCGCCGCAGACGTGGTCATCGTCAACCATCACCTTCTCTGCGCGGACGCGGCGGTTCGCAAGAGTGCATACGGGGAAGTGATCCCGGCGTGCTCGCGCGCGATTCTCGACGAGGCGCATCAGCTCGAGGAGGTGGCGACGCAGTATTTTGGCATCAGCGTCAGCAACTATCGCCTCGAGGAGCTGGCGCGCGACGTGGAGCGGTTCGCCGTCGCCGGGGTCGACGATCGCTCAACGAAGCACGAAATCGCCAAGGCTGTCGAGCGGCTGCGCGACCACGGGCGGCAGTTCTTCAACGCTCTCGCCCACGCGCATCGGCGCGAGAGCAGTTTGAGGAGCGAGGAGCGCATCCGGGCGACCGTAGAGTCTCTGGCCGACATTCAGGACGAAGGGGCGCATCTTGGCGGTGCGTTAGAGATCCTGCAGTCGACGCTGGCGCTGCTCGACAAGCCGAAGGGCAAGAAGGGCGACACGGACGATGCGACTTCTGCCGCCGTCGAGCAGATCGCGGCTCTCGTCCGGCGGACGGGTGAAATTCGCGACGAGCTGCGGTTCCTGCTCCGCGCGGCAGACGATGAGTTCGTGTACTTCGTCGAATTTCGTAGGCGCGGCATCTTTCTTCGCGCGGCCCCGATCGATGTCTCGTCGATTCTTCGCGAGGTGCTGTTCGAGCGGATGACGACGGTGGTGCTGACCTCGGCGACGCTGACGGTGGACGGCACGTTCGAGTATTTTCGTGACCGGCTCGGCGTCAAAAACGGGAACGAGATTAGGTTCGCGTCTGAATTCGATTTTGCGCGACAGGCCATCCTCTACCTGCCGCGGCGAATGCCGGACCCTCGCTCGCAGGAGTTCCTGGTGGCGGCCGCCCGCGAAGTCATCGAGATTCTCCGGCGCACGGAAGGGCGCGCGTTCGTCCTCTTCACAAGCTATGCGAGCATGCGCGCCGTGCAGGCCATGGCAGAAATGGCGCTCGATTACCCCATTTACGCGCAGGGGACGGCACCGCGCACGCAGTTGCTGACGCAGTTCCGGAAGACGGCGAACGCGGTGCTGTTTGCGACGTCGAGCTTCTGGCAGGGGGTCGACGTGATTGGGGAAGCGCTAAGCTGTGTGATCATCGACAAGCTGCCGTTTGCGTCACCGAGCGATCCGGTGACGTCTGCCCGGATCGAGGCCATCCGCACGCGGGGCGGGGATCCATTTGGCGAGTATCAGGTGCCGCTGGCTATTCTGACGTTGCAGCAGGGGCTCGGCAGGCTCATCCGGCATCGGCGGGACCGCGGGGTCCTGGCTGTGCTCGATCCCCGGCTGCGAACGAAGGGCTATGGGCGGCGCTTCGTGGCCTCACTGCCCCCGGCGCCGGTGGTATACGACCTCGAGCGTGTGCACGCCTTCTTTGCCAGCGAATCCTGAGCAGGAACAGCGCGCTGAACGCTGAATCTGGTTATTTCGTTATCTGGTTTTTGATAGATTTGGTACTTTAGCGTCACAGGGAGGATTCAAATGGTCCGCCGATTGAACGCGCGGCTCTTCCACCTCGCGTGGTTGGCCGGCGCGGTGTTGTTGGCGTTGGCGATTGCGTTGCCTGCTGCCGCGCAATCCACCGGAATGGTCAAGGGCGTCGTGAAGGACACGTCCGGACAGCCGGTTGACGGAGCAAAGGTCAGCATCGACATGACCGAGGGGGTCAACCGCCACTTCGAGACCAAGTCGAATAAGAAGGGCGAGTTCGTGCAGATCGGTCTGCCGCCCGGGCGTTACAACGTGGTGGCGGAGAAGGACAAGCTGTCGTCGGCGCCAACCCTCGCTGCCGTGCGCGTCGGAGGCCCGGCCGAGGTGACGCTGGTGCTGGGCGCCGGCGGCGGCCCAGGCGCGCCGGTGAGCAAGGAAGCGGCGGCCAAGAACGCCGCGTTGAAGCAGGCGTTCGAGGATGGGATCGCCGCCAGCAAAGCGAACGACTACGACGCCGCGATCGCCAGCTTCAACAAGGCGGTCGAGATCAGCCCCACCTGCGCCGACTGCCACTACAACATCGCCTACATGTACTCGCAGAAGAAGGATTACGACAACGCGGAAGCGGAATACAAGAAAGCCATCGAGATCAAGCCGGAGTACGCCGAGGCGTACAACGGGCTCGCGAATATCTACAACATGCAGCGCAAATTCGACCTCGCGGCCGAAGCGAGCAAAAAGGCGATGGAGGTCGGGGGTGGCGGCGGCGGCGCAGCGGGCGCCGCAGGGGGCGGCAACGCCGACGCGCTGTACAACCAGGGCGTCATCCTCTGGAACGCGGGGAAGATTCCTGACGCCAAGAAACAGTTCGAGGCGGCCGTGGCCGCGAACCCGAACCACGCCGAGGCGCACTATCAACTGGGCATGGCGCTCGTCAACGAGGGAAAGTTGCCTGAGGCGGCGACTGAGTTCGACACGTACTTGAAGCTCGCGCCGAGCGGTCCGAACGCCGCGACGGCGAAGGGGATTCTGGCGACGATCAAGAAATAGCGAACCGGGAGTTTGGTGAATCCTGATGTGATCCGCGAGCGCCTGGCGGTCGTTCGCGGACGCATTGCGCAGGCGGCGCGTCGCGCGGGCCGCGATCCGACATCGGTTCGACTCGTGGCCGTGTCGAAGACGTTCTCCGCGGACGACGTTCGCGCGGCGGCCGCCGCAGGGCAGCTCGATTTCGGCGAAAACAAGGTTCAGGAAGCCCTCCAGAAAATGGACGCCCTGCACACGATGGATGCGATGGATGCGACCGTGGGGCGTGAGCTGCGCTGGCACCTGATCGGACACCTCCAGTCCAACAAGGCGAAGAAGGCCGGCGCCCGGTTCGACGTGGTTCACTCCGTCGACACCGTGGACATCCTGAACAGGCTCGACGATGCGGCCGTCGCCGCCAAACGGCGCGTCGATGCGCTGGTCCAGGTCGACCTGGCCGGCGAGAGCACCAAGCACGGCGCCCATGAAGAGGAGCTGGCCGCCATCTTCGAAGCGGCGAGAACGATGGTTGGGGTGCGGATGCGTGGCTTGATGCTGCTGCCGCCGGCTGTCGCGGAGCCGGAAGACGCACGGCCGTACTTTCGGGCGCTGCAAGACGTCAGGAGGCGCCTGGTCGGCCTGGGGGTTGATGGCTCCCTGCTGGCGGAATTGTCGATGGGCATGAGTCATGACTTCGAGGTGGCCGTCGAAGAGGGGGCGACCATCGTGCGCATCGGGAGCGCCATTTTTGGCCCGCGACCGGCGGCAGACGACAGCGGCCCGGAGACGCAGAAACACCGCGACGAACCAGAGAGGGAGCGCGCGTGACGCGGGATTTGGAATTCGGGCTTCGTGACGTTGGCGAGCGGGTTTAGGGCGATGTTCGACCCGGCTCTGTCGCGCGATGGCCAATCGGCCGATAAACGATCAGGAGAAAACACGCCTATGAAGGTGAGCCCAGCCGAAGTCCGCCAGCAGCGCTTCAGCTCTGCGCTCCGCGGTTTCGACAAGGTCGAAGTGACGTCGTTTCTTGTGACCGTGGCAGATGAGTTCGAGCAGGCCGTGAAGGAAGCCGAGCGCCTGCGCCAGGATGTCACGCGCATGGAGGCGATGCTCGGCGAGCACCGCGAAGCCGAGAAGAACCTCACGACGACGCTCATTACCGCGCAGCGGCTGGCTGACAACATCAGGGCGGGCGCCGAGGAAGAGGGGCGGCGCATCCTTACGGAGGCAGAGGGGCGATCGGCGCTGCTGGTCGAAAAGGCGCAAGCCCGGCTCGAGGACATCCAGCGTGAGATGGACGGGCTGAAACTGAAGCGGAAGGACGTCGAGACGACGATCGAGGCGACCATCCAAGCGCTGCGGAACACGCTCGAATTCGTGCGGGACCAGGACACGCGCGAGCACGACGACAAAATCCTGCTGCACCGGCCGCGAACCGCCGAACAACCAGCCGAAGAGAGCGATCAAGACTCGCGCAAGGCGATCTAGCGGCGCGGGACTCGGTACTCGTCGCTCGTCGCTCGTCGCTCGTCGCTCGTCGCTCGTCGCTCGTAAATACCGTACGCGCGTGATCGCCGATTTTCTCATCCACAACACCTCGGAAGTCCTGACCTGCGCAGGTCCCGCACCGCGCATCGGCCGCGCCCAGGGCGATGCCGGATCGGTCGGCCGCGCCCTGCTTGCCGCGCGCGACGGCGCCATCGTGTTCGTGGGGCGTGAAGAAGACTGGCGGCGCGAGGGGACCGCGGCGCCCGGCGCGGTGGCTGTCGACGCGCGCGGAGGCGCCGTCGTGCCGGGGCTGGTCGATCCGCACACGCACGTCATCTATGCGGGTGACCGGCGCGACGAGCTGCGACGCAGACTGTCCGGCGCGACCTACGCTCAGATCGCGGCCAGCGGCGGCGGCATCGTGAGCACCGTGCGCGCGACGCGCGACGCCCCGGCGGCGGTTCTCGAGGCCGCGACCCGCGCGCGCCTCGATGAAATGCTGCGGTGCGGGACGACCACGTGTGAGGCCAAGAGCGGATACGGGCTGACGACCGAGTCGGAGCTGAAGACGCTGCGGGTCCTCAAGGATCTCGACAAGAGCCATCCGATCGACATCTCGCCAACATTCATGGGCGCGCACGAGGTGCCCGTGGAGTATCGCGACCGACGGCGCGAGTACGTCGAGCGCATCGTCAACGACATGATTCCCGCTGTGGCGCGCAAGCGGCTCGCCGAATGGTGCGACGTGTTCTGCGAGACGGGTGTCTTCACGCCCGAGGAGTCGCGCGAGATCCTCGAGGCGGCTCGGCGCGCGGGAATGAAACTGCGGATTCATGCCGACGAGCTGGGTCCGAGCGGTGGATCGAGGGTCGCCGCAGCGTGCCGCGTCCGCTCAGCGGATCATCTGATCTTCGTGGATGACGAGGGCGCCGCGGCGATGGCGCAGGCCGGCGTCGTCGCCACATTGCTGCCGATTGCGTCTTTCTATCTGAAACTCGGGCGATTCGCGCCCGCTCGGGCGTTGATCGACCGTGGTGTCGCCGTTGCGCTGGCGACCGATGTCAATCCAGGCGCCGGGTACTCGCCGTCGATGCCGTTTGCGATGGCGCTGGCGTGCTTCGGCATGGGACTGACGTTCGAGGAGGCGCTGGTCGCTGCCACGATCAATGCCGCATACTCGCTCGATCGCCACGATCGCGTCGGGAGCCTTGAGGTCGGCAAACAGATGGATGCGGTGATCGTCGACGGGCCAGCCGTCGATCTCCTTCGCGTCGGCGCGGCGACGATCACGGCGGTCGTCAAGAGGGGTCAGGTCGTGCATGCTCGTTGATCGGTCGGTTCGCGATCTGCTCGCCGCGTTCGGTTCGAACGATCCGACGCCGGGCGGAGGCTCGGCTTCCGCGCTGGCGTCCGCCGTCGGGGTCTCGCTGCTCATGATGGTGGCCGGCCTGCCCAAGACGCGCGCGGGTTCGGACGAGGATCAGGCGGCGCTTCAAGCGGCCACCCAGGCACTCTCGGGGCTGCGCCAGTCGCTCACCGAGGCGATCGACGCGGACACGGCGGCGTACGAGTCGGTGGTCGCGGCCTACCGGATGCCGAAGGCGTCGGTCGACGAGCAGCAGGAGCGGAAGCGCGCGATCCAGCGGGCGCTCGGCGGCGCGACGGAAGTGCCGCTCGACGTCATGCGGCTGTCTGCGCAGGCGCTCGAGCAAGCGGCCGTGGTCGCCGCTCACGGCAATCGCGCGGCAGCGAGCGACGTCGGCGTCGCTGCGGCGCTCCTACGCGCGGGCGCGACGGGCGCACGCCTGAACGTCGAGACCAACCTGGAGGGCATCGGCGACGAAGGGTACCGCGAAACCGCGCGCGCCGGAGTACGGGGATTGACGGAGGCGGTGGATCGTTCCTATTTGGCCGTGGGAGTCTCACTAAAGGTATCGGTGTGAATCTCGAACGTCCACGGCTGCGAGTAGCCGGGCAAAAGATCGATGCTCTTCGAATAGGAACCGTCGACGAACGTGTGCGACCCCTCCCGGCGGATGGTCAGGTCGTCTTCACTGAGGGGCTGGTCATGATCGGACGCCAGCGCGACGATCCTCGTCTTCAGCTGGTCGATGCTCTTATCGCTTCCAAACTGCGTCGTCTGCTGCACGGCGTCCTTGAACTTGTAGAACGATGTATACGCCACCATGGTGTGCCACGCCGCGTTGGCTACCAGCCCCACGATCGCGAGCTTGATGACGAGCTTAATCAAGGACGATCTCGAGCTCTCTCGAGCTTCAATGAATCTGGTGCAGCATACGGTCCCAGCGCGTCCGCGTGAAGAAATGGACGAAGACGGACGCGAACCCGCGCAGCGCCGCGCCGGCGCCGTTGTCCTGATAATCCTCGCGTCCTGACTCGTACGACCAGTAGATCACGAGCGCCTTGCCCTTGACCAGGTCGCGCGACATGAAGCCCCAATAGCGGCTGTCCTGCGAGTTGTCGCGGTTGTCGCCCATCATGAAGTACTGGTCGGGCGGCACCGTCACGGGACCGTACCGCTCCAGGACGTCGCTCGACGTCACTTCAGATTCCTCTGTCAACGATTTCGCGGGCTGCAGGAAGTGCACGTACGGCTCGTCGAGCGGCTGGCCGTTGATGTACACCTTCTTCTCTCGAATCTCGAGCGTCTCGCCCGGCAAGCCGATGACGCGCTTGATGAAATCGCGATCCGGCTCGACAGGATATTTGAAGACAATGACGTCGCCCCGCTTGATCTCCCCGACCGGCAAGAGCGCGCGGCCGAGGCGCGTCGCCGTGGGACCGAAAATCAGCTTGTTGACCAGCAGGTGATCGCCGATGAGGAGGTTGTTCTCCATCGATCCGGTTGGGATCTTGAACGCCTGCACGACGAACGTTCGGATGAACAGCGCCAGGATGACGGCAATGACGATCGACTCGAAGTACTCGCGCAGGGTCGATTTCTTGAAATCAGTCATGGTCTTCGCTGGCGGCCGCTTACGAGTCAATCGCCCTCCGTGCCCATCTTGAGGACAGCTAGAAACGCTTCCTGTGGAATCTCGACCTTGCCGACCCGCTTCATGCGCTTCTTGCCTTCCTTCTGTTTCTCGAGCAGTTTGCGCTTGCGCGTGATGTCACCACCGTAGCACTTGGCGAGGACGTTCTTGCGCATCGCCTTGACGGATTCGCGGGCGATGATGCGCCCTCCCACGGCCGCCTGGATGGCGACCTCGAACATCTGACGCGGTATCAGCTCGCGCATCTTCGATGCGAGCGCGCGTCCCCTCTCGTATGCCATGTCGCGATGAACGATGACCGACAAGGCGTCGACCGGGTCGCCGTTCACCAGGATATCCAGCTTGACGAGGGGCGACGGCCAGTACCCGGTGACATGATAGTCGAGCGACGCATAGCCCCGCGAGAGCGTTTTGAGCTTGTCGTAGAAGTCGAGGACCACCTCGTTGAACGGCAGCTCATATGTGATCAGCACACGGTCGGATGACGTGTACTCGAGCTTTTTCTGCACGCCGCGCTTGTCCTGACACAGTTGCAGAATGGCGCCAACGTGCTCGGCGGGCGTCATGATCATTGCCGTGATCACCGGTTCCTCGATGACCTTGATGCGGCCGGCATCGGGGAGCTTGGCGGGGCTGTCGATCTCGTGCACTTCCCCATCGGTTGTCGTCACGCGATACAACACGCCCGGAGCCGTCGTGACCAGCTCCATGTCGAACTCGCGCTCGAGCCGCTCCTGGACGATCTCCATGTGCAGCAGGCCGAGAAAGCCACACCGGAAGCCAAACCCGAGGGCCACTGAGGTCTCGGGCTCGTAAAAGAACGACGCGTCGTTCAGCCGCAGCTTCTCGAGCGCGTCTCGAAGCTCGGGGTACTCGTGGCCTTCGACCGGATACAACCCGGCGAACACCATCGGCTTCAGCTCCTTGAAGCCTGGAAAGGGATCTTTCGTCGGCCGATCCGCTTGGGTAATGGTGTCGCCGATCTTCGCGTCGCTGATCTTCTTGATGTTCGCGACGAGAAAACCGACCTCGCCGACGCCGAGCGAGCTCGCCTCGATCGGTTTCGGCGTGAAGATGCCGACCTGGAGCGATTCGTAGTCTCGCCCCTCCGCCATCAGGCGGATCTTCATTCCCGGCTCGAGCAGGCCGTCGATCATGCGAACCACGATGACGACGCCACGGTACGGGTCGTACCAGGAATCGAAAATCAGTGCCTTGAGGGGCGCCGTTGGATCGCCTGCCGGCGGGGGGAGGCGCTCGACAATCGCCTCGAGGATCTCGGGCACACCGGCGCCCGTCTTCGCGCTGGCCAGAATGGCGTGATCACCATCGAGCCCGACGATCTCGGAGATCTGACGGCGGGCTTCATCGGGCTGTGCGCCGGGAAGATCGATCTTGTTGATGACGGGGATGATGTCGAGGTTGTTCTCGACGGCGAGATACGCGTTCGCGAGCGTCTGCGCTTCGACGCCCTGGGACGCATCCACCAGCAGCAGCGCGCCCTCACACGCGGCAAGCGATCGCGTGACCTCGTAAGAGAAGTCGACGTGGCCCGGCGTGTCAATCAGATTGAGGACGTACTGGTCGCCGCTCCGCGCTGTGTAATTCAGGCGGACCGGATGCGCCTTGATCGTGATGCCGCGCTCACGCTCGAGGTCCATCGCGTCGAGCACTTGCGCTTCCATCTCGCGGGCCTGGAGCGCTCCGGTCAGCTCGAGGAAGCGGTCGGCGAGCGTTGACTTGCCGTGATCGATGTGCGCGATCACCGAAAAGTTTCGAATGTGCTGAGGATCCACTATCGGATGACTTCGATTTTGACCGATATTCGCAACGATCGCCACGCGCGGTCGGTGGTGAGCACGGGCAGACGCCTCAGCTTGCCCAGGGCCAGCGCCGCTCGATCCGCGAGCGACAGGCCCAGGCTCCGCGTGGAACGCCGCAAGCGCGCAGTTTCACGCGCCTGCTCGTCGTCGAACGGAACGAGGGCGACTTGACCTATGCCGCTCGACGGGAGTGCCTTTGCGGCGGTTTCCTCAGGGTCGCCTCCGACATCGACAAGCCTTGCCAGAACTTCCTCCCAGTTGACTGTGCTTACGAGCGCGCCGGACCGAACCGCGTACTCGACGCGCTCCGCCCCCTCTTCTTCCCGCAGCAGCGCAAGCAGCGCCGACGCGTCCAGCACTACGGCTGAGCTCCGATTAGAGCTCATTTCGCAAGTCTGCGCCGCCTCGCTCGCGCCAGCATCGCCTGCGTGTCTCGCTCCTCCATCGCCGCTTCGCGCCGGCGTTCGGCGATGAGCTCGTCGCTGAGTAGCCGACCTGATTCGAGGTGCTTGAACATGCCCCGAAGACTCCTGGCGAACGCCGCGGCGGTCAGGAGCTTCATCGTGCCATCCGGCTCGACGCGCAAGGTGAGACGGTCGCCAGGCTTGATGTTGAGCCGGTCCCGGACTTCAGCGGGCAGCACCAGTCGACCGCGGTCCGCTATCACAACGCCAAAGGCAACCGGCGCCGGTTCGGGTGCGCCTCGGGACGTCTGTGTTCGAGGAGTAGTTCGGGGCGACCCTTTTGCCTTCATTCGAGCACCGTCCAGCAGCCGATCGTAGCATCGGGCGCGCAGAGTGGGCAAGCGTCACCGGTTTCCCACTGTACGCTCACCCTCCCACATCAAATTGGTGACGGGCAGCTGTCCCCCCAGCCCCCGGGTGCTTTCTAGCGTCGGTCGATTGGCTGATATCGCTGCAGGTAGACCGGACCGATGTACTCGGCCCTCGGTCGGATCAGGCGGTTGTTGGCGTATTGCTCGAGAACATGGGCCGTCCAGCCAGAAATGCGGCTCACGGCGAAAATTGGCGTGAACAGATCGATTGGAATACCGAGCGCGTGGTATGTGGATGCCGAGTAGAAATCGACATTCGCGTTGAGCTTTTTCTCTGCTTTGACGAGCGCTTCGATGCGCTGAGACATCTCGTACCACACGGGCTGCCCTGCCTTTGCCGTCAACTCTTTCGACATCTGCCGCAGATGCGTTGCGCGCGGGTCTTCCGTGTGATAGACACGGTGCCCGAAACCGGGAATCTTCTCCTTGCGCGCGAGCTTCGCCCGCACGACGGCTTCGGCTCGTTCGAGCGGCGCGGTCGGCCCGATCTCGAGCAGCAGCCGCATGACGTCGGCATTCGCGCCCCCATGCAACGGTCCTTTGAGGGTCCCGATGGCTGCGACGATGGCTGAGTGGATGTCGGTCAGCGTGGCGGCGGCGACCCGGGCAGCGAAGGTCGAAGCGTTCAGCTCGTGATCAGCGTGGAGGATGAGGGCGACGTCGAACGCTCGGGTCGCCAGGCCGCTCGGCCGCTCGCCGGTCAACATGTACAGAAAGTTTGCGGCGTGGCCCAGCGCCGGATCGGGCCTGATCGGCCCACCGTTTGCGGCCATGCGTCCCATTGTCGCAACGAGCGAGCCGATCTGTGCGGTGAGGCGGACCGCCTTGCGGGCGTTGCCAGCCTGAGTGTTGTCGGTCGCGTCGGGATCGTAGTGGGCGAGCGCGGATGTCAGCGTTCGCAAGAGATCCATGCTGCTGCCGGCGTCGACGCGGCCAACTCCGCTGCCTCCTCCCGCCACTGGAAGCGTCCGCATCAAGCGCTCAACCGGTTCCGGCAGCGAACGCGCCGCAGCGAGCTGCGACTGCAGATCTCCAAGCTCCGCGCGCGTCGGCAGTCGGCGATGCCAGAGGAGATAACAGACTTCTTCGAAGGTCGCGTGCCGGGCGAGATCGTGGATGTCGTATCCGCAGTACGCGAGCACGCCGCGATCGCCGTCCAGGTAACAGATCGCCGACGACGTGGCGACGGTATCTTCAAGCCCCCCTTTGGGCTTCTCGGCCGTGGTCATGATCCGTCAATGATACTCCGCGCAGCTGTACCGCTGTCGGTCGGCGACGGCGGAACCGTCTCGCGGGCGGGGTTCTATTCAATCCACCGAACGTCGTCTCGCCGAACCTGACGCCTGATCCGGTCACGGGCCGCCCCGACGGCGACCACTCGTTCGAACAGTTCCTCACACTGATTCGGCACGGTCGCGACCCCGAAGACGGGCACATTCTCCAGGTGATGCCGTGGCCGATCTTCAGAAACATGAGCGATAACGATCTGGCTTCCATCTACGATACCTGCGAGCGATTCCGCACGCCGAGCCCGGCATGTGCGTCGCGCCGGGGCAATAACCTTCGGCCTCGAGCTCAGGATCGGGTTACTTCCTCGCTGGTGCTCCCTTGCTATACAGGAGCCCGATCACAATGCCGTCGATGGTCCATTCGACTACCGCGGCGCAAGCAAGCGCGAGCGTGATGCGGCCGCCAATGTTCGTCGTCGCGTAGGACACGAGGACCGCGTAGCCCACGGCGAACAGGCCGATGGCCACCCCAAAACGCGCCCCTTCGGCGGCGCCACTGCCACCTTCGTAGCCCTTTGCGT
>DATKHR010000100.1:0-8458 GCA_035510155.1 Vicinamibacterales bacterium
CTGCGGTAGACGTGGAGGCGCTCGCTGCGCGCATCCCGGGCATAAGCGGGTGCTCCGGTTCGCACTCATGCCGGTGCTGATGTGACGCGTGCTTGTCGCGACCGCGATGAGCGTGACCAGCGCTGGCCAGTTCGTCGACCGTCTTACGAAGTCGGTCGAGAAATCCGTCAGGCAGCGGAAACACGGGCAGATGCTCGTGGTCCTTCTCGGGCAGCACGACCAGGCCGCCGAACAGACCGCGGTCGATGTAGGTGCCGATGTTGCGACAGTGATCGTGAAACGGCCAGGCGCCTACTGACTCGTCGGTGACTTCGTAGGTATAGACCCACGTCTGTCCGGGGCAGATCTCGTCCGAGCGGCGCCCATCGTCACTCTGCGTCCCGAACGGCCACGATCCGTCCGAGTCGATGCCGTACCGAACGCCGTGCAGGTGGAAGCTGTGCGGCACGACGTCGGCGTTTTTGACGTGAATCTTCAGGACATCGCCCGGCCGAGCGTAGATGACGGTGCCGGGCACGCGCCGCGTGTAGGCGGGTTCGTTGATGTCCGCGACAACGAGCTTGTCGGGCTTGGGGACGAGAAAATGAGCATCGAGGTACTCCCGATAGATGACCGCCGTCAGCCGCCGCGAGTCCACTTCGTCGGAAGGGATCGTGCCGTCCTCGTGCCCCATGTTTCGCATGCAATCGCGCCGATAGACGATCGGAGGCGAGACGTGGTCATCTGGCTCCACCGGCGAATAGCCCAGAATCTGCTCAATCTTCAAATAGGTATTGCGCGTCGTCATATCGCCCTCAAGTTCTTTTCAAGCTTGTGCATGACCAGGCACGCTAGATGTCGCATTGAGGTCCGCGGCCAGTTATACACTGCCGCTATGTCGTTTCAAGCACGCGTCGCGGGGGGACCCGTGAGCAATCTCAACACCCGCAGATGAGCTCTCGGGCACGCCGCCACAGATCGTCGTCCAGCACTTCGACGAGGAGCTGAAGCGCCTCGTGCCGACGAAATAGTCGGACGCGTCAAACCGAGCCGAGCCGACCGAAATAGCGGCACGGCTCTTCTGACAATGGCGCCCTCTAGGGCTTCGAGTGGAGGTAACGGCGCTGCAACTCCGCCACCGTCATGAGGCCCTTGTGAATTTCGAGCGCGAGGTCTGAGCCAGGTTGCAGGATGATGTAGACGGTATCTCCGGCTCGCAGATCGCTCAGCGCGATAGCTTTGTCGCTCTTGTCGACATATCGAGTCCGGGCGTCCACGCGGATCATTTGCGTCACTTCGGTAGGCTGCTTCACCAGGATCTGCTGCTTGGCGGGATTGACTGACGAAATGATGAAGAACTCCCCCGATAACGGTGCTGGCGTCCGTGAAACCGTGGTTTGCGCCCAGGCCGGCGCCGTGGACACGAGCAGCGCGGCGCCGAGCGCGATGACTCTGGAGGCGGCTGAATAGTGCGGGTCTGCTCTCATGGTCTACTCGAAGCGCAGCGCGTCGATGGGATCGAGGTTCGCCGCCTTGTGCGCCGGGTAGTAGCCGAAGAAGACGCCGACGAGCGCGGAAAACGCGACGGCGACGACAAGCGCCTGGAATGGGACCGCCGTCGGCCAGGCCAGCGCCGAAGATACCATCCGTGACGCGAAAACCCCGAACAGGACTCCCATGGCGCCGCCGAGGAGGCTGAGCACGGTAGCCTCGCCAAGGAACTGACGGCGAACGTCGCCGCCTTTCGCCCCCACGGCCATGCGCAGACCGATCTCGCGGGTCCGCTCCGTCACCGAAACGAGCATGATGTTCATGATCCCGATCCCGCCGACCACCAGCGAGACCGACGCGATGCTCGCCAGCAACAAGGTCATGATGCGTTGCGATTCGGCGCCCGCCTTCGCAATCTCTGCTGGATGACGCAGGTTGAAGTCGTCCTCCTCGTCGGACCGCAAGTGGTGGCGCTCACGGAGGAGCGCCGCAATCTGTTTCTCGGCTTGCGGGATCGCCGCTGGGGATACCGCCGAGCACATGATGTCGTCCAGCCAGTTAATGCCTTTGATCTTCTTCTGGACGGTCGTGAACGGCATCATCAGCGTATCGTCCTGATCCTGGCCCGATGGCGATTGGCCCTTCGCCGCCAAAACGCCGATGACGCGACACGGGAGGCTCTTGACGCGGATGGTCTTCCCGATCGGGTCCGTCGTCCCGAACAGATTGTCCACGATGGTTTGACCGAGCAGGCAGACGTTGGTTGCATGGTCCACGTCGTCTTGAAAGAACCCGCTGCCGCGAGCGATGGTCCAGCCGCGAACCTGAAGGTATTGGGGCGGCACCCCGCGCACCGCCGTATACCAGTTCTGATTCTCGTACACCAACTGCACGTTCGTGTCGACATGCGGTGAGATGTTGGTCACGAGTGTGATCTGCTGCTCGATTGCCTTCGCGTCCCCGAGCACAAGCGTCTTGGTTCCCTTGGTCCCCGTGCGCACACCATTGACGCTCCGGCCACCCGCCTCGATCCACACCATGTTGTTGCCCAGGCTGGCGATTTGCTGCTGAATCTGATTCGAGGCGCCTTCCCCGACGGCGACGCTGCAGATGACCGCGCCGACGCCAATGATGACGCCCAGCATGGTCAGGACGCTGCGCATTTTGTTGCGCGCCAGCGCCTGAAGGGCTAACTTTAGAACTGCGAGTGGTTGCATCTGGCCCTCAGCGCCTCGGTGCACCAAACTTGGGCGCCGCGCCGGCGCCGTACTGGCGATAGAGCTCTTTCAACGCATCAGCGGGAAGACTCGGCGTGAAGCGGATCGCGGCATTGGGCACCTTAATCACGTTCGGGGCTTCTCGGGTCGAACATCTCAGCTTACTGCATTCCCCACTCGCGATCAGTTGATCCGCCACGGCGACACGGCGGACCACCCGTTCAGAGCCTCACGTGCCCACTGAGTCGTCCGATCGGTATGACAGCCCGTGCACGGATTCGGGATTTTGTACCGGTCAGTCATTGATGGCGTGATGAACCGAAATGTGTGGCTGCGGACGTTCACGTCGGCAATCGTTTGCTCAATTCTTGGCATGTGACAGGCCACGCACTCGCTCCCGGGGCTGCCGGCAGGATGGTGTGTGTGTGCCTCCAGGGTTGCGGCGTGCGGTCCGTTCGGGGACGTCGTCCCATGGCACGTCGTGCACAACTGTCGCGTCGGTTTGATGAGATCGGCGTCGTTGGGCGTGCCGTGAACGTCATGACAACTGAAACAGGTCACGCCACGTCGGTACATGACACTCTGGACGAAATCGTTCCCTTGCATACGATTCTTGTGCCCTGTCCCGTCTGGAAAGTGAGTGAACGACGTCTCTCCGAGCGTGTGCTCTTCGAGCTTCCAAAACTCGTTCAGATGCGCCCCCTGATGGAACCCCACTGGCCAGTCGTAGTACTGCCCGAGAATCGGGTTCGTCAGCGGTTGACCCTGCGTGTGACACTGCATGCACGTATCCGTCGCGCGCACGTAGTCGAGGCGCGCCGGATTGACGATCGTCGCCGCACTGGGCCTGCGGACATGCTCGCCACCAGGCCCATGACATTTCTCACAGCCGACGTTCCACTCCGTCACCGTTTTGGTCTGAACGTTGTAGTTGACGGAATGACAGCCGTCACAAGTGGGCCCTGTGGGCCTCTTCATGTTGTCGGCGGGATAGAACCGCACCCACCAGTCCGTATTCGGCTGCACCATGTATGGGCGCCACATACGGTGGCTCACGTCCCATTGTGCCGGTAACGGGAAGTAGTCATTGCCGACCTTCGTGAAGTATCGCTGCTTCCATCTCGACCCGTACACGAGCGCTACGTCAGCTAATTTGAACGTAAGCAAGGGATCCGCCTTGTTGAAATCAGGGAGCACGTTCTCTGCGTGCTCGCGCGGGTCCGTCACGACGTTAGCCATGCGCGTCTTTGCCCAGCGGTCGTAAATGGGCTGGTGGCAACGTCGGCACGCCTGGGATCCCACATACACGCGGCCTTCCGGCGGCGGCGGGGCCGGCGCGGGGGCTGAGGCCGGGGGATCGCTGCGTGGGGTCACCACGCGGGTCTGGGACGAGACGCTCACCGCCACGGATAAGGCGAACGTGACGGCTACAATCCAAAGAGATACAAGTGTGCGCATACGGTGAACATGTTAGCTGGTGCGGTGACGAAGTCGGGTTTCTGACGAAAAAGTAAGGGAGCCTGCCCGCGCTGACTGGCACAAACTTTAGGGGGGAGGTGTCCGGCGACACCCGAGGTGAACTGGGTCGGCGTTAGCGACGCGGTGACATCGCCGAACAGGATCATTCGCGACGCTCGGGGGGCGGTTGGCAAAAGGGGGGCGTGACAATGAACGAATCCATGACTCGGCGAATAGCGCCGCAGGCAGCGTCGCACACCACGTTCCAGAGGAGTTTTACAATGCTTGGGATCATCATCGACGCGGCGGCCTTGATCGGTGTGGTCGCATTAGCCAGAGTGGACCGACTCACGACCTCGGCTGCGGCGGCAACCGAAATGGTGAGCTTCGACGACGCCACTGTTGGCCAGCCGCCGGCCGGTTGGACCGCCACGAGGACAGGCACCGGAACGGCGAAATGGACGATCGAGAGGGACGAGAGCGCGCCCAGCAAGCCCAACGTGCTCAAGCAGTCGGGTGTCGCGACGTATCCTGTCTGTTTCAAGGACGATACGAGCATCAAAGACGGGTTCGTGGAAGTGAAGTTCAAGCCGATCTCCGGCAAGGAAGATCAGGCAGGCGGCGTCGTGTGGCGCCTGAAGGATACCAACAACTACTACGTCGCGCGTGCCAACGCGCTCGAAGACAACGTCACGATCTATCACACGATCAACGGTCGCCGCACCGAAAAAAAACGCGCGAACATGAAGGTGGCATCGAACATGTGGCACACCCTTCGGGTGGACTTTGCCGGCAGTCATTTCACCGTCACATACGACGGCCAGAAAGTCATTGACTGGGACGATGACACGTTCAAAGATGCCGGCAAAGTCGGCATGTGGACCAAAGCCGACAGTGTGACGGTGTTTGACGATTTCAGTTACGGTGCCAAATGACGGCCCGCACCTAGACGAGAGGGATCGCCAGATGACGCGCGCGATCGTCATCGTGGGATTAGGCATTGCCGTGGCAGCGGCCGGCTGCGGGAAGAGCCAACCGTCGAGCACGTCTGGCGCGCAGGCGGGTGATCGGACAGTTGTTGTGTACTCATCAGCCGACAAAGAGTTCGCGGAACAGATCTTTCGCGCCTACGAGGCGAAGACCCGCGTCAACGTCCTGCCACTCTATGACACCGAGGAGACGAAGACAGCCGGGCTGACTGCACGCCTCGTCGGAGAAAAGGATCACCCGAAAGCGGACGTGTTCTGGTCCTCGGATACGAGCCGCGCCGTCGCCCTGGTGGACCAGAACGTGGCCGAGTCGTACATCCCAGAGGGCGCGTCTGGAATCGCCAGCCGGTTTCGGAGTCCGACAGGCCTGTGGACGGGATTTGCCGCTCGGATCCGGGTCTTCCTGTACAACACCGGCAGGATCAAGCCGACCGAGGCCCCGCGCTCGATCCTCGAGCTGACACAGGCCCGCTGGAGGGGGCGGTTTGCCTTCGCCAATCCACACTTCGGTACGATGTCCTTTCACGCGGCAGCACTCTTCACGAAATGGGGTGACGCGCGGGCGACGACGTTCTTCGAGAGCCTAAAGGCCAACGACGCGGTCGTTGCCGCTGGTAATTCCGATGTCAAGGACCGGGTAGCTGATGGGCGCGTGGACATCGGTCTCCTCGACGAGGATGATGCGGTCGTCGCTTTGCGCGAGAAGAAGGCTGTCGCCTTGTTGATCCCCGACCAAGATGGCCCGGACGCGCTCGGCACACCACTGATGCCGAATGCGGCACTGCTCATTCGCGGCGCGCCCCATCCTGGCGCGGCTCGACGATTCATTGATTTCCTTACGTCAGAGGAGGCCGAGCGGATCCTGGCGGCCAGCGATGCCGCCCAGTACCCGCTGCACCCCGGCGGGAAAGGTCCCGAGCTCCTCCCGGCGCTGACAGGTCTGCGCGTGATGGATGTCGATTACGCGGCCGTCGCGCGCAAGCTCCCGACCATGGACGCCACCATGAAGACGATCTTCGGGTTGTGATCCGAATCGCGCGCCCATGGGCATCGCGTGTCGCCGCCGTTCCCATGGGAGCCCTCCTCGCGCTCCTCGCCGCGCCGCTGTTCGTTCTGATCAAACATGTCTCAGCCGATCGTCTGGCAACCGATTGGGTGTCATTCGGGCGGACACTTGGATTCGCTCTTACAGGCGCAACTGTCGCGACGATCACGGGCGGCGCGATCGGCGTTCTCCTGGGCACGCGCGAGGTTCCTGGTCGGCGAGCGCTCTTTGTTCTGGCGGTCGTCCCCGTTGCCGCGCCCCCTGCGTTCTGGTGGCTGGGGGCGACGCGGGTTACATCTCTGTTGGGCAACGTGACCGGCCCGTGGGCGGCAGCCGCCATAGCGGGCTTCGCGCTAGCGCCGATCGCGCTCCTCTTGGTCACCGCGGCGCTCCGTCAACTGCCGACACACTTGTACGACGCGGCGCGTGTTGCCTTGCCGCCAATGACACGCGCCCGAGTCGTCCTCCTCCCGCTCCTGGGGTCCGCACTGGCGGGGGGATTTGTTCTGACGGTCATTCTCCTGCTCGGCGAATCCGAGCTGCCCTTCTTGTTCGGCTTCCGAACGGTCATGACCGACATCGTGACGACCTTTGCGCAATCGTTTGACATCAGACAAACGCTGCCGCTGGTCGTTCCGTTGCTGGTGGCGATTCTCGTCTTGGGCGTGCTCACCGCACGACCGCTGCTCCGTACTGTCCTGAAATCCTCGCGTGGTGGACGCGGCGTGACGCGAACACCTGGGTCGGCGGTCCTGAGTCTCTGTGCGGCCGCGCCAGCCGCTGGCCTGCTCCTGTCGATTGGAGGGTATGCGTGGGCGATTCTGAAAGCGTTGCCGAGCGCGTCGCCTCGGGGGCTGGCCGATGCGACAACGGTAATGGTGTCGATCATCGAGCCGGTGGGCTGTGCCTGGAGCGCGGTGACCTTAACGCTCGCCGCTGCTTACCCGGCGCGCCGGTCCAGTGCCATGCCCGCGTTCCTGTGGCTCGGTCTGCTGCTCTTTTGCGTGCCCGCCGCGATCTACGCGATCGGCTGGCTCGGCGTCGGCCAAATCTTGGGCGGTCTCCCCATCCCGCCGATCGTCGCCTACACGTCCCGCGCCGTCCCGCTATCCATGCTCGGGTTCGCGGTCGGCTATTCGCGCCTGCCCACGTCGTCGGAAGACGCCGCGGCGCTGGTCGGTGTCTCACCGGTCCAGCGGGCGTTACTGTTCGTGCTGCCGCTCATCGGCTGGTCGCTGGTGGCGGTATCGGCGCTGATTGCAGCGCTCACCTTCGCGGACCGTGACGTCGCGTCGTTGTTGCTGCCGCCTGGTGCGTCGCGACTGACATTGAATCTGTATCTCGCGTCGGCGAACGCGCCTTCCTCGACAGTCGGCATTCTGGCGCTTACCGTCCTCGTCGGGGCCGTCACGAGCGTGACGTTGGCGGCAGCAGGCCCAGCACTTCTGTGGCGGCGGCGTGACTGATCTGATCGTCTGCAATGTGTCCGTGGAGCGCGATGGACGCGTCATCCTGGACGGCTGCAGCGCCGATTTCCCAGCGAGTCGTCGCACGGTCCTCTGGGGGCGTAGCGGAGCCGGCAAGTCGACGCTGTTGGCGGCCATTGCCGGTCTCCTCACGCCGCAGGCAGGCACCATCGAGTTGGGCACGCGGGTCTTTTTCTCCAGATCCGCTGGGATCGACCTGCCGCCGCATGAGCGCCGCGTCGGGCTTGTCTTTCAGGACCTCGCGCTCTGGCCGCATCTGCGCGCAATCGATCACGTCTTCCTGGTGGGCCGACCGATAGGGTTAACACGCGCGGAGTCGCAATCGCTCTTGTCGTTGGTCGGCCTCGCGGGGCTCGAACGTCGCCGACCGGGGCAACTCTCGGGTGGGGAGCAACAGCGGCTCGCGATTGCCCGGGCGCTGGCCGGCAGGCCGTCAGTTCTGCTGCTCGATGAACCTTTTTCGTCCTTGGATCGGGAGACGAAGCACTCGCTCTATCAGCTCCTCCGACAGGTGTCCCCACGCGTTCAGGGGCCAACCATCTACGTCACGCATCACCGCGACGATGCCGTGAGCTTGGCGGAGAGCGTGATGACGCTCGAAGCCGGCAAGCTCGCTCCCGGTGACCATCCCTGGGACGATCAAAATGAGTGACGTCGATTCGCGGTCGCCGGGTCTTGGCGTCCTCACTTCGTCGACCCGACGTGGTCTCCACGAACCGCGGCAACCAGCGTGGGAAGGACCAGCGCCAGGAAGAGATCATCGGCCTCTCGTGGTGATAGCGGGCTCCTGCT
>DATKHR010000101.1:0-5546 GCA_035510155.1 Vicinamibacterales bacterium
CGCGGTCGGGGAACTTGCTAAGCGCGCTGCCGGCGGCCGGCGTCAGGTTCGGCGTCCTGAACCACACCAACGGATCGGCACCGCTGCGCTTCTCCGGTTCCAGCTCGCTGCCGCCCGAGAACTCGGGAGCCTTCGCCGCGAACGTCGGGGGCTCCCGCCTGGTGTGGCATCCGACGCAGTTCGCGACGTGTCGCGCCAGATACTTGCCTCGCGCTCTGGGCGAGTCCGGAACAGTGTTGGCGGGGTACACGGCCCTGCGCGGCTTGAAGACGGGCACCAGGCTCTTCACGATCTTGCCGATCAGCGTGAACTCGTCGGCCGGCACTTCGTGCCTGACTGGCGCCTGCACACGAAGATACGAGATGATCGCCGCAAGGTCGGCGTCGCTCATGCCGTCGTAAGGCATGAGGAGCTGAATCACGGCGCGGCCGTTGGGACGCACGCCCCATCGCAGCAGCCGAGCGATTTGCTCATCGCTGTAGCGGCCGATGCCCGTCTCGGGATCCGGTGTCAGGTTTTTCGAATAAGCGACCCCGAGCGGCGCGGCGGCGAACCTGGCTCCGCCGACAAGCGGTACAGGGCGGCCCTCGGCCATGAGCCGTTCGGTGGTATCGATCGAATCCGAGTGGCAGAGCACGCAGTGCGCCGGACCGTTGACGAGATACTCGCCGCGGCGAATTACCTCGGGATCCGTGCTGCGGTGGATGGCGGGAAGCGGGGCGTCCCACACACGATCCCAGGTCCGTGCGATATAGACGGCGAGCCCCGCGATGGACAGTGTCACGACGCCGGCTGTTGCCGCGAGTGCGAGCCAGATCTTCTTCTTCATGACCACTCCTCGGGTTGTTGACTGTTGTTCGTGAGTGTTGATGAAACGCCCGCGGCACCGCCGATGGCGAGCCGCCGTCCGACGTAGGCAGCCGAGTTCTCCAACATCTGAACGACTGCATCTCCTGTGCTTTCGAACGGCAGGTCCATGCGGGCCAGGAGACGAATGAACGTGGCCGGCAATTCGAGGCTTTGCGCGTAGGCGTGGAGATCGGCCGACCGCGTGCACAGGACCAGGTAGTCAATCTCCGCTCCGGCGACGGCGTTGATCAGGTTCCTGCCTCGCGTCGCTTCCTGTCCCTCGTCGCCGGATGCGACGTCCGCGAAGACGGCGACACACGTGCGGAGGGCTCTGCGGAGGCTCGCGCGATCTTCGAGACCGCCGGGGACTGCTTCAAACCCGGCTCCCCACTCGAAGTCTGACGATCCAGGGTCCGAGGTAAGGAGACGGACATCAAATCGGCCAGTTGCGATGAGGCGCCGTGCGACGGTCCTGGCGACTGCGCTGGAGGCGTCAGCGACCAGCACCCGTGGCCCGTGGGGAGTTGCCGCCGTTCGGTGGCCTGTCACGCCGCCAACAGTAGGCGGCGGGCGATTACGAGACGCTTACAGGCCGATTACGGTACGATTACCGGGATCCGGCTGATGTCAGCTTGCGAAAGAGGGCGGTAGTTTCGGGCTGTGGATCGGTGTCGAGGTCGTTCCGCAACATGCGGACGAGGGTCTCGAAGGTCGTCCGGACTGCGGCCGGGTCGCCCAACGCCGCCTCGGCGTCCATCAGGCCCCTGACGGCGGCTTCGTTGGTGGCGTCGTAGTCGAGCAGCCGGCGATAGTGGTCGACACTCTCGCGCTCGCGGTTCGAAGACGCCAGCGAATCGGCACAGGCGAGAAGAGTGTCGAGGTAGAGCCGCTGGAGGGCATCGCGGCGCGCGTGGTGCCAATCCCCGGCTTGCTGCTGTTCCAGGAATTCGCCCTTATAAAGCGAAAGGATCGCGTCTCCCGACGGCGGGAGCGGATGCCCAGCCCGAAGTCGTGCCAGCAACGCGCGTGCTCCGGCCTCGAACGTGGCGGCGTCGAAGTCGATGGATCGATCCGGATCGAACTGGTAGCGGTCCGCGTCCGCCTGGATCAGATCGCCCTCCCTGAACGCTCGCCGGATGCGGTGCAGGGTGACGTGAAAGTTGTTGCGGACCTGCGACATCGAGGCTTCCGGCCACAGCGCGGCGGCAGCGCGTTCGCGAGTACAGCCGTCCGCGTGGCAGAGCAGAAAGACGAACAGCTCGCGAGCTTTGGCAGAACCCCAGGCGCGCGGAGCGATTCGTTTCCCCTTGTAGAACACGTCGAACGCGCCGAGCGTCACGACGCGGAGGTCTGGAGTCTCGCGAGGCTTTCCGCGTCTGGCCGACGGGGCGGGCGCCTCGTCCAGCGTGCCGGCGGCCGAGGTCGCGTAGGCGACGGCTTCCGCGGCGTCCATCGCTCGCCCCGCCTCCCACACCTGGCGATATCGCGGCTCGCCCAGCATGCTGCGGACGCGCGCGACGAGCGCCTCATACTCCTCACGAGCCTGCGGTAGCATCTGGACGCCGATCTTCACGCGCATGGCCTCGGATGCGCCAAGCAGGCGTCCGGCTCGCTCCGGATCGGAGCGGGCGGCAACCTGCGCGAACGCGGCAATCGACTGAAACATGCCCCAGCGATCGTGCACGTCGTGGTGAATGCGCAGGCTCTCTGTCAAGCGCGCCGCAGCGTCCGTCATTCGCCCCTGTCTGGCCTCGACGAGTCCCAACCCATACTGCGCATGTGCGATGATTCCCGGACGATGGGCAAGGGCGCGTCCGATGGCCAGGGCCTGCTCGAACGACTCGCGGGCCACGAGCATCTGCCCGCGTCGCGCCGCGATGAATCCTCTCCAGTAGAGCACGATGACTCTCCCCGCCGCCGACTCCGGCTGGCGGTCGAAGAGGCGCAGCGCCTCTTCCGCGCACGCGTCGGCCTCGTCGAGTTTTCCCTCAGCCAGGACCGCGCCCGTCAGTCCGCTGAGCGTGGCTGCCAGCATCGGAGGTTCCCCGAGCGTGCGCAGCAAGGCCGCGCTCTCTTCGAGCGGAGGACGCATGTTCGGGAGGTCGCCCTGCCAGATGGCGAGGCCGCCCCGCGCCAGGAGCGCTCGCGCCCTGAAGAGTACTGGTGCGTCTTCGGTCTGCTCGAGGGCCGCCTCGAGCCACGACACAGCTTCCCGAAAACGTCCCTGCGTGTAGAAGAACCAGTTGAGCATGCTGGTCAGGCGCAGCGCGTAAACGGCTCGCGACGGCTCGGCGAGGCTCCACTCGACAACGGCCCGGATGTTCGGCAACTCCTCTTCGAGCAGTGCCTGAAGCTCGAGATCGGAGGCGCCGAGCAGTCTGGGTTCGATGAGCTCGACGAACGCGACGAAGTGCTCGGCCATCTTCCGGGCGAGCGCTTCCAACTCGCCCCTCACCTCGAGCCGCGCGCGCGCGTACTGTCGCATCGTCTCGAGCAGGCGATACCGGGCGCGGTCGTCGCCGAGCTCGCACACGACGAGCGACTTGTCGACGAGCGCCGAGAGCACGTCGATGACGTCCCTCGACGGCTCGGCGTCGTCGCCACAAATCTGCTCGACGCTGTCGAGCGAGAAGCTGCCGGCAAAGACGGCCAGCCGATCGAACAGCTGTTGCTCCTCGCAGGTGAGTAGCTGATAGCTCCAGTCGATGGTTTCCCGCAGCGTTCGATGCCGCGCCCGGAGACCGCGCGCCCCCGGCAACGAGAGCACGCCATCAAGACGCGCGGTGATCTGCTCCGGCGCCAGCACGCGCACACTGGCGGCGGCGAGCTCGATCGCCAGCGGGATGCCGTCGAGCCGGCGGCAGATGTCGGCGATGGCCCTGACATTCCCGGGTGTGAGTGCAAAGTTCGGTACCGCGCCGCGCGAACGATCGACGAACAGCTGGACCGACGGTACCAGGCCGGCGCGCGACAAGTCGTGTGATTCGTCGTCGGTGGGAACCGGAAGCAGCGGCACGAGCCAGGCCCGTTCGCCCACAATGCCCAGCGCTTCCCGGCTTGTAGTGAGCACTCTCAGGCCGGGGCAGGAACAGAGCAGCCGCTGTGTCAGCTCCGCGCAGGCGTCGATGAGGTGTTCGCAATTATCGAGGACAAGCAGGAGGTCGCGATCGCGAAGCGCGTCGAACAGCGAGTCGGTGATCGAGCGGCCGGGCGATTCCGGAATGTCGAGCCTGGCGGCGAGATGCCCGGCGAGAAGCCCCCCGTCGCTCAGGTTCGCGAGCTCGATCCATGCAACGCCGTCCTGCGTCCGGACTCCGGCTTCCCGGGCGACTTCCATCGCCAGACGCGTCTTGCCGCTGCCGCCGGCACCGGTCAGCGTCACGAGCCGTGTTGATTGCAGGAGTGCGAGGAGATCGGCAACCGCACCTGTCCGGCCGACGAGCGTCGTGAGCGGCGCGGGCACGCGCGCCGACGACCAAGGACGCGGCCGAGTTTCGTCACGAGCAGTCATTCGCCGGACAGTGGATCTTCCCGGACCGGGAGACGGAGTGTCAACCTGCGGGCGCGCGTGCGGGCCGCTGACGACGCTCCTGAAATGTCCAATCCCTAACCCGGACGCGCACAGTGACGCAAGGTGGCGATCTGTGTAGCGTGGGTTCAAATCGAGTCGAGTGACAGACGCCACTCGAAGTGGTTTGCTCTGAGTGATTTAGGGAGGGTCTTTGCGGGGGCCCGCACCACGCTTCATTTGGAGTTCCCCTGGTCGGTCGCGGAACTTCCGGCAACGAGTTGAGCCACTTGCGTTAAAGGGGTTACCGCGTCGAACTTGTACCAGCTTCGCAACTGGCTGCTGACGGCCGCGTAATCGCAAACCGCGCGTCAGCCATTGAGCGCCACACACCTGACCATTCCAGACCGCGATCCTCGCGAAGCGGCGCGTCCGAAATGTGTATGCATGTTTCGGACAGCCTTGGTGAGAGCGTTCGCTCGGTTCCACGTGCTGAGCAGCATGGGCACGTGGCACGGCGAGAGCCCTGCGGCCCTGTTCGCCGATACGCAGGACTGAACCGCCCCTCGCGCGCAACCGAACCGTCGGCCGCACGCCGAACATGTCGTCCATCGCAGTGCCTGGCAGATCGTCTCGAATGCGTCGCCAATCGTTCAGGTCCCGCAACAGCGAAGGAGATTGGTTTTAGAATTTCGAGAGGCGTCCGCTCGTCAGCTGTTGCAACGGGTGATGTGAGATCAGCACGATAAGTGTCCGCCGAACACATGAACATGGATGATCAGGGAGGCGTACGGTGAAGGCGATCGTGGTGACGGACCAGGCTGCTGGAACGGCTGGAATGACGCTGGTGGAGCGGCCCGAGCCGCAGGCAGCGATAAACGACGTCGTCGTTCAGGTTCATGCGTCGGGATTCGTCCCGACTGAGCTGACGTGGCCCTCGACTTGGACCGATCGCCTCGACCGTGATCGAACACCCTCGATCCCCGGGCACGAGCTGGCCGGAGTGGTCACCGCTCTCGGCTACGGCACGACGGGACTGTCGGTAGGACAGCGGGTGTTCGGCCTCGCGGACTGGCATCGCGACGGCACCCTGGCCGAGTACGCGGCCGTCGAGGCACGCAACCTCGCGCCGCTGCCGGGCGACGTCGACTTCACGGTGGGCGCGAGCCTGCCGATCTCGGGACTGACC
>DATKHR010000102.1:0-5646 GCA_035510155.1 Vicinamibacterales bacterium
GTGGCGTTCTCGCTCGAGAGGTATCCGCATCTCGACTACGGCTACGCCGTCACGAGCCACAGCAGCCAAGGCCAACTCGCAGATCGCGTCCTCGTACACCTGGAGACGGCTGGCCTGGGCGAACCGCTCGTCGACCGCCGGCTCGCATATGTCGCGGTGTCGCGCGGGAGATACGACGCGCAGATCTACACCGATGACAAAGCCCGGCTCGCAGATGCGCTCAGTCGCGACGTGTCGCATCGGGCAGCGATCGAGCTCGGTCACCCGCCCGGAAGGCCGGCGTCCGAACCTGACATGGCGCACCGACCGGTGCGGGACCGCTCGGAGACGCTCACCCTCACGCTGTAGAGATCGGGGATCGTCGATTGAAAGCTGCGCGCTTCCCGGCTCTAGCGGATTTCCGTGGAAGGCCTGCCTACACTTTTCATTTGCTCAATGTGGCTTCACGAAGCATCTAGCGCGTTCGAAGTTCCAGCTTGACTCGTGCCAATAGCCTCTCGGCGGCAACGTGCGTTCCGTCGCGGCGCACGACGGTCGCGACGGAACGAGCACACGCAGCGACTTCAGGCCGGAGGGTGCGCTCAAGTGCGCAGGTGAGCGAATCGGTCGTTGGCGCACCGGAAGCGTGCGCAGTGCCGATGCCGAGCACGTGGACTCGGTGTGCCCAGTAGTGCTGGTCGTAGTGATCCGGGTTGACCACCTGGGGAACCCCGGCGAGCGCGGCTGCGGTTGTCGTTCCGGCTCCGCCGTGATTGACGACGGCAGCGACGCGTGAGAAGAGCGCGGGCACGTTGGCCTCGCCGATGGAGAGGCAGTCGGCTTCGTTGTCCACGAGTGGCGCGTCGAACCACCCCCGCGACACGATCGCCCGTCGGCCCAGCGCGCGAGCGGCCTGGAGCATCACATGACCGGCGTCCTGGGGCGCTCGAGTGCTGCCGAAGCCAAAGTAGATCGGCGGCTCGCCGCTCTCGAGGAACTCTTGCAGCTCGCGCGACAGCGAACGCTCGTCGCGGAGGATCCAGGCACCCGTCTGAAACACTCCCTCGTCTGCCGGATCGGGCCACGGCCCCAACGTCGGATCCGCCGCGAGCCAAGGGCGGTCGCTGAGCATGTGGCTGCGCATATCGTTGACCGGTGCCAGTCCCAGCGATGCGCGATGGGCGTTGACCGCCGCGCCGAAGAGGTCGTTGAAGCGCGCCGCATCCCGCGCCCAGAGCTCGCGATTGTCATTCGTTGGAGGTGGCGTCTGTCCCGGCAATGGCGGCAAGGGCGGCGGCGGGTGATGCGGCGATGGCAGCACCGTCGGCGAGTAGGCGGCGAAAACGTACGGAATTCTCATCTTCTCCGCCACTGATCGCGCGGCGACCTGCAGCGCGGTCGCCGCGACGATGATGTCGCAGCCTTGCGCGGCTGCAGCGACTGTTTCGAATTGCGTGGCGACCGTGGCTTCCGCCATCTGCTGCCGTTGCTCGAGCGTCGGTTGGGTCTTTGCCTGCGTGGCCGGCGGTCTGGAGGCGGCGAACTTGCGGACCTCTGGACCGATGGCTGTGACAGGGATCTCGAGGCTCTCGATCCACTCGCGGAAGTCAGGCGGCACGCAGACGCGGACGTCCTGGCCGAGCGCTTTCAAGTGCGACGCGAGCGCCACGAGCGGTTGGACGTCGCCACGCGACCCGATTGTCGAGAGCATCACACGCATCAGAACGCTCTTTTCGTAACACGAATGCTCGGTGACAAACCGAGCGCAAACCGAGTGAGTCTGCGGATCTCAGTGCGGTGAGCAACGTACGGCTGAAAACTGAGATGTCTGTCGCGCCCTTACGGCCGATGAAAGCGCGCCACGAGGACCGCCTTGCCGAGCACGTGACCGTCCATTGCGTTGAACACGGCGGTGCGCGTCGCCGCCGCTTCCTGCGCCGTTCCCTGCGGGACATCGAGTTTCGTGTCGAGCGCGTAGAGCTCGAACGTGTAGTGATGGTACGGCCCGGGAGGCGCACCCGGCCCCATATAACCGTTCGAGCGAAGGCTGACCTGCCGCGTGCCGTCGGGCAATTCGCCGGCGGCCACGCCCTCGGGCAATCCAGTGGACGTGCCAGGGATGTTCCACACCAACCAGTGCGTGATGTCCATCTTGGAGCCGCGGTTGAGGACGGGCTCAGGATCATGCATGAGCAGGACAAAGCTTTGCGTACCGGCGGGCACCTGCGACCATTTCAACTCTGGCGACGGTGCCGTGGGCCCGGCGGCCTGAGTGTACTTGTCAGGGATCACGCCGCCGTCCTCCCACGCCGACGAAGTCATGATGAGCGGCGGCGACGCCGGTCCGCGACCGCCGGCGCCCCTCTGCCCAGCGCTAGCGGGAGGGGGCTGCGCGCTCGTGAAAGCCACCGTGCTCGCGCACAGCAAGACCGCAATCGTGTGCGTCAGAGGTCGGAAGTCGCGTGCCATAGTCGTCTGCTCCTTGCGAAGTCGTGTGGCGGCGATTATAGCGAGTTTGCCCCGTTCAGGCTGACGGGGCAATGGGCCTCAACCCGGCCGCCCGGGCCAGCTGCCGCTGTCGCCCGTCAAAGGTCACAAAATTCCGCAACCCCAGCTCCAGCGCAGTCGCGACGTGGAGCACGTCCAGAGTTCGACAGCCGACCGCCGGGGTGTGGGCTCGACTGATCTGGCTCGCGCGTCTGAGTGTCGCGCGCCAGAGCACGTCGGTCTCGACATACCGACCCTCGGCGAGATCTTCGTCGAACGACGCGATCGCATCACTGAACGCTTCGGCGCTAATGATCTTCCGAAATGACGCGAGGCGGATGCCGTTTACCACCTCCAAGCGCCCGTGGAGCGTTATCGGCAACGCCCCTTTCGTGCGCCCTCTCCAGACGCTCATGGCAGCCGATGCCGGTTCGTGGATGTACAGCTTCAGCAGGGCGCTCGGATCAACGTACGTTCGATCAGCGCTCGGCACGGTTTGCGTCGTAAAGGGCCTGTGCCGAGGCGGCGCTGATAGGACGCGGCTGGCAACGGCGCAGGCGCTTCAGGTAGTCCTTGGGAGGCGCGGATTGCTTCCGGCGAGTCGGCGAATAAGGCGTCAAGCGATATCTGACTCTCCCCCGCTCGGTGACCAGAACCTCTCCCTCCTGCTCAAGCAACTCCTTGACCTGAGGAAATTTATTGCGCAAATCGCGGACCGTCGCGGATACGGGCATCCTGTGAGACAAGTATGTCTCACGGCAGTCCGCCCGTCAACGTCGGTGAAGTTTCGGCTAGTAGCGCGGATCGGCCGGAAGATCTGAATGTTGCGAGGAATGCTAAACCGGAAGGTCGAGCAGCCATCATCGACGATACACAACTCTCCCCTTGAACAGGGTCAACTCGCAGCGCAGGTCCTTGAGCGCGTCGACCGGGACGGTGTATGGATCGCGATCCCAGACGGCGATATCGGCGTCCTTGCCGGTCTCAATCGAACCGATCCGATCCTCGAGAAACAGCTGATGGGCCGCCCACGTCGTGTAGGACCGGAGAGCCGCCCGGATGTCGACGGATTCTCTCAGCCCAAACGGCGTCGCTCCATACGTGCCGTTGAGCGTCGTGCGTGTCACCGACGACCAGAGCCCGTACCGCGCTGGAAATGGTGTCACCGGGTAATCGGACCCGCCGGTCCACTGAATCCCTTTCTGCAGAAACGTGTGAAATGGCTTGAGCCGCAACACGCGGTCGGGCCCCAGGTTGCCCGCATAGTTATCGCCAATCCACCACATGAACGGCGCCTGCGACTCAGGGTACGCCGCGTCGAAGTCGCGCTGGAGCCGTGCGGTGACCTCGATCGCGTGATCCGACGGTGTGTTGTCGTGAATGATGCCGTGGCGAAGACCTCGTGTCGGCTTGGCGTTGAGCGCCAGCTCGTACGTGTCGACCACCCAGTCGATCGCGCGATCGCCGATTGCGTGGGTGCTCACATGAATGCCGGCGTTGTGCAAATCGATGACAATCCGCCGGTAGGCATCGGGATCGATGGACGGATAACCATGATTGCCGGTGTCTGTGTCCGTGAAGTTTTTGTTCCAGTCGTTGTGCATCCACGCCGTCCGCGCGCCGCCGCTGCCGTCCATGAACATCTTCACGCCGCCTGAGATGAGAACGCCGTCGCCCAATGACGCCGGCGGCTTCGGATGAGCGAGCATGCGCGCCATCACCTGATCGGCATTCTGGCCGTTTCGTGATCCCGACCAGAGCGCGAACATGCGGACCGTCAGCTGCCCCTCTTTCAGCAGCTCCTCATAGAGATCCCATTTCTGCTCGTTGATCCCGGGGTCCTTGGCACCGGTCATGCCTTCCTTGTTGAAGTCTTGAATCAACCGCGCGATACCTTTCTTCTGCTGTGCGCGGGTATACGGCGGCACGAGGCGCGTGATCATCGCGGCCGCTGCCTCCTTCATGACGCCGGTCGGATTGCCCTCCCCATCGCGATCGATCGTTCCGGCCGGAGGGGCGCTGGTTTCCTTGCTGACCTCAGCGAGTGTGAGCGCATAGCTATTCGCGACACCGTAGTGGCCGGTCGTGTGCTCGAGCCACACGGGGTTATTCGGTGACACTCTGTCCAGGTCGGCGGCCGTGATGTAGCGCCGCTCGAGCAGCTTGCCTTCGTCCCAGCCGTTTCCAGTCACCCACTCGCCGGGCGTGGCCGTGGCGACCCGCGCGGCGATGCGCTGTCGCACCTGGTCCATGCTCTTGATCGCGGGATCACTCAGATCGACGGTGAAGAGCGCGGCCGCCTCCGAGAAGTGCACGTGCGTGTCAATGAGCCCGGGGGTCGCGGTGCGGCCGTGGAGGTCGATGACGTCAGTCTGCGCACCGATTCGCGCGCGGACAACATCATCCGATCCGACGGCGACGATTTTTCCGCCGGCGATCGCAACCGCCTGCGCGATCGAATCGGCGGCGTCCACCGTGAGGACGCGTCCGTTGACAAGCGCAAGATCGGCCGGCGCCTGGGCCTGCGGCGCGCGCCCAGCGAGCGTTGCAATGAGGAGCGCCGCGCCGGCGACTGTTAGGTTGCGCCACATTCTCATCGGAAGACCCTCCCGTCGTGGCGAGTGTAATCTATTAGAATCCTGCCGTGGTCTTCACCAAACGTCTGCGCGACGGCGTCCGTCGGGGCGAGATCACCTGCAGCGTGCGGATCTGGATGCGTCAACGCGTCAGGATCGGCGCACGCTATCCGATGGACGAAGGGCAGATTCAAATCGATTCGATTGAACCGATCGGGTTTCCGGATATCACACCGGAACTCGCGCGGCGTTCGGGGTTCAACGGTGTCATCGACCTTCTCAAAGTCGCGAAGCACGGACGCGGCGAGAACGTCTATCTGATCGGCTTTCATTACATCCCGCCTCGGCGTTCCAAACGTAGGCCAGCGCGATGACTCGATCATGACCGATTCGTTCAACGGATTCCCGCGCGAAACCTTCACGTTCTTCAGGCAGCTGGCGCAGAACAACAACCGTGAGACGGATCAAGCGGGCCATGGCGGACGTGAGGCCGCTGGTCGACTGGCTCCGTGCGCACGTCGGATGATGGTTGACGTCGCGGCCACGATTTAGTGAACGTTACGAGGGGACGCCATGTTGAACGCGCTCGTCGCTCTAGTGTTCA
>DATKHR010000103.1:0-3458 GCA_035510155.1 Vicinamibacterales bacterium
GTCCGCTCGCGGCGGTCCGGCCCGCTGGGCTCGGGTAGGCCCGTCGGCGGGGTGCACGGGGAGGTCCGCATGAGAGTCGTTTCACTGAGCGTCGGGCTGCCACGCGAGGTCGACTGGCACGGCCGGACGGTGCTCACCTCTATCTTTAAGGCACCGGTCGACCGCCGACTGCGAGTGACCACGCTCAACGTCGAAGGCGACCAGCAATCCGACCTGTCGGTGCATGGGGGCGCCGACAAGGCTGTCTATGCCTACCCGTCCGAGCATTACGAGTCCTGGCGCCGCGAGCTTCCCCAGGCGGACCTCCCCTGGGGCGTCTTCGGCGAGAACCTGACCACCGAGGGCTTGCTCGAGTCGGACATCCGGATCGGCGACCGCTTCCGGGTTGGGTCGGCGGAACTCGTCGCCACGCAGCCACGGATGCCTTGCTACAAGCTCGGCATCCGGTTCGGTCGGCCAGACATCGTGAAGCGATTCCTGCAGTCCGGCCGGACCGGCTTCTATTTCGCCGTGACGCTCGAGGGCGAGGTCGGCGCGGGCGATCCCATCGAGCGGATCGCGCGAGCGGACGAGGGCCTGACCGTCGCCGACGTCGTCAATCTCTACACGGTCGACGCGGAGAACCAGGAGCTTCTGCGTCGCGCGACCCGGTCATCGATACTCCCCGAGGGCTGGCGGGACTACTTCCGCAAGCGGCTCTGGGATCCCGACGCTTGAGCATCACTTCTTGGCCACATGCTTGCCAAGGAACTCGCGCATCAGCTTGGCGATCTCGTCGCCGTTGGTTTCGAGGGCGAAGTGACCGGCGTCAAGCAGGTGGTACTCCAACGTCTTCAGGTCGCGCTTGTATGGCTCGGCCCCGGCTGCCGGGAAGATCTGGTCGTTCTTCCCCCACGCGATCAACACCGGCGGCTGGTGCGTGCGGAAGTACTCGTGCCACGCCGGGTACAGTGGCGGATTGCTGCCGTAGCTGAGGAACAGGTCGAGCTGGATCTCGTCGTTCCCCTTGCGGTCCAGCAGGAACTGGTCGTGAGTCGCTCCGTCCGGGCTGACCAGTTCAGGGTTCTGTACCCCGTGCGTGTACTGCCACCTGGTCGCTTCGTAGGTGAGGAACTTGCGAAGGGCATCGCGCTTCTCCCGACTTTTCGGCTCCTTCCAGTACGCCTTGAGCGGCTGCCAGAAGTCGTTGTCCAATCCCTCGTCGTAGGCGTTGCCGTTTTGCACCACGATCGCAGTGATGCGCTCCGGGTGCTTGACCGCCAAACGGTAGCCGACCGGGGCGCCGTAGTCCTGCACGTAGAGTGCGTACTCTGTCAGCCCGACCTCCTCCGTGAATTCGTCGATCACTTTCGCCAGGTTGTCGAAGGTGTAAGAAAACTTGTCGCGCGACGGCATTGAACTGTGGCCGTAGCCGGGATAGTCCGGCGCAACCACGTGGTACTGATCAGCAAGAGCCGGGATCAGGTTGCGGAACATCTGCGAGCTGGTCGGAAAGCCGTGGAGCAGCAGAATCGACGGGGCGTCCTTCGGCCCGGCCTCGCGGTAAAAGATGTCGAGGTCGCCGACCTTCACGGTCTTGTGGAACACCTTCACGGAGTCTTGCGCAGAGACCGAGCTGGTCAGGCCCAGGGTCCACGCGGTGGCCGCGAACAGCGAAAGTGCCAAGGTGAATCTTGCCGTGCGGATCATGATCGTGTCTCCAGGTAAGTGGCCGCCGAACATCAAGCTGCGGACCGACAACGCATCGCGCGGCTTGCGGTGGCGTTGTTGGTGGCGACGACGGAAGCTCCTTTCCATTACCAGCGGCCGAAATGCGGCTTGCTCGGCCGAATCAGATCGTCAAGATAGCCGGCGATCACGTTAGCATCGCGCGACGAACAGGCAGCATAGCCGTCGGGCCGCACGAGAACGATCGCGTCCCGAGCGAGGGGCGGCCGGACGGCGGGATCGAGCAGCGATGGAAACCTACTGACGAGCTCGGCCGTCGCGGGAGTCTCTTCTGCGTCGAGCGCGAAGCGCGGCGCGCCGCCCGATCCGACGGGCTCCTGGCCAGCGACGGGCGCGACGCGCGCGCCCGATTGGGGCAGCTTCCCGCCGAGGGAGGGGCCGTTGAGCGGGCTCTTCGGATAGCCGATCGTGACCTCCGTCATGTTCGCCACGATTCCGTGCTGGATCGGCGCCAGTCCCAGCATTACGTGGCCGACCAAGTTGCGGATCGCCTGCGCCACAGGGTTCCGCATGGTGCCGACCGCGGTAAGCCGGGCGGCGGTTTCGAGGACCTGGTCACCGACGCTGCTCCGCTCAGGGCTATAGCTGTCGAGCAGTTGGTCGGTGCACGTCCCGCGGATGACCAGTGCGAGCTTCCACGCCAGGTTGAAGGCGTCCTGCATCCCGGTGTTCATGCCCTGCCCGCCAGCCGGGCTGTGGACGTGCGCCGCGTCGCCGGCGAGGAAAATGCGCCCCCAGCGATAACTCGCGACTTTGCGGCCGTTAATCCGGAAGCCGGAGAGCCAGATCGGGTCCGAAGCCTTCAATCCACCCGGCCCGCGCCGGTCCATGATCGCCTGGACTTGCTCCAGCGTCGGCGTCGGGGGATGCTCAGCCCCGCTGGAAGGAAGATCCGCGATGACTCGGTAGCGTCCCGGGGTGATCGGGAAGATGACGAACACGCCGTCCCGATGCCAGTAGACCGACATTTCGCTTTCGGGGTACGGGTAACCCGTCATGTGAATGTCGGCCAGCATCCAGTCGCTCTCCATGGTCTCGCCGGCAAATGGGGCCTTGAGTCCGTGGCGCACCGTGCTGTGGGCTCCGTCGCAACCGACCATCCAGGGTGCCGACACGGATTCCTCGCGCCCGTCCGCGAGCCGCAGCGTCGCTTCGACGCCGGCCGTGCCGCTCTCGAACCGTACAAGTTCCACGCGGCGCTCTACGGTGACGCCAAGCCCCTGAAGCCTCTCCTCGAGCAGGCGCTCGGTCTCGGACTGAGGCAGCATGAGCCCAAAAGAATAGGCGGTATTTGCGTCCTCCAGGCTGATGCGCCCGATGACCTTGTCGCCCGCAACGAAGTTGGCCGCCAGGACCTTGAACCCGGCATCGATGAACGGCGCCGAGCCGCCGCCACGGTCGAGCAGCTCGAGCGTCCGGCTCCAGATCACGAGGGCTTTGGATTTATCGGTCCGCTGCGCAGCCTTGTCGACGATGCGCGCGGGCACCCCGTAGCGCACCAACTCGCTGGCCAAGGTCATCCCGACCGGGCCTGCACCAATGATCAGTACAGGTTTCATCCGAGGGTTCCTTCCGGGTTAAGATCTCGAAACGATCGCAGTGCCAGGAATCATCATCGCCTTGGACAACGTCCTGATGCAAAGCTAGAGCTTCGAACCTCGGACGGCTTTGTCAACCTGATCATGCCGTTGACAGGCGCAGCTTGAACGAACTCCGTCGGCCTGCGCGAG